>JAOPYG010000393.1 GCA_025964685.1 Actinoallomurus sp. | reverse complement strand
GACACCCGGTGGGGCCGCTACTACGAGACCTTCTCCGAGGACCCCTACCTCGCGGGCTCGCTCGGCGCCGCCAACATCCAGGGCCTGCAGAAGACCGGTCAGGTCGCGGCCACGGTCAAGCACTTCGGCGGCTACTCCCAGCCGTTCAACGGCCACGACCGCGCCGAGGCCCACCTGGACCCACGCTACTTCCAGGACACGTTCCTGCCCGCCTACAAGGCGGCCGTCGACGCCGGCGCGCAGACCCTCATGGTCAACTCCGGTTCGGTCAACGGGATCCCGGCGCACGCCTCGCACTACCTGCTCACCGACCTGCTGCGCAAGCAGTGGGGCTTCAAGGGCGTCGTCGTCAGCGACTGGAACGACGTCCAGAGCCTGCAGACCGCGTACCACCTGAGCGACTCCTACGCGGGCGCGGCGGCCATCGCGGTCAACGCCGGCGTGGACATGGCGATGCTGCCGCCGGGCAGCGTCGACGACTACGTGAGCGGACTGATCTCCGACGTCAAGAGCGGCAAGGTCTCCAAGTCGCGCATCGACGAGGCCGTCTCGCGCATCCTGACGCTGAAGTTCAAGCTCGGCCTGTTCGAGCACCCGTACGTGGACGCCTCCCAGGCCGACGGCATCGCGCTCGGCGCCGACAAGGACCTCGCGGTCAAGGCGGCCACCGAGTCCCAGACGCTGCTGAAGAACGACGGCAACGTGCTGCCCCTGTCGACCGGCCTCGGCAAGGTGGTCGTGACCGGCCCCAGCGCCGACTCGATCCCCAACCAGGACGGCGGCTGGACGATCCAGTGGCAGGGCATCCCGGACGGCGTCAACGACCCCGGCGTGACCCTGTACCAGGGCATCAAGAACGTCATCGGCGACCACGCCAAGCTGGTCAAGGACGCCGGTGACGCCGTCGACCAGACCAAGGGCGCCGACGCGGCGGTCGTCGTGGTCGGCGAGAAGCCCGGCGCCGAGGGGACGAACGACAACGAGAAGCCCGAGCTGGCGGCCGACCAGCAGAAGCTGGTCGATGACCTGCAGGCCACCGGCAAGCCGGTGATCGTGGTGGTCGTCGCCGGACGGCCGCTCGCCCTGGGCGGTGCCGCCGACGCCAAGCAGCTGCTCATGTCTTGGCTGCCGGGCAGCGAGGGCGGTACGGCCGTGGCGAACGTCCTGTTCGGCAAGGCGAACCCCAGCGGTCGCCTGCCGGTGTCGTGGCCGAAGACCGCCGGTGACGAGCCGATGTTCTACCAGCAGCTGCCGGGCACCAACTCCGGCACGAGCTCGAACTACGACCCGCTGTTCGCCTTCGGCGCGGGCCTGTCGTACACCACGTACGCGGTGAACGACATCTCCGTCTCGGGCGGCAACACGGTGAAGGTGTCGGTGAAGGTCGCCAACACCGGCGCCAAGGACGGCGACATGGTCGTGCCGGTCTTCGCCCAGCAGCCGGTCAGCCGGATCGTCGTTCCGCCGAACCGTCTCGTCGCCTACACCCGCGTGCCGCTCAAGGCGGGCCAGTCCACGACCGTGTCCCTGTCCTTCCCGCTGTCGCGCCTGGCCGTGACGCAGGGCGACATCAACGGTTCATCCACCAGGTCGGTCATCCCCGGCCTCTACAAGATCGTCGCCGGCGGCAAGTCCGTGGACCTGACCGTCCACTGACCGGCGCTCGACCAACCGGCCCTCCGCCGGGAGAGGCGGTTGCCCCGACGGGTGCGCATCCCACCCGTCGGGGCGACCCGCCCACCTCTTCCGGCAGCGAGGGCCTTGCTATTCGGAGCTCATTCGGGGCTCATTGGGGGCGGTGGCGGCCCCAGGCTCGGTCCCGATCAGCCCGGCGATGCGCCGAGGCTCGCTGTGGCGAGGGTGGATCGGTGTCTGGTGACGCGCCTGAGTGAGACGGCCCCCTCAGGCCCGGCCCCTACCGGCGGATCAGGCGCCCTTCAGATGGCCGTCACCGGTGACCACGTACTTGGTCGAGGTCAGCTCGGCCAGACCCATCGGTCCGCGGGCGTGGAGCTTCTGCGTCGAGATGCCGATCTCCGCGCCGAAGCCGAACTCCTCGCCGTCGGTGAACCGGGTCGAGGCGTTGACCATCACGGCCGCCGAGTCGACCAGGGCCACGAACCGGCGTGCCGCCGCCTGGGAGGTCGTCACGATCGCCTCGGTGTGCGCGGAGCCGTACCTGCGGATGTGCGCGACGGCGTCCTCCAGCGACCCGACCACGGCCGCGGCCAGGTCGAGCGAGAGGTACTCCTCACTCCAGTCCTTGTCGGTGGCCGCCACGACGTCGCCGGAGTACGCGCGCACGTCGTCGTCGCCGTGCACGGTCACGCCCTTGTCGCGCAGCGCCTCCAGGGCGCGCGGCAGGAATGTGGGGGCGATGTCGCGGTGTACGAGCACCGTTTCGGCCGCGTTGCACACCGACGGCCGATGCGTCTTGGCGTTCACCAGGATGTTCACGGCCATGTCGAGGTCGGCGTCCGCGTCGACGTAGACGTGGCAGTTGCCCACACCCGTCTCGATGACCGGGACCGTCGACTCCTCGACCACCGAGTTGATCAGAGCGGCGCCGCCGCGCGGGATCAGGACGTCGACCAGGCCGCGGGCGCGCATCAGGTACTTCACCGAGTCGCGGTCACGACCGGGCACGAGCTGTACGGCGTCGGCGGGCAGCTCGGTGAGCGCCGACCGCATGACCTCGACCAGCGCCGTGTTGGAGTCGTACGCCGAGGACGAGCCGCGCAGCAGTACCGCGTTGCCGCTCTTCAGCGTGAGCGCGGCGGCGTCGACGGTGACGTTCGGGCGGCCCTCGTAGATGATGCCGACGACGCCCAGGGGCACGCGCACCTGCCGGAGGTCCAGGCCATTCGGCAGCGTGTAGCCGCGTACGGACTCCCCCACCGGGTCGGGCAGCGAGGCGACGTGGCGTACGGCCGCCGCGATCGCGGTGACACGGTCCGGGGACAGGCTCAGCCGGTCGATCATGTATTCGGAGATGCCGGCCTCGTGGGCCCGCGCGACGTCGGCCGCGTTGGCCTCGACGATCTCCGGGGACCGGGCGAGGAGCGCGTCCGCGATGGCGTGCAGCGCGGCGTCCTTCGTGCCGCGCGGCAGCGGGGCGAGCTCGGCGGCGGCCTGCCTGGCGCGCCGCGCCACGTCGAGAACCTGCTCCTGAGTGCCCACGTTGTCCTCCTTAGCCCGCCGCGGATCCCGACGGTGCTTCCCAGGTTGCCAGGACGACCAGATCGTCCCGGTGAATGATCTCGCGTTCGTACTCGGGACCCAGCTCACGCGCCAGCCAGCGTGTCGAGCGGCCCATGAGCTCGGGGATCTCCCCCGCGTCGTAGTTGACCAGCCCGCGGGCGATCAGCCCGCCCTGTTCGTCGCACATGTCCACGGGGTCGCCGGCGCTGAAATCGCCTTCGACGCCGGTGATCCCGGCCGGCAGCAGCGACTTGCCGCGGCGGACGACCGCGTCGACGGCGCCCGGGTCGAGCCGCAGCCGTCCCTGCCCGGTCGTGGCGTGCGCCAGCCACTGGCGCCGGGCCGACGGGCGTACGCCGGCCGGATGGAAGTACGTGCCGACGTCCTCGCCGGCCAGTGCCGCGCCGACGGAGGCGGCGTCGGTGAGCACCACCGGTACGCCGGCGATGCGGGCGGCCTCCACCTTCGTCACCATGCCGCCGGTGCCGACCCGCCCGGATCCGCCGAGGCGTACGCCGTCGAGGTCGGCGGGTGCGCGGACGTCGCCGATCCGGCGGGCGCCCGGCAGTCGCGGGTCACCGGTGTAGAGCGCGTCGACGTCGGAGAGCAGGATCAGCGCGTCCGCCCGGACGAGATGGGCCACGAGCGCGGCCAGCCGGTCGTTGTCGCCGAAACGGATCTCGTCCGTGGCGACCGTGTCGTTCTCGTTGACGATCGGCACGACGCCGAACGTCAGGAGCTGCTCCAGCGTGCGCTGCGCATTGCGGTGGTGCGAACGCCGCATCATGTCGTCGGCGGTCAGCAGCACCTGGCCGACCCCGAGGCCGTAGCGCGCGAACGACGCGGTGTAGCGCGCGACGAGCAGGCCCTGGCCCACGCTCGCGGCCGCCTGCTGGACGGCCAGGTCCCGGGGGCGTACCGGCAGGCCGAGCGGGCCCATCCCGGCGGCGATCGCACCGGAGGACACGAACACGACCTCGCGGTCCTTGATGCCGCCGGGACTGCGCCAGCCGGCCAGCGCGTCGACGAGGGCGTCGATGCGCGCCGCGTCGATCGCGCCACCGGCGGTGGTGAGCGAGGACGACCCGGCCTTCACCACGACGCGACGGACGTCGCTGATCGCCGGGCGCATCAGGGCCACCGCCTTCGCCCGCCACGCGTCATCGGCCGTCCAGCCTCCGGTCGGTGCCGCGCCGGCCCAGGCCGTGATCGGACCCGGCAAGCACGTCGGGCTCCCAGTCGAAGACGATCGACTCCTCCTCGGTGCCGATGAGCACCGTCGCGCCGGACTCGGCGCCCGCCTCGGCCAGCTTCTCCTCGACGCCGAGCCGGGCGAGCCGGTCGGCGAGGTAGCCGACCGCCTCGTCGTTGGCGAAGTCGGTCTGCCGCAGCCACCGCTGCGGTTTCTCACCGGTGATCAGGAAGTTGTCGTCACCGAGCCGGCGTACCTCGAACTCCGGGCCGCCGACCGGCGCCGGCCGGATGACCAGCCGGGTCGGTTCCTCGGCCGGGAGCCCCGCGCGGTACGCGTCGACCATCTCGGCCATCGCGAAGCCCAGCGCGCGCAGGCCCTCGTGTGTGGCCGCCGACACCTCGAACACCCGCAGCCCGCGCCCCTCGAACTCAGGGCGGACGAGCTCGGCCAGGTCACGTCCCTCGGGCACGTCGACCTTGTTCAGCACGATGACGCGGGGTCGGTCCGCCAGCGGCCGGTCGCCGAGCGCGCTGTACGCCTCCAGCTCGGCCTCGATGACCTCGAAGTCGGAGACCGGGTCGCGGCCAGACTCGGGGGTGGCGCAGTCGAGCACGTGCACCAGCGTCGACGCGCGCTCGATGTGGCGCAGGAACTCCAGGCCGAGGCCCTTGCCCTGGCTGGCGCCCTCGATGAGGCCGGGCACGTCGGCCACCGTGAAGACGGCCTCGCCGGCGCTTACGACACCAAGGTTGGGCACGAGCGTGGTGAAGGGATAATCGGCGATCTTGGGCTTGGCCGCGGACATCGCCGCGATCAGCGACGACTTGCCCGCGCTCGGGAACCCCACGAGCGCGACGTCGGCGACGGTCTTCAGCTCGAGGATCACGTCGAACTCGTCGCCGGGCTCGCCGAGGAGCGCGAACCCGGGCGCCTTGCGGCGCGCCGAGGCGAGCGCGGCGTTGCCGAGCCCTCCGTGACCGCCCTGCGCGACCACGAAACGGGTGCCGGCACCGGTCAGGTCGGCGAGGACCTCACCATCCGCGGTCTTGACGACGGTGCCGTCGGGCACGGGCAGGAGGAGGTCACCGCCGTTGGCGCCGTTCTTGTGCGCCCCCTGGCCCTGCTTGCCGCCGCTCGCCTTGCGATGGGGCCGCTTGTGGTAGTCGAGCAAGCTGGCGGCGTTGGGGTCGACTTCGAGCGTGATGTCGCCGCCACGCCCGCCGTTGCCACCGTCCGGGCCGCCGAGGGGCTTGAACTTCTCCCGGTGGACGGAGGCGCAGCCGTTCCCGCCGTTGCCCGCCTGCAGATGCAGGGCGACCCGGTCGATGAACTGCGCGCCCTTACCCCCGGTCCGGCCGCGCGTCCGGCCCTGGTCGGCCGCTCCACCCTCGCCGTGGTTGCCACGCCCCTCCGTCTCCGGCGGAACGACACGATCCGGCATGCTCCCCTCCTTCTTTCCCCTCAAAACAACGACGAGGGCGGACCGATCGACCGGTCCGCCCTCGTCCTGAAGTCGTTGTCGTCGCTTCGGCGGACCTACTCCGCCGGAGGGACGATGCTCACGGCGCGACGGCCGCGGTAACGACCGAACGTGACCGCTCCCGCGACCAGCGCGAACAGCGTGTCGTCGCCACCGCGCCCCACACCCGGACCGGGGTGGAAGTGCGTGCCGCGCTGCCGGACGATGATCTCGCCCGCGTTGACGACCTGGCCGCCGAACCGCTTCACTCCGAGCCGCTGGGCATTGGAGTCGCGGCCGTTACGGCTGGACGAGGCGCCCTTCTTGTGTGCCATGTCTGAGGCCCCCTCTTACTTTCCGGCCTTGATACCGAGCACCTTGACCTGGGTGTACGGCTGACGGTGACCCATGCGCCGCTTGTACCCGGTCTTGTTCCGGTAGTGCATGATGTTGATCTTCGGGCCCTTAGCGGCACCGACGATCTCGGCGGTGACCTCGTATTTGGCCACATCGGCGGGCGCGCTGACGACGTTGTCGCCGTCGACGACGAGGACTGCCGGCAGCGTCACCGTCGAGCCGATCTCACCGGCCAACTTGTCAACGGCGAGCACGTCGTCGACGGCCACCTTCTCCTGCCTGCCGCCGCAACGGACGATCGCGTACACCGCGGAACCTTTCCTTTGCGTGCCTCGGGCACGACTAATCGAACTGAAGCTCATTTCGGAAGCTGCTGCCTGCACCCTTCGGGCGAGGGGCCTCAGGCGCGCTAACAACGACGCAAGAGCGCCGGGAGACCCAGGATACCGGATCCCGTGCCCCCAGGTCGAACCGGACGCCGTTTCGGCCGCGATCGCCTGAGACCGCGGCCCAAAACGGTCAGTCGGCGGTCGCCTCGGACTTGGCCCGCGGCGACCGGCGCGAACGCCGCCGGCGACCGTTGGCCATGGGCTCGCCGTCGGCCGTCTCGGCGTGCTCGAGGGGTGCGGCGGGCTCGGCGGCCTCCGTGGTCTCAGCGGGCTCGGCGCCGGTCTCCCCGGCGTCCGTGTCCGCCTTGGCCCCATCGGCGGCCTTGCTCCGCTCCACCTTGGCCATCTTGTCCTCGACGGCCTTCTCGATGTCGCCCTTGCGCTTTCTGCGGCGGCTCGGCCCGGCGGACTTGTCCGCCTTGGGCTCGACCGGCGACAGCGTCACGTGGATGCCCCGGCCGTTGCAGCAGTCGCAGGGCTCGGAGAAGGACTCCAGGAGCCCCCCACCGACACGCTTGCGCGTCATCTGCACGAGCCCGAGAGAGGTCACCTCGGCGACCTGATGCTTGGTCCGGTCGCGGGACAGGCATTCGAGCATGCGGCGGAGCACCAGGTCGCGGTTGCTCTCCAGCACCATGTCGATGAAGTCGACGACGATGATGCCGCCGATGTCACGCAGCCGCAGCTGGTGCACGATCTCCTCGGCGGCCTCGAGGTTGTTGCGGGTGACGGTCTCTTCGAGGTTGCCGCCCTGCCCGGTGAACTTGCCGGTGTTGACGTCCACGACCGTCATGGCCTCGGTACGGTCGATGACCAGCGAACCGCCGCTGGGCAGCCACACCTTGCGCTCCATGGCCTTGGCGATCTGCTCGTCCACGCGGTGGCCGGCGAAGACGTCGTCGCTGTCAGTCCACAGCTCCAGCCGGTCGGCCAGGTGCGGCGCGACGTAGCCGACGTACTCCTTGACCATGTCCCAGGCTTCCTCGCCCTGGACGACGAGCTTGCTGAAGTCCTCGTTGAAGATGTCGCGCACGACCCGGATGGTCAGATCCGGCTCGCCGTACAGCATGGCGGGAGCGTTCGCCGTCTTGGACTGGCGCTTGATGTTCTCCCACTGTGCCGACAGCCGGGACACGTCACGGGCCAGCTCCTCCTCGGCGGCGCCCTCCGCGGCGGTACGCACGATCACCCCGGCGTGCTCCGGCATGACCTTCTTGAGGATCTGCTTGAGCCGCGTGCGCTCCTTGTCGGGCAGCTTGCGGCTGATGCCTGTCATCGAGCCGTCCGGGACGTACACGAGGTAACGGCCCGGCAGCGAGATCTGGCTGGTCAGCCGGGCGCCCTTGTGCCCGAGCGGGTCCTTGGTGACCTGGACGAGGACCGACTGGCCGGATTTGAGCGCCGACTCGATACGGCGCGGCTGGCCCTCCAGCCCGGCGAGATCCCAGTTGACCTCACCGGCGTACAGCACGGCGTTGCGGCCCTTGCCGATGTCGACGAATGCCGCCTCCATCGACGGCAGGACGTTCTGCACCTTGCCCAGGTAGACGTTGCCGACGTAGGACTGGTGGCTCGACTTGTCGACATAGTGCTCGACCAGCACGTTGTCCTCGAGCACGCCGATCTGCGTCCGGTCGCCCTCCGAGCGGATCACCATGACCCGCTCGACGGACTCGCGGCGCGCGAGGAACTCCGACTCGGTGACGATCGGCGGCCGGCGGCGGCCCTGCTCACGGCCCTCACGGCGGCGCTGCTTCTTGGCCTCCAGCCGCGTGGAACCCTTGACCGACTGGACCTCGTCCTCGACGGTACGCGGCTCACGGACGTGTACGACGGTGTTGGGCGGGTCGTCGCCGGCGTGGTCCTCGCCCTCGCCCCCACCGGTGCGGCGGCGGCGACGGCGGCGGCGCCGGGTCGACGCGCCGTTCTCGTCGCGCTCGTCGCCGAAGTCGTCGCCGTCCTCGTCATCGGCCTGGTCCGAGTCGTCGCCGTCCCTGCCGGTGTCGTCGGCGTCCTGGCCGTCGCGGACCTTGCCACGCCCACGGCCGCCCCGACGGCGACGGCGGCGGCCGCTCTTGTCGGTGCCGTCGTCGTCGTCGCCCTGGTCGTCGATCTCCTCGGCCCTGGCCTGGGCCGCCTGCTTGGGCTCGGCCTTGGCCTTGGCCTCGGTCTTCGGCTTGGGCTCGGTCTTCGGCTTCTGCTGGGTCTCGGCCTTCGGCCGGGACCTCGGCGCGGCCTCCTCCGCCGGCAGCGCCGGCGGCTGGAAGACGACCATCGGCGGCTGGAAGGCCGCGTCGGGAACCTCCGCGCTCCTGGGCGCGGCGAGCTCCGCGGGCTCGGTCTTGGCCTCGGCCTTGACCGGTGTGTCCCGCTCGGCCGCCGGCTCCGGCGCACTCTTGCGAGTGGTCCGGCGCGTACGCGTCGCCTTCGCGGGCCGCTCTGCGTCCTCACCGCTCTCGCCGGCCGGCGGTGCGGCCGACTTCGCGGCCGGCTGGGCTGCCGGTGCCGTCGAGGCGGGCGCGGGCGCCGGTTGCTCCGTCGGCTCGGGTGGTGGACCGGCCGGGCGGCTTGCCCGACGCGGGCGGCTCACCTTTCCGGTCTCACCAGTCGTTCGATTACCGGTGTCCTCGGTGCCGCTTGTCGCGTCACCGATCTCGTTGTCAAGCATGCGGGCTTTCTCCCGTCAGCTCCCGGGCGCGACCCGCGAGGGTGCGCCGCACAGGAGCAATCCATTTCTCGTTGTCGCCGACTCGGCCCTTCGGGTCGTGCCGACAAAGTCATCAGGGGTGCGCCCGGTCGACGGCGAGGATCCATGGGATACACGGAATCGCCTACGGCTGGGCACCGACGGCGTCCGACTCCGCCATCCGTACGGCGTCCGCGGTCTCGGCGGCAACATCGCCTGCCGGTGCGGTCTGCCGGTCGGGGGTCAGCGGGTCGGTGAGCTCACCGGTGGTTTCATCGAGTGGTCCCTGCGCCAGCCGCGTCACCAGTGGAGGCGACGGCGGCGCGAGGCCGGCCACAAGGCGAAGTCCGGTGAGGACGTCGTCAGGTCGAACAGCGGGTGTCATGTGCCGAACAACCATTCGAAGTATGGCACATCGCGCATCCGCGTCTTCAATGGCACGCCGGTCGAGCTCGCACGCGATGACCGCGGCACGGGCATCGAAGCGCCGGCGTCCCTTCTTCGTGAGGCGTTCGACCTCGATCTCGTCGGCCGCCATGAAGGCGGTCACGGCGGCGTCCGCCGTCTCCGGGAGGACCCCGTCGAGACGTACGAGCCAGCGCGATGCCTCCAGCCGATCCGCCAGCGTCCCGGTCCGCGCCTCGACGACGTCGAGGATGTCGAGACCCTCGGGTAGCGCGTCGTCGAGACCGGCCCGCAACCGGTCCGGATCACAGGGGGCAACAAGCCCGATCTCAAGGTATTCCGCCTCACTGGCAACACCAGTGGCCGCCGCACCCGCGTACGAGATCTTCGGGTGGGGGGTGAATCCGGCGCTGAAGGCCACCTGAATCCCGGCGCGCCGGATGGCGCGTTCCACGGCCCGGGAGATGTCTCGGTGGCTGGTGAACCGCAGCCTGCCGCGCTTGGCGTACCGCACGCGCAGACGCTGGGTCACGGGGGCCGGCGCCGGGCCCTCCGGCATGGGTGCCAGTGTTTTGATCCTTCCTACTCGAGTTAGATCCGTGGTCTTAGTACCAAGACTACGGGGTCATCGCGGCCTGGTATGCAGGCCGACTGCCCTGGAGACCGAACGTCCGGCCGCCCGCGCGGGTTCCCACACGCTGCCGCGCAGCCACCGGGCGGCCGGTACGACGGTCGCCCGCCAGGCCCGCCGCAGCGCCCGCAGAGCGGGCCTGAACAGCACTCGCCACAGCCACCGGGCCGGCCACACGAACAGGTGGAACAGGACCAGGCCCGCCAGCCGCCAGGCATGCGCGACGAGGCGTCCGAACGCAGCCAGAAGCGGCCACAGGACCACTCGCCACAGCGCGACGAGCCCCCGGCCGATCCACTGCGCCACGAACGCGAGGGGAATGCGGATGAGTGCCACGAGCCAGGCCGCGGCCCTCCAGAGCGGCCGCAACGCCACCCGCCACAGCACGGCCAGTGCCCGGCCGAGACAGGTCAGGATGAACGCCACGAACCATGCCACGCCGCTCCCGATGGGCCGGAGTACATGACGGAGGATTGCCCGCCACAGCGGCGCCAGGACTCTCAGTACGACCCAGCGCAGCGGTAGCAGCACCAGGACGCGCAGCGTCCACCAGAGCGGGCGGAGGACCAGCTCGCCGAGCACCCACGCCAGCGGCCGTACGAGGCCGTTGTAGAGCAGCCACCCGGTGGGCCGCAGGACGTACGCCCGCACGAACCTCCCGAGCGCCGAGAGCACCTCCCAGAGGAGACGTATCGGCACGACGATGATCAGCAAGGGGATTGTCAGGCATCCGGGAGGATCGTTGTCCACGCGGATAGGACGCGCGGCAAGGCTGCCCGGTTTCGTGCGGTTGCCTCCGTGGTGCGGTGACCACATACGTCCACCGGGTTGGCGTTGGTGACAGGCCGGTCGGCGTCCGCGGCGCCAGGGGTCGCTGGCCTCAGTCTCAATAGCGACCAGATCGCTATCGGAATTGAGGCCATCGGGTGGCGAGCCGGTTCGAGCACGGCGGTTGACTGATCAGGAAGGTCAGCGGCGCAAGGTATGTGGTCATCGCGTTCGGGCTCAGCTCTATTCTAGTACTAGAATAGAATCGTGGCTGCCGACCTGACGCCTGCCGAGCTGACTGTGCTCGGCCTGCTCGTGGAGAAGCCGAGACACGGCTACGAACTCGACGAGGTCATCAGCACCCGCGGCATGCGCGAGTGGACCGAGATCGGCTTCAGCTCGATCTACTACCAGTTGGCCCGACTCCGCGACCGCGGCCTGATCACCGAGATCGACACGCCGCGAGCCGCGCAGGGAAAGGCCCGCCGGGTATACGGGCCCACGGCCGAGGGGCGCCGGGCCTGCGCACGGTCGGCCGAGGCCGCGGTGGCCGAACTCCGGCCGGTGTTCCCGCCCATCCTGGTCGGTCTGGCCAACCAACCGGTCATTGCGCCCGAACGCCTCCGGGCCGCACTCGACCGGCGGGCCGCAGCCCTGACGGAGAAGATCGCCGCCATCGCCGCGGCCCGCGACGCCCAACCCGAGATGCCCGCTTTCGTCCGCGCCATCTTCGACTACGCGCTGGGCCAACTGGCCGCCGAACAACAATGGCTGGCCACCTACCAGGCGGAACTGGCCGAACTCGGCAACCAATCTCCCGACGACCACCCCGCCAGGAAGGAAGACAGGCCATGACCCGCTATGACGTCAAACGAGAACTCAAGCAGTGCTACGCGCCAACGAACACCGGCTGGGCGCTGCTCGACATGCCCACACAGCAGTTCATCGCCGTCGACGGTCACGGCGATCCCAACACCAGCGCCGGCTACGCCCGCGCCGTCGAGGCGCTCTACACCGTCGCCTACACGATCAAGTTCACCAGCAAAACCGCCCTCGGCCGGGACTTCGTCGTCGGACCGCTCGAAGGGCTGTGGTGGTCCGACCGCCCGGAAGTGTTCACCACCCGCGCCAAAGACGCCTGGCACTGGCGCATGCTCATCAGCCAGCCCGACTGGATCACCGAAGACCTCATCGACGACGCCAAAAAGGCCGCGCTGACGAAGAAGAGCCTCCCCACGATCGCCGACATCCGCCGCGAGACCCTGCACGAGGGGACCAGTGCCCAGCTTCTGCACGTCGGACCCTACGACGATGAAGGACCCGTACTCGCCAAGCTCCATCACGAGTACCTCGCCGCCAACAACCTGCGAATGTCCGGACACCACCACGAGATCTACCTCGGCGACCACCGCCG
>JAOPYG010000370.1 GCA_025964685.1 Actinoallomurus sp. | reverse complement strand
CTCCCGAGCGGGTGGACTCACCCCTGGCCCGCCGCCCGTACGACCTCAGGCACGCCGCAGTGTCGCTTGGCTCAACTCCGGCGTCCCGGCCACCGAGGTCACCGAGCGGGCCGGCCACAGCGTCGATGTCCTGCTGAAGGTCTACGCCAAGTGCATCGAGGGCCAGAAGGAGATCATCAACGGCCGGATCCAGGATGCTCTCAACGACTGATCGTCTTAGAGCACGCGCAGATAGGCGCAGGAGGTTGGCCGACGACCTGCGCGGTCGCGGTTGGTTCCTTACGCGCTGGTCCCGCCGGATGCTCCGGGTGTGATCAGTCCGGATTCGTAGGCGACGACGATGGCTTGGGCGCGGTCGCGCAGGTTGAGTTTGAACAGGATCCGGCCCACATGGGTTTTCACGGTCGTCTCGCTCAGGTGGAGTCTCGCGGCGAGTTCGGTGTTGCTCAGTCCCTTGGCCAGGAGTCGCAGCACATCGAGTTCGCGCGGGGTGAGCGCGGCGAGATCGCGATGAAGTTTCGTGCTCGGGCCGTCGAAGGGCGCGAAGCGTTCGATGAGGCGGCGGGTGATGCTCGGTGCGAGCAGCGCGTCGCCGGCACGCACCAGGCGCACGGCGGCGACCAACTGCTCGGGGGTGACGTCCTTGAGGAGAAAGCCGCTGGCGCCCGCTCTGAGTGCGGCGTACACGTACCGGTCGAGATCGAAGGTGGTCAGGATGAGGATTCGCGGCGGGTCGGCGGCCTCGGCCATGATCTGCCGGGTGGCTTCCAGCCCGTCGATCGCCGGCATCCGGATGTCCATGAGCACCACGTCGGGGCGGGTGCCGCGGACCAGTTCGATGGCTTCCGCGCCGTTGGCCGCCTCGCCGACGACCTCGATTCCGTTCGCGGTGAGGATCATCGCGAATCCGGTCCGGAGCAGGTCCTGATCATCGGCGACAACCAGTCGCAGCCGCTCGGTCACGGCGCGTCCGTCGGGATCACGGCGCACACCAGGTAGCCGCCGGCGGGGAGGAAGCCGGCCTCGAAGGTACCGCCGTAGACGGCGATCCGCTCCTCGAGGCCGATCAGTCCGCGGCCGGTGCCCGTACGGGCCGACGGTGTGGATGATCCGCCGGTGTCGGTGACCTCCACCTGCAGGCTGGCGGGACCGTAGTCGATGGAAATCCGCACCTGGGAGCCGACCGCGTGTTTCATGATGTTGGTCAGCGCTTCCTGGACCACACGGTAGACCGCCAGCTCGATGCCGGCCGACACCGTGACCGGCGTGCCGGTCACGGTCAATGCGACGGGAACACCGGTGTCCCGGAACCGTGCGGCCAGCCCAGCCACCTGGCTGATGCCCGGAGCCGGACTGAGTTGTTCATCGACCGAGAGATCGGGGTCGTCACTGCCCATGGTGAGCAGGCCCATGGTTTGTCGCAGTTCGGTCATCGCCGCCCGCCCGCCGGACTCGACGGCCAACAGAGCATCATGGGCCTTTGCCGGCGCAGTCCCCATCATCGTGCGCGCCACACCGGCCTGCACCAACATCACGCTGACGTTGTGGGTCACGACGTCGTGTACTTCCTGCGCGATCCGAGAGCGCTCCTGTTCCACCGCGAGCCGCGTCGCGGCCTCCTTTTCCGCCTCCGCGCCACGCATCCGCTGCTTCCAGGTGTAGATCGTGTTGGCCACAAGTGCGACCGGGATCAGGATGAGGAAGAGGAACGCTACCGGGCGGCTTGATCCGATCGAGGGCACGTTCTCCTTGTGGGTCCCCACCAGCAGCCCGACGCCTGCCAAGGCGCTTACGATCGCGAGTCCCTGGTACGTGCTGTACATCACCGCACTGTAGGCAGCGATCACGCAGGCGGTGAAGGTGAACGTCGGGTCGAAGCCCGCACTGAGGTGGTACAGCTCGCTCGCGCCGATCACGACCCAGAACGCCGTGAGGGGATACCTCCTCCGTGCGACCAGCGGCAGCGTGGCCAGGACGGCAAGGATCAGCTGCCAGGGATGGGCTGCGCCGTAGTGGTGGATGATCAGCCCTACAGAGGGAGTGGGCGGGATCGGAACACCAGGCGGCGTCGACGGTTGACTTGGCGGCGTCAGCGATTCCGTGCTGCTGCCGTTCCTGCTCAGGGCATCGTCGAGGGCGCCGATGGCCAGCGCGAGAGCAAGGACCGCATCGGCTATCCAGGCCCAGCGGGACAGGCTCGGCGGCGGAATCGTGGCCCGCCTCAGCGCTGCGACGCCGGCGTTCCATCGGTCCTTGATCCGTGATTCGGTCACCGGATCATTCTGGCGAGCGGCCGGTCCTCGCCGCATCATTCCCGGCGGCTAGCGACGCTCCTCACCTGGGTCTCCTCCTAAAGGATGACGCGCAGCGCTTGTCGTGCCCGGGGAGGAACAGGCTTCGTAGCTGGAGACGATGTGACGCACAGCGCCGTGCCCCTAGCGTCAGGATCACTTCGAAAACCCCGATTTCCGTGGAGGAATCCCGTGACGGCGCCGCTCATCCAAATACGCGACGTGAACAAGAATTACGAAGGAGGAAGACCGGCACTGGCCGATCTGAACCTTGACGTGCAGGCAGGTGAGGCGCTGGCCGTGATCGGCAGGTCCGGCAGCGGCAAGTCGACTCTGCTCAACATGATCGCCGGCCTGGACAAGCCGAGCCACGGCAGCGTCAGCGTGGACGGCCTTCGCGTCGACGAGATGACCGAGGCCGCCTCAGCGAAGTACCGGCGAGAACGGATCGGCATGGTCTTCCAGTTCTTCAACCTCCTGGACGACCTGACCGTCGACGACAATGTGCTGCTGCCGGCCCAGCTGGCCGGGATGCCGCACGGGGAGGCTCGTCGGCGCGCGGCGGAGCTGTTGGAGTCCCTCGGCGTCGCCCGGCATGCCCGCAGCTTCCCCGGTCGACTGTCCGGCGGTGAACGCCAGCGCGTCGCGGTCGCCCGGGCACTGATGAACCGCCCCTCGCTGCTGCTGGCAGACGAGCCGACCGGTGCGCTGGACAGCGCCTCCGCGGCGGACGTGAGGGACCTGCTGACGGAACTCAACCGGTCCGGGCAGACCATCCTGCTGGTGACCCACGATGTCGCGCTCGCTGAGGCGTGCGCGACCAGGACGATCGAGCTGCTCGACGGCAGGGTCCATGATCAGCGGATGGTGGTCCGATGAGCGCGCTGAGCAAGGTCGTACGCGCCGGTGTCGGGCGGCGACGGGTCCAGACCGTGGTGATGATTCTTACCACCATGATGGCGGTCACCGCGTCGGTGCTGGCCGCTGGACTCCTCGTGGCGTCACAGGCGTCGTTCGACCAGAGCTTCGACGGACAGCGCGGCGCCCATGTGACGGCGCGGTTCGACGGGAGCAAGGCCACCACCGCGCAGATCGCGGCCACCGCGCACGTCTCCGGCGTGACGGCCGGCGCCGGCCCGTATCCCGTCCTGTCGCTCCAGCCCCACGTCGGCGCGAACCACAGCGGCATGCCGGTCGGCGACAAGCTGCCGCCCATGACGATCGTCGGCCGCGTCACCACAGGGGGGTCGGTCGACAACCTCAAGATCACCGCTGGCAGGTGGGCCTCCCGGACCGGTGAGGTCGTGCTGACCTCCACCAACGCGCCGTTCGGCGTAGGCGACAAAATGATCTTTCCCGACCTTCCTAGCAGGCCGACACTGACCGTCGTGGGACTGGCCAAGTCGGCGGCCAACAGCTCCGAGGCATGGGTGTCGCCGGCCCAGCTCCCGGCGCTGACCGCGCCGGGCACCACACCCAGCTACCAGATGCTCTACCGCTTCAGCAGCGCGGCCACGGACGCCGAGGTCACCGCCGACCGCGCCGCGATCTCCGCTGCCGTGCCACCGGGCTCGATGACCGAGGCGGCGTCCTATCTGAAGATCAAGGTGTCCGCGGACAAGACCTCCGCGACGTTCGTCCCGTTCGTGGCCTCTTTCGGTGTGCTCGGCCTGTGCATGTCGATCCTGATCATCGGCATCGTGGTCAGCGGCGCGGTGACCGCCGCGACTAGGCGTATCGGCATCCTGAAATCGCTGGGCTTCACCCCGGAGCAGGTCGTACGCGCCTACGTCGGGCAGGCGCTGATCCCGGCGTCGATCGGCACCGGCCTGGGCCTCGCGTTCGGCAACCTGCTGGCCATCCCGGTCCTGGGCGATGCGGGCGGCGCCCTAGGCACAGGGACTTCTACGGTTGCCCCGTGGATCGACATCGCGGTTCCCGCAGTCGCCCTCGGTGCGGTCGCGGCCACGGCGCTGGCGCCCGCCCTGCGCGCCGGGCGATCGCGCACCATCGAGGCCATCGCCGCGGGTCACACCCCGCGTGCCGGGCGCGGACGCCTCATCCGGCACCTGCTCGGCCGACTGCCACTGCCCCGCGCGGTAAGCCTGGGCCTGGCCAATCCGTTCAGC
>JAOPYG010000329.1 GCA_025964685.1 Actinoallomurus sp. | reverse complement strand
CGGGGCTCGTCTCGTTGCCGTACAGCCACGCGTAGTGCGAGGTCAGGTCGATGGCCTTGAGGAACGTGCCGTCGACGTAGATGTCCAGCGTCGAGTTGATCCCGCCGCCGCCCGACGCGTCGGGCATCGCGAACCGGGTCACCAGCGTGTTGGTGCTGGCCTTGGTCGTGAACTCCACGCTGCTGCCCGTGCCCGTCAGCTTGACCGCACGGCGGCCGGAGGCCTCGCCGGCCAGGTCGCCGACGGTGCGGTTGGGGCCGACGATGGTCGCGCCGCCGCCGAGCACACCGTCCTCGGCCTCGTAGCTGTCGTAGGGCATGTTCGCGCCGCGGCCGACGAAGAACGGCGTCGTGCTGGTGTTGTTCGCCTGCTTGACCGGCAGCTCGGCGGTGTCGTTGGCGAGCACGACCTTGACGGTGTACTTGCCGTTCACGGCCGTCCAACTGCCCAGGTTCACCGTGCCGGCGGTGGCGCCCGCGGCGATCGTTCCGCTGACCGAGCCGGTGAACGTCTTCACCACGGCGTTGTTCGCGTCGAGGAGCGTGAGAGTGATGCCGTGGGAGCCGGATCCCGAGGCGACGGTGCCCTGGTTCTTGACCGCCACGCTGAACGACACGTTGTTACCGCTCGCCGGGTTGCCCGGCGTCCAGCTCACCGACGAGGCGACCAGGTCCGAGCTGGCGACGGGCGCGACGACCAGTGACGAGGGGTTGGTGAAGCTGTTGTTGTTCTCGTTCAGCTCCAGGACGGTGTCGGATTCGTCGACCTTCGCGCTGAGCTGGTACGTGCCCGCGTTGCGCGTCCCGACGGAGGCCGTCACGGCGCTCGACGCACCCGCCGCGAGAGCGCCGACGGACGCGGTGCCCACCTTCTGCCCGGAGAGGTAGAAGTTGACGTTCGTCGCGTCGGACGCCGCCGTGCCGGTGTTCTTCACGGTCGCCTTGAGGCTGACCGAGTCGGTCTCGACCGGCGAGGTGGGGGTCCACGACATGTCGCTGATCGTCAGGTCGGGGGCCGGCGCGGCCGAGCCCATGACCTGCAGCTCCCCGACCTGCCCGCCGGGCGCTCCGGAGTTGGCGGTGAACTTCAGCTGGACGTCGGCGACCGTGGCGGAGACGGGGATCGTCACGGTGTTGGCGCCGGATGAGGGGCTGAAGGCGTACGACTTGGCGCCCACCAGGCTCGAGTAGTTGCCCGAGTGGGCGGGGCGGCCGAGCACCTCGATGGTCTGCGTACGAGGGCCCCAGGCGGCGTCGGGGTTCAGCTTGACGACGACGGAGCTGATGGTGGCCTTGGCGCCCAGGTTGACGCTGAGCGTGGCCGGGTAGGCGCCCGAGCCGCTTTCCCAGTAGGTGCCCACGTTGTTGTCGTTGGCGTTCGTCTCGACGAAGTCGAAGACGTGGGAGGAGGCCGTGATCGGCTTGCCGGCGGCCAGGTTCGTGTCGGCGGCCGCTGCGGGCCTGGGCGACGCCATCGCGGGTGACGCCAGTCCCAGCGCCGCGAACATGCTCATCACGGCGGTTGCTGCGACCAATCGCAGGCGTACGTGCTTCGGTCTCATTGCGCCTCTCGTCTTGAACAGCGCCGACCGCCGGGCAGGCGGCAACGCGTGGAGGGGGCACGTGCCTGGGGGAGGCATGTGGGACGCATCACAGAGGTTAGATTTCTTGACAACTCAATGCAAGACCCAGACATTTATCCGCAAAACTCGGTCAGAGGCTTGACGTCATCGGGCTGGCGCCCTTCGGGCCGCGCCGTTGCCGCACACTCGTGGTCGGTGGACCGATCTCAAGGAGGGGCGCCGGACATGTCGAAGCAGGTAGCGCTGGTGACGGGTGCGTCGCGGGGCATCGGGGCGGCGACCGCGCGCCGGCTCGCGCGGGACGGAATGGCCGTGGCGATCAACAGTCATCCGGAAGAACGGATGGTCGCCCGGGCCGAACAGATCGCGGCCGGCATCCGCGACGACGGCGGCGCGGCCGCCGTGTACGTCGCGGACATCAGCGACGCCGCGGCGGTGGACACGATGTTCGGCCGCTGTGAGGAGGAGCTCGGCCGGGTGGGCGTGCTGGTGTCCAACGCGGCGGTGACCAGGCGTGCGGCCTGGACTGAGATCACCGAGGCCGACTGGGACCGGATCCTCGCGGTCAACCTCACCGGCGCGTTCCTGTGCTCGCAGCGAGCCTTCGCCGACCCTCCCGGCGAGGGCGGCGCCATCGTCACCGTCAGCAGCGTCCTCGCGCGTGTGGGCGCGGCCGACTCCGTCCCGTACGCCACCACGAAGGCGGGCCTCTTGGGCTTCACGCGCTCGATGGCCCGTGCCCTGGGACCCGCGGGGGTACGGGTCAACTCCGTGATGCCCGGCGCGATCCGGACCGAGGAGGAGCTCGAGGCGTTCCCCGACCAGGCCGCGATGGAGCACGAGGCCCTGTCCAAGCAGGCCCTTCAGCGGCGCGGCGTGGCCGAGGACATCGCGAAGGTCGTGAGCTTCCTCACCGGCCCGGACAGCGCCTTCATCACCGGCCAGACCGTCTGTGTGGACGGCGGCTGGGTGTTGCACTGAACTCTCTTCGGCGTTGTCCGGAGCCGGCGGGCGGAAGAGCCTTTCAGCCCTGTCGGATCATGGGGGCGTCGAAGCGGCCGAACACCCACGTGCCGGGCGAGTCCAGGTCGTCACCGGACCAGAACTCCGTCCACAGCCGGATGAACTCCTCCTTGGAGACGTGACCGTCGCCGTCGAGATCGAGCAGCGGGAAGATCTCGTCGGTGTCGGTCGGGCGGCCGCTCCATGCCTCGATGAGCCTCCGGTACTCCTCCGCGGAGATACGGCCGTCGGTGTCCTCGTCGACGGCCTCGAACATCGCCTCGGCGGTGCCGATGACGGCGCCGGGCATGTCGGCGAGCCGGTCGATGACCAGCATGACCTCGTCCAGCGTGACCTTCCCGTCACGATCGAGATCGGAGCTGGCGAGCAGGGTCTCCCACCAGCCCATCATGACGGCGGTCAACCCGGTATGGTCGCCTGCGCCCCGGATGGCGGTCCACCGCGCGGTCAGCGCCGCGAAGTCCGCCTCTTCCAGGAAACCGTCGCCGTCGACGTCCATCGCCCCGAAAACGCCGGCGATCTTTCTCCGCTGAAACTCACTCGCCATGAACCCGTGTCCTTCCGGTACATCCGGTGTGGAGGTGAAAGCGCAGCTTCATGGTGGTGAGCGGCACTCCACAGGACAATCGCCGGGTTGGAGCTACTTCCTACCTAACGGGTGACCGAACAGTCACCACCCGTAGTTGGGCGCCGGGGGACGCCCGCCATCGCCACCACGTGCGGCGGTCCCTGGTCTCAGCGGGCGTGGGGGTGCAGGCGCCGGTGGGGGGATGACCAGAGTGAAATGGTGGCGATGGCGGACGAGCTGGCGGCGGGCGATGGGGAACCCGCCGCGTGAACGTCGCACGAGCCGTATGCCGTGTCCCTGTGCCGGGGCGTACGGCACCGGAACGGATCGGTCGAGCGGACCGAACGTTCCGTGCCGTACGCCGGCACCGTAGCCTCCGGGGAGAGGGCGTGGCGCTCCGGAAGTGCGTTCGCGTTCACAATGTCCGGTATAGCCGCAGCTCAGCGTCGATGCGTACCCACTTCACGAATGTTGAATCCCAGGCGGGAAACCAATATTCGGTCACGTACCTTGAAGTCGTGGAACTACGGCAGCTCGCGTCGTTCCTGGCGGTCGTCGAGGAGGGGCAGTTCGCCCGGGCGGCCGCCCGGCTGTTCCTGTCACCGCCCGCGGTGACCGGCCACATCCAGCGGCTCGAACGCGAGCTGGGCGTTCAACTGCTCGAACGCTCACCGATCACGCTGACCCCCGCGGGGGAGCGGCTGGTCCCGCACGCCCGTACGATGCTCGCCGCGGCGAACGCCGCCTCCGACGCGGTCACCGACCTGCACAACGACGAGGAGACGCCGCTTCGCGTCGGCGTGATGGCGCCCGGCTCCGCCGAGCTGACGCCCGCCATCCTGCGGGCGTTCCGCAGGGCGCAGCCGCACACGCCGCTCACCGTCGAGAGCCTGACCTTCGCCGAGCACACCACGGCTCTGACCGAGCAGCGCGTCGACGTCGCCTTCGTACGGCCGCCGCCCGTCGACGAGCGTCTTCGCGTGGACGTGCTCACCACCGAGCCCCGCGTGCTCATCGTGCCCTCGGCGGGCCCGGTCGGCGAGGCGGACGCCGTACGGCTGAGCGACGTGCTCGACCTGGTCTTCGTCGGCATCCCGGAGAACGCGCCGCGGGTCTTCACCGACTACCTGTACTTCGCCTCGGCCCGCAACGGCATGCCGCCGCACCGGGGCGTCGACGAGGCCTCGACCATCCAGGACGTGCTCACCAGCGTCTCGGCGGGGCGCGGCACGGGCGCCGCCCTGTACTCCTTCACGCGCCTCTACCGCTGGCCCGGCATCAGCTTCGTGCCCGTCCTGGACGCGCCGTGGGAGCAGAGCGTGCTGGCCAGCCGCAGGAACGACACGCGCCCGCAGGTGCGGGCCTTCCGCATGCTGGCCGCCACGCTCGCCCGCGATCTCGGTCCCCGGCTCGCGGCGGCCTCGGAGGCGGCGAGGACCCCCGGGCAGCTCGAGCTGTAGGCGGCGGTCAGTCCACCTCCGCGACGGCCTGGGCGAACTGCGCCGTGTAGAGACGGGCGTAGGCGCCATCGGCCTTGAGCAGCTCATCGTGCGTGCCCTGCTCGACGATGCTCCCCGACTCCATCACCAGGATCAGGTCGGCGTCACGGATGGTCGACAGCCGGTGGGCGATGACGAAGCTCGTCCGGCCCTCGCGCAGCGAGTTCATCGCCCGCTGGATTAGCACCTCGGTGCGGGTGTCGACCGAACTGGTCGCCTCGTCCAGGATCAGGATCGCGGGCCGGGCGAGGAAGGCGCGGGCGATCGTGATCAGCTGCTTCTCGCCCGTGCTGACGTTGGTCCCCTCGTCATCGATGACCGAGTCGTAGCCGTCCGGCAGGGTGCGGACGAACCGGTCGACGTGGGTGGCGCGGGCCGCATCGACGATCTGCTCGTGGGTCGCGCCGGCCGCTCCGTACGCGATGTTCTCGGCGATGGTGCCGCCGAACAGCCAGGCGTCCTGCAACACCATGCCCGTACGGGACCGCAGGTCCTCGCGGGTCATCTCCGCGACGTCGGCCCCGTCCAGCGTGATCCGGCCGCCGGTGACCTCGTAGAACCGCATCAGGAGGTTCACGAGCGTGGTCTTGCCGGCGCCGGTCGGGCCGACGATGGCGACGGTCTGGCCGGGCTCGACGGTCAGCGACAGGTCCTCGATCAGCGGGATGTCGGGGGTGTAGCTGAACGAGACGTGTTCGAACGCCACCCGCCCGCGTACCTCCTCCGGGCGTACCGGTGTCACCGGGTCGGGCTCCTGCTCCTGCGCGTCCAGCAGCGCGAAGACGCGCTCGGCGGAGGCGACCCCGGACTGCAGAAGGTTGGCCATGCTGGCCACCTGGGTGATCGGCTGGGTGAACTGCCGGGAGTACTGGACGAACGCCTGCACCTCGCCCAGCGACAGTGACCCCGACGCCACCCGCAGCCCACCGACGACCGCGACGAGGACGTAGTTGAGGTTGCCGATGAACATCATCGCGGGCTGGATCATGCCGGAGATGAACTGGGCGCGGAAGCTGGAGGCGTACAGCGTGTCGTTGTGCTCCGCGAAGATCTCGCGCGACTCCTTCTGACGGCCGAAGACCTTGACCAGCGAATGGCCGGTGTACATCTCCTCGATGTGGCCGTTGAGACGCCCCGTCGTGGCCCACTGCTTGACGAACTGCGGCTGGGCCTTCTTCCCGATCCTGGCGGCGACCAGCACGGACACCGGTACGGTCACCAGCGCGATGATCGCCAGCAGTGGCGAGATGATGATCATCATGGTCAGCACGCCGACGATGGTGAGCAGCGAGGTGAGGATCTGGCTCAGCGTCTGCTGCAGCGTCTGGGACAGGTTGTCGATGTCGTTGGTGGCCCGGCTGAGCATCTCGCCGTGCGGCTGGCGGTCGAAGTAGCTCAGCGGCAGCCGGGCCAGCTTCGCCTCGGTCTGCTCCCGCAGCCGGTACATCGACCGCTGCACGATGGTGGTCGTGAGCCGGCCCTGGATCAGCCCGAAGACGGCCGCCACCGCGAACAGCGCCAGCACGGTCAGCAGCACCATGCCGACCTTGCCGAAGTCGATGCCGTGGCCGGGTACGAAGTCGATCGAGTTGAGCATGTCCGCGAGGGTGCCCTGGCCGTTCTCCCGCAGGCGGGCGACCATCTGGGCCTTGGTCACGCCGGCCGGGGCCTGGCGGCCGATGACCCCGGCGAAGATCAGGTCGGTGGCCCGGCCGAGGATCCTCGGGCCGAGCACGGTCGTCGTGACGCTGGCGACGGCCAGCACCAGCGTGAAGACGATCAGCGGGCGTTCTGGCCGCAGCATGCGCAGCAGCCGGCGGCTGGATCCGCCGAAGTCCAGGGACTTCTCGGTCGACCGGCCGGCCATCCACGCTCCCGGCCCGCGGTTCGTCCCGGGGGCCGGTCCCGGACCGCGGCCCGGGACCGCGCGTTCGCCGCCTTGGGGGGAACTCATGCGGCCTCCTGCTCGGTGAGCTGGGAGAGGACGATCTCCCGGTATGTGCCGTTGGTGTCCATCAGTTCGTGGTGTGTGCCGACACCGACGACCCGGCCCTCGTCGAGGACGACGATGCGGTCGGCGTGCCGGATGGTGGAGACGCGCTGGGCGACGATGATGACGGTCGCATCGCGCGTCTCCGCGGCCAGGGCCGACCGCAGGGCCGCGTCCGTCGCGTAGTCCAGCGCGGAGAACGAGTCGTCGAACAGGTAGATCTCAGGCCGCCGTACGAGGGCGCGGGCGATGGCCAGGCGCTGCCGCTGACCACCGGAGATGTTGGTGCCGCCCTGGTCGATCTTGGCGTCCAGCCCACCGTCCATGCGCTCCACGAACTCCCGGCCCTGCGCGATCTCCAGGGCGTGCCAGAGCTCCTCGTCGGTCGCGTCGGGCTTGCCGTACCGCAGGTTGGAGGCGACCGTGCCGGAGAACAGGTACGGCTTCTGTGGCACGAACGCGGCCGCGCCCGACAGCACGTCCGGATCCAGCCGGCGGACGTCGACGCCGTCGACGAGCACCTCACCGCCGGTCACGTCCATGAGACGCGGGATCAGGTTGAGCAGGGTGGTCTTGCCACTGCCCGTGGATCCGATGATCGCGGTGATCTCGCCGGGCCGGGCGACCAGGCCGATGCCGGACAGCACGGGCTCCTCCGCTCCGGGAAAGCGGAACTCCACGTCCTTGAACTCCAGGTGGCCGTGCACGGCGAGCGTCCGCACCGGCTCGGCCGGCGGGACGACGCTGGAGTCGGTGCTCAGGACCTCCTGGATGCGCTCGGCGCAGACCTCGGCGCGCGGCACCATCATGAACATGAAGGTTGCCATCATCACCGACATCATGATCTGCATGAGGTAGCTCAGGAACGCGGTCAGCGCCCCGATCTGCATCGACCCGTCGTTGATGAGATGCCCGCCGAACCACAGCACGGCCACGCTCGAGACGTTGACCACGAGCATCACGGTGGGGAACATCAGCGCCATGAGCCGGCCGGTGCCGAGGGAGACCTCCAGCAGCGCGGTGTTGGAGGCGGCGAACCGCTCCTGCTCGGGCCGGTCACGGACGAAGGCCCGGATGACCCGCACGCCGCCGATCTGCTCGCGCAGGATGCGGTTGATCATGTCGATCCGGTCCTGCATCAGCCGGAACAGCGACCGCATCCGGCTGATGATCACAGCGATCAGCACGCCCAGCACAGGGACGCTGACCAGCAGCAGCGAGGAGAGTTTGACGTCCTGGTTGAGCGCCATCACGATGCCGCCGACGCCCATGATCGGCGCCGCCACCATCATGGTGAACGTCATCAGCGCCAGCATCTGGACCTGCTGCACGTCATTGGTGGTCCGCGTGATGAGCGAGGGCGTGCCGAACCTGCCCACCTCACGGGCCGAGAAGTCCTGGACCCGATTGAAGATCGCTGAGCGTACGTCGCGGCCGAGCGCCATCGCGGTACGGGCGCCGAAGTAGACGGCGATCACGGCACACGTGATCTGCACCAGGGCGATCGCGAGCATGACGCCGCCCGTGCGCATGATGTAACCGGTGTCGCCGCTGACCACGCCTTTGTCGATGATGTCGGCGTTCAGCGTCGGCAGGTAGAGCGTGGCCAGGGTCTGCACCAGCTGAAGGACCACCACGAGGGCCAGCGGCCTTCGGTACGGGCGCAGATGGGCGCGCAGGAGTCGGATCAGCACACGCAGCTCTCTCTGTCGTCGAGACGGCACCGGGCCGGCCTTTTCGCACGGGGGCGCGAAGAGGATCGGGGGCAGATACGAAAAGTACCGCTATGCGGCTGTGGTTCGCGCCTGATATTCAGGGCGGTGGGACCCTTCAGCGGTGCGTGTGCGCACGTCGGCGGGGGTACGTAGCGCTTGAGGGCTGTCCGGCCGTGGCCGATTTCCCGGGATCCGGCCACACCCGGGTCGCCGGTGTGGCGGATGCACACACCGGCGCGCGGCACATCACCCATCCGGGCAGGCATCTCACCGGGGCGGGCGCCCGGACCGGTGGCGGAGCCGGACGGCGGTGCTGGGACGGACTCCGCGTACCCCGCGCCGAGCGGGCGCGGTCACCCCCGGTAGGTCTCTGCCGTCGTCGGCGGACGCGAGGAGGACACCCGTCGGTCTCACGGACGGACTCTGCCGTCACCCCCGGTCGGCATGGGTTCGCGATACAACCTGCCCGACTGGCCGATACGACGTGGGCCGCCTCCGAGGATTATGTCGGGTACCCGCGTAAGTGCCTTCGTGAAAGCCCGGCTGACAAGGAAGCGACGACCATCCCCGCCCCGACGAGAACTGAAGCTCATCGCCCGACCGATGCCCTCGAAGCCGGTGGCGCGTTCCGTGACGACGCGGCTGGGGACGGGAGCCCGCCCGTAGCGGCATCCGGGGTCGTCCTGGTCGGAGGATGAGCCGTGAGTGTGCGCATGCTGAGCAGACGGTGGAGGATCGCGCCGCGGCGCGGTCTGGCCTTCCGTATGGTCCTCGCGGGCGGCGTCATGGCGATCCTGATCATCGGCACCTTCGCGTTCTTGTTCATGGCGATCGTCGGCCTGCGGGAGGCCGCGACGACCGCGCGCGGGTCAAAGGCGGTGCTCATCGCCTCGGGCCGGGTCCAGAAACTCATCGTCGACCTCGACGAGGACATGCGCGGTCTCGTCCTCACCAAGGACTCGAGTTTCCGCCGGGCCTACGACACCGACGTGGCCGCCTACCCGCACCTGACGACGGCACTGGAGCGTGTGTCGGCCAAGTGCGGCCCGACCCAGGGCCGGTGGGCGCACCGGATCGTGCAGGCGGATGACGCGTACGTCCACGAGCATCTCGTCCCGATGATGAACGCCGCGAAGAGCGGCAGCCCCACGGCGCGATCGGAGGTGGAGAGCGGGCAGGGGCTCCGGCAGCTCGCCGCACTGCGCAACCAGTTCGCCAACTTCGAGAACCTCCAGCGCAAGGTGGCCGCCGTGTCGGAGCGGCGTTCCATCGCCGCGGCCCGTACGGCCACGATCACCGCGGCGGTCTCCGCGGCGGGCGCGCTCATGGTGGTCTGCATCTTCATCGCCTACCTCACGAGGGTGATCGTCCGTCCGGTGCGCCAGGCCGCGACCGTGGCCGGAGCACTCGCCAGTGGTGATCTCGCCGTACGGATGCCCGAGACGTCGCCCGGCGAGATCGGCAGGCTCGAATGCCAGTTCAACGCGATGGTGGGTTCGCTGCAGACCAACCGCGGCAAGCTCTGGCAGGTGGCCGACGAGCAGGGCGCGCTCCGGCGCGTCGCGACGCTCGTCGCGTGCGGTGTCTCCCCGGCCGAGGTCTTCGACGCCGTCGCCGCCGAGGTGGGCCACGTCCTGGAGGTGGACCACACCGAGATCATCCGTTTCGAGTCCGACGACACGGCGAGGGTGGTCGGCTACTGGAACGACCCGCGTGTACCGAAGGTCATGCCGCCGCTCAACGGCCACTGGCCGATCGAGGACGGCACCGTCACCGCGACCGTGCGCACCACCGAGCGGCCCGCGCGAATGAAGAACTACGAACGCGCCACGAGCGCCATCGGCGTCTGGGCGCGTGAGGCGGGGCTCCGCTGTGTGGTCGGCTGCCCGGTGAAGGTCGAGGGCCGCATCTGGGGCGCGATGCTCATCCACTCGCTGAAGGACGAGCAGCTGCCAGACGTGACCGAGGCCCGCATGCAGGAATTCATGGAACTCGTCGGCACCGCGGTGGCGAACGCCCAGAGCCACAGCGACCTGCTCGCCTCCCGTGCCCGCGTCGTCGCGGCGGCGGACGAGAGCCGCCGGCGCATCGAACGCGACCTGCACGACGGCGCGCAGCAGCAGCTCGTCACCCTGGCGCTGAAGCTGCGCACGGTGGAGACCACCGCCGTCGCCCCCGGTCAGGCGCGGCTCAAAGAGCAGCTGTCGGGTCTGGCACGGGACCTGTCCAGCATCCTGGACGAGCTTCAGGAGGTCTCGCGTGGCATCGTGCCTCCGATCCTGACGAGAAGCGGTCTCTGCCCCGCGCTCCGCTCGCTGGCCCGGCATTCACCCGTACGCGTGGACCTCGACGCGGACGTCGTGGGACGGCTGCCCGAGCGTGTCGAGGTGGCCGTCTACTACACCGTCTCCGAAGCGCTGACGAACGTCGCCAAGCACGCGCACGCGTCCGAGGTGAAGGTCGACCTGGTGATGGAGCACCGGGCCATACGGCTGTCGATCCACGACAACGGGAGGGGAGGCGCGGACCTGACGAGCGGGTCCGGGCTCGTCGGCCTCAAGGACCGTGTCGAGGCGCTGGGCGGTGGCATCGAGATCGTCAGTCCGGTCGGAGGCGGGACGTCCCTGCTCGTGGACATTCCTCTGGAGCCGGCGGAGGGCGAACTGGCTCAGGGCTCCTCGACCGCGTGACGCCGGCCCCGCGCGCCCCGGCGGACGGCGGCATGAGCGACGTGAAGAGCTCGCAAAAAAACCCACCGATCAGGTGCTGACCTGCTCGAACGGGGATCGCGTGGGTAGAGTCAATACAAAGGACACCGCGACCTGCGGTCGGCCGTACGGCATGACACGGTCGCGCCCATTCCCCGACGATCCGATCGTCGGGCGGGCCCAGGGGGAGGCCTGCGGGGGCGGCCGTCGATCTCATCGCGCCCCCGTCGCAGAGCACGGATGGTCACGGCCCGGGAGCTCCACTCCACGTCCGTCGGGTAGGGCGGATCCCGGGTCGCGCAGGGGGGAGAAGGCATGAAGTGCGGAAGTCGGATAGCCGTCGCCGTTGTCGGTGGCTACGTCCTGGGGCGGAGTCGCAAGACCCGGCTGGCGGCGCTCCTGGCGCTCATGGCAGCGGGCGGCGACGCGCTCCCCATCGGTCCTGAGGACTTGCTGCGCAAGTCACCTCTGGGCGGGCCGCTGGAAAAGCTGACCGGAGATCTCCGGGGTCAGCTCGTCGACGCCGGCATGTCGGTGGCGAAGAAGGCGGCGAGCAACCGCATCGACTCGTTCAGCGACAAGCTGCAGGAGCGCGCCGACACGTTGCGCGGAACCAAGGGGCGCGAAGAGCCGGAGGAGGACGAAGAGGCCTCCGAACGCGCCCGGCCACGACGAGAACGCGCGGAGCCGTCACGGCGGAGGCGTGAGGAGCCGGCCCGACGTGAACGCGACCGGGGCGAGTCGTCCCGGCGGGGACGCGCCGCCGAGCCGGACGACGACGAGGACGAGTACGAGGAGTACGACGAGTACGACGACGACTACGACCGCGACGAGGACGACCGCGACGAGGACGAGCGGGACGACTACGAGGACGACGAGTACGACGAGGAGCCGGAGGAAGCGGACGAGCCGGACGAGCGGGACGAGCCCGAGCGGCGTCCGCGCCAGCAGCGTCGTACCCCGGCCCGGTCGTCGCGGCCCGAGCCGCGCCGGCGGGCACCGAGGCGCGAGGACGACCGCCCCAGAAGGGGCCGGTCGCCGCTGTAGCAGGTCGGCGGGGACGCGGAACACCCCGCCATGACCAGCGATTTCGTCGATCCGCGAGTGATCGTATGTGCCGAGCGGACCCGTGCGTGCGCGACCCGTGACCTTGGGCGACGTCCAGGGGAGGGAGGCAGGGATGACGACCGACGACGTGGGCAAGGAGAGCGCCGAACTGACCGAGGCGCTCCCCACGCAGAGGCTCGCCCAGGAGGCCAAAAGCCTGCTGGAGGCGTTCGCCGAGAAGGTGCTGGCCTCGGTGGGGGACAAGGTCAGCAGCAAGGTCAATGAGTTCAGCCATGGGCTGCTCGAGAAGGTGGGCGGCGAGGACGGGGGCGGTCCGGGGGTCAAGGCCGCGATCTCGGGCCTGACGGCGCTCAACGAGGGCAAGGGGCCGATGCGCGCGGCGCTGGGCGCCGGCATGACCGGGATCAAGGAGAAGGTCAAGAAGTTCTTCGGCGGAGGCAAGGGCAAGAAGGCCAAGCTCACCAACATCGTCGAGACGATCGACGTCGGGGTGCCGCTGCGCGTCGCGTACAACCAGTGGACCCAGTACGAGGACTTCTCGTCGTTCATGAAGAAGGTCGAGAACGTCGAACGGCCCTCGGAGGAGAAGTCCAACTGGAAGGCCCAGGTCTTCTGGTCGCACCGCAGCTGGGAGGCGACCACTCAGGAGCAGGTGCCCGACTCCCACATCGTCTGGCGGTCCAAGGGCGCCAAGGGGTACGTCGACGGGGCGGTGACCTTCTCGGAGCTTGCGCCGAACCTGACCCGCATTTGCCTGGTGATGGAATATCACCCGCAGGGGCTCTTCGAGCACACGGGCAACCTCTGGCGAGCCCAGGGACGGCGTTCCCGCCTGGAGTTCAAGCACTTCCGGCGCCACGTGATGGTTCACGCGATCCTCAAGGCCGACGAGATCGAGGGCTGGCGGGGCGAGATCCGCGAGGGTGAGGTCGTCAAGACCCACGACGAGGCGATGGAGGAAGAGGAGCGGGCCCGCGAGGAAGAAGAGACCCGCGAGGAGGAAGGGCGCGGCGAGAAGGAGCGCGGCGAGGAAGAGGGCGGCGAGGAGGCCGGCGGCGAGGAAGAGCGCGGCGAGGAGGCCGACGAGGAGACGCCGGAAGAGGGCGAGGCACCCGAGGAGGAGCCCTCCGGCGAGGGGGAGCCGGAGCGTCCCGAAGACGAATCCGGCGAAGAGGCCGAGGCGGAGCCCGAAGAGGGCGGCGAGGAGCCGGAGGACCGAGAGACGTCCGAAGAGCCGCCGCGGCGGCCGCGGCGTCGCACCGCCCCTGAGGACGAACGCCCACGACCGCGCCCGCGGACGCCACGACGGCGCCCGGGCGACGAGGAGGAGGACCGGCCGCGGCGTCCCGCACGACGGCGCCCGCCGGCCGACGAGGGGGAGGACCAGGAAGAGCGACCGGCTCCGGCACGACGGCCGAGACGCCGACCGCCCGCGCGTTCTCGCGAGAATGAGTCCGAGTGACCGGAAGGCATCACGTCGAATGGGGGTAAGGCCTCATGACTGTCTCGCAGTACGAACAGCCGGGATCCGTCCAGCGGTCGTCCGGAAGCGCGCTGGTGGACGTGATCGACACGATTCTGGACAAGGGACTGGTGATCGACGCCTTCGTCAGGGTGTCCCTGGTCGGGATCGAGCTGATCACCATCGACGCGCGCATCGTGGTGGCGAGCGTCGACACCTATCTGCGCTTCGCCGAGGCCACCAATCGCCTGGACCTCTACGAGAAAGGCGGCGCCGGTCTGCCCGAGCTCGTGGGGGACATCGCCGAGAAGGGCACCCACGGAGGGGCCAAGGGCAAGACCAAGGGCATGCTCGACGCCGCGAAGGAGACCGTCCAGGAGGTCATGCAGGAGCGGGCCGAGGACCGGGAGGAGCGTGGGGAGCCGCGCCGCCGGCCTCCGCGGAGGGAGCGTGAGCGGTGAAGACACAGCCGAAGAGCGAGACCGCCCAGCGCCCCGCCCCCCAGGACACCCGCGCCTGTTACGTGTACGGCGTGATCAGAGCCGAGGCGCGGCTGCCCGAGGAGCTGAGAGGGATCACCGGCGGAGAGGTCACCATGGTCCGGTACGGCGACCTGGCGGGCGTGATCAGTGAGATCTCGCCCGGACAGGCGCTCGGCACCCGCGATGACCTGCTCGCGCACGAAGGCGTCGTCGAGGCGCTCGCGGCGGAGACGACGACGCTGCCGCTGCGGTTCGGTGCCGTGGTGACCACGGCGGACGCGCTGATCGAGGAGATGCTCGTTCCGTACCACGACTGGTTCGCCGGCGTGCTGGAGGACCTGACCGGCGCACGGGAGTTCGCCGTCACCGGGATCTACGTTGAGGACGCGGTGCTCCGCGAGGTCATCGAGGAGGACCCGGAGGTGGCGGGGCTGCGGGAGCGCGTACGCGAGCTGCCGGAGGACGCCGCCTACTACGACCGGATCCGCCTGGGCGAGCTCATCGTCAAGTCGCTGGAGGCCAAGCGCCGGGCGGACACCGATGAGCTGGTGGGGACGCTGGAGCCGTACGCCGAGGCGGTGGCGCTGAGGTCGCCGGCCGGCGAGGACACGGCCGGAGACGCGGCGTTCCTCGTGACCGAGCGGGATCTGCCGGACTTCGAGGCGGCCGTGGACGAGCTCGGCGAACGCTGGGCCGGTCGTGTGCGGCTGCGGATGGTCGGCCCGCTGGCGCCGTACGACTTCGTACCACCGCCTCCAGAGGAAGGGGCATGAGACATGGGACTCTTCACCGCCCTGCTCACCTTGCCGCTCGCACCCGTGCGCAGCGTCGCATGGCTGGCGGAAAAAATCCTCGACCAGGCGGAGCAGCAGTACTACGACCCCGCGGTGATCCGCCGGCAACTGGCCGAGGTCGACTCCGCACGCAGGTCGGGCCTGCTGCCGGAGGATGAGGCGACCGCGCTGGAGAACGAGCTCCTGAGCCGGATGATGGCCCGGCGCTCCCAGGGGCCCGGAGGGTGACCGTGGACGCCCGCGAGCCCGATGACCGGCACCGGAGGGTTCGCGAGCAGGAGGACCGCCGGACCAGGCGTCCGGAAGAGGAGCCGGAAAGGCGCGAGCGCGGCCGGCCCCCGCGGAGCGCGAACAGGATCGCCCGGCTGGCCGCGGGCTACGTGGCCGAGATGACCGGCAAGGAACCCGAGGGGATCATTTCGCTGGCGCGGACCGATGGTGGCCGGTGGATGGTCGGCGTGGAAGTCGTCGAGACCCACCGGATCCCCGACTCGACCGACATCCTCGCCGTGTACGAGGCCGAGCTGGACCCGGAGGGCGAGCTCCTGGCGTACCGGCGGGTCAAGCGGTACTCCCGGTGCCAGGTGAGGGAGAAATGACGTGACCGATCCGATGGGCAGGGTGTCCGGGTACGAACGTCCGCCGGCGGCGATGCGGCGCCCTGAGTCGGCCAACCTCGCCGACATCCTCGAGCGGGTGCTGGACAAGGGCATCGTCATCGCCGGTGACATCCAGGTGAACCTGCTCGACATCGAGCTCCTGACCATCAAGCTCCGGCTGGTGATCGCCTCGGTCGACCGCGCCAAGGAGATGGGGATCGACTGGTGGGAGCACGATCCGACGCTCTCCTCCGGTCACACCGAGATCGCCGAGGAGAACCGCAGGCTGCGCGACCGGATCGCCGCGCTGGAGGCCGGCGCCGAGGATGACGAGCCGCCGGTCGAACGCCGTGAACGCAGGGCCGTGGACGGGCCCGACGACGATGACCGCCGCGTGCGCCGGAGGCGGCCGCCGGAGGACCGCCGCCGTGGCTGAGACCGGGATCTACGTCTACGGCGTCAGCCGCGGCATGCCGGCCGACACGCTCGAACGCGTCGCCGGGGTGGGTGGCGCGGAAGTGCGCGTCATCGAGGACGAGGGGCTGACCGCCGTGGTGAGCCCGGTGAGCCTGGGGGAGTTCGGCGAGGAGGCCCTGCGGCGGAACCTGGAGGACCTCGACTGGCTGGAGTCGACCGCCCGCGCCCACCATGCGGTCGTCGACGCGGCCGCCGAGCACGCGGTCACCGTCCCCCTCGGCCTGGCCACCGTCTACCGCACCGAAGAGCGGGCGCGGAGCGCGCTCCGCGACCGCCGTGAGGAGTTCACCACGGCGCTGGACCGCATCACCGGGCGTACCGAGTGGGGCGTCAAGGTGTACGCGGACCTCGCCGCGACCACGTCCGGCGGCGGCGCGGAGACCACCTCGGCGAACGCCCGGCCCGGCACCGCGTACCTGAAGCGGCGCGGTACGCAACGCCGTGACGAGGAGGAGGCCCGGCGCGAGATCCTCACCATGACCGATCGCGTCGACGACGAGCTCTGCGAGATCGCCGCCACCCGGCGTCTGCACCGGCCCCAGGACCCGCAGCTGTCCGGCGAACGCGGCTGGATGATCCTCAACGCCGCCTATCTCGTCGACGACGAACGCGCGGAGGAGTTCCGTGCCGCCGTTGCACGTCTGGCCGGAACCCGTCCGGAGATCAGGATGCAACTGACCGGACCGTGGGCGCCCTATTCCTTCGCCACCGAGGAGGAGGCGTGGACCGAGTCCTGAACGACCTCCCGGAGCCGCGTATGCCGGCGCCCGCCCGCGGCGAGCGCATCGCCCTGGTCGACCTGCTGGACCGGCTCCTCGCCGGCGGCGTCGTGATCACCGGAGACGTCACGATCTCCATCGCGAACGTCGACCTCGTACGAATCTCGCTGCGTGCGATCATCGCCTCGATCCGTCCTGAGATGGACCGCGTGCTGACGGCCGAACGCGCGGACGAGTCGATCGAGGGTGTCGTGACCTGGGAGGACCCTCGGCCGTGAGCGCGGACCGCCCGCGACGCGGATCCCGCGACGCTTCGGACGACGCTTCGGACGACTACGGCGGGGGCCGTGCGCACCGGCTTCCCCATCGCCTGGAGACCGACGCCGAAGAGGTGCAGCGCGACCTCGTGCGCCTGGTGCTGACCGTGGTCGAGCTGGTGCGCCAGCTCATGGAGCGCCAGGCGCTGCGCCGGGTCGACGCCGGTGACCTGCCCGATGACAAGGTCGAAGAGCTCGGGCTGGCGCTCATGCACCTGGAAGACGCGATGAAGGAGCTGCAGGAGAGGTTCGACATCGAGCCGCGTGACCTCAACATCGACCTGGGCCCGCTCGGCCCCCTTCTCCCTCCCCAATAGGCCCGGACAGGCCGAACCGAGGCACACCGCGGCCCGCATCGCCGGAAAAGTTCACTTTTGAGGCACTGTGGACGGGTAGGTCGTTAGTAGCCGACCAGTGCCCATCCGGGGGATGAAGGAGAGATCGTGGCACGCCACATCGAGTTGGAGCGCAAATACGACGCCGAGCCCGACCTCGCACTACCCGACCTGCGGAGCGTCGCCGGCTGCGCGAGGGTCGGGGCTCCCGAGACGCGCATCCTGCGCGCCTCCTACTTCGACACCGAGGACCTGCGGCTGGCATCACGCGGGATCACGCTGCGCCGCCGCGAGGGAGGCGGCGACGAGGGATGGCACCTCAAGCTGCCGATCGCCGAGCACACCAAGCGGGAGATCCGCACGCCCCTCGACGCGGGTGTTCGCGACGTCCCGGCCGAGCTGGCCGCGTTCGTCGCCGCCCACGTACGCGGACGGCCGCTCGTACCGGTCGCGGAGCTGGAGACCCGCCGTACCGAGCGCGGGCTGCTGGCCGAGGACGGAAAGGTCCTCGCGGAGCTGGCGGACGACACCGTGAGCGCTCGGCGGCTCAGCCGTGACGGCCACGAGGTCGCGTTGATGAGCTGGCGGGAGATCGAGGTCGAGGCCGTGCACGGCTCCGGCGAGCTGCTGGAGAGGATCGGTGGCCACCTGCGCGAATCCGGCGCGCGGGAGTCGACCGCGGCCTCGAAACTCCAGCGCACGCTGGAGGAGGACATCGTCCCCGTCGAGCGGTCCACCGCCACCCGTACGGCCGGAGACGTCCTGGTGACGTACGTGGGTGTGCAGTTCGAGCAGTTGCTCGACTATGACCCGCTGGTCCGGCTGGCCGAGAACGACGACGACTCGGTGCACAAGATGAGGGTCGCGGTCCGCCGGCTCCGCAGCATCCTGCGTACTCACAAGCGCGTGGTCGACCAGGTCCGGACCCGGACTCTCGACACCGAGCTCAAGTGGCTCGCGGACGCGCTCGGCGAAGTCCGAGACCTCGAGGTGCAGAACGCCCGCTTCCATCGCCGCCTCGCCGACCTGCCCGGTGCTCACCAGGGCCCCGCCTGGCTCCTTGCCATGGCGGACGAGGAGCACCGTGCCCGTGACCAGGTTAGGGAGACGCTGCTGACGCAGCGGTACTACGACCTGCTGGACGCGCTCGACGCCTTCCTCGCCACGCCGCCGCTGACCCCCCGGGCCGGCCGGAAGGCGGAAAAGGAGATGCCGAAGCTCGTCACCAGGGCGTGGCGCAAGATGATGAGCCGGCACGAGCGCGCGATGCGGCTGCCCGCCGGCCAGGACCGCGACGCCGCGATGCACGGCACGCGCAAGGCGGCCAAACGCGCCCGCTACACCGCCGAGGCCGCCGCCGCGTCCCTGGGATCTCCCGCCGCGAAGCTCGCCCGCCGCGCCGAACGGCTCCAGGAGGTGCTGGGCGACCATCACGACAGCGTCGTCGCCGTCCAGCGGCTCGCCGGCATCATTGAGCGGCCGGACACGCCCGCGGCGGACATCTTCGTCGCCGGCCGTCTGTCCGAGGTGGAACGCCGGGAAGGCGCTCGGGCCCTCGACGGCCTTCCCGCCGCCGCGAAGAAGGCCGCCAAGCGGAAGCCGCTGCGCGAGCTCGAGAAGAAGTAAGGCGGGCATGACCGACACACACGACAGTACGGATGGAGATCGCGACGAGAGCAGCCTGGAGCGCTGGGACCGTAACTTCATCGAGCTGCTGCAGGAGCTGCGCGTCGCCCAGACCGGCGTGCAGATCCTGTTCGCCTTCCTGCTGACGCTTCCGTTCACCAACCGGTTCGGTGACATCAGCAGTCTGGACAAGGCCGTGTACGTGATCACCCTCGTCGCCTCCGCGACCGCGACGGCGCTGCTGATCGCTCCCGTCAGCGACCATCGGCAGGTCTTCCGTGAGGGGCACAAGCCCCAGCTCGTACGCACCGCCTCGATGCTCGCCCAGGCCGGCCTCGCCGTGCTCCTGGTCGCCATGATCGGGGCGGTGTTCCTCGTGCTGGACGTCGTGGCGGGTCTCGGCTGGGCGGTCGGCCTCGGCGTCGCGATCACGCTGCTCTTCCTGGCGCTCTGGTACGTGTTGCCGAAGGTCATCCGGAGGGAGCGCTGAGGACCGGTGCTCGATCATGTCGCCGGGCATGAACCTCTCATAGCGGGGCATATGCGGACAGGAGGTGAGTGACAATGGTTCCTTTGCTGCTTGTTCTACTTCTGGTGCTGATCCTGTTCGGCGCGGGCTTCGCCCTCAAGGCGCTCTGGTGGATCGCGATCATCCTGCTCGTCCTGTGGCTCCTGGGCTTCCTCTTCCGTGGCGCGGGTGCGGGCGGACGCCGTGGCCGGTGGTACCGCTGGTGACCTGACCGGCATTCCACGGAGAACCCGCGGCGCTCCGCGCGGCGGGTTCTTTCATTGTGCGGGCCCGGTCCGTTCACCTCGCCGGGGGCACCGGCGAGTACCGGGTTTCAGCCACGCGACCGGGGAAGGGGATCAAAGAAGCCCTGGCCGCGTTGCTGACAAGGAGATGTGCTCATGGCCCCCACCGTCGGGGATTACCTGCTCCAGCGCCTGCGTGAATGGGGGGTCGAGCAGCTGTTCGGCTACCCCGGCGACGGCATCAACGGAATCATCACCGCGCTGGGACGCGCCGACGACCAGCCGGAGTTCGTGCAGGCCCGTCACGAGGAGATGGCGGCGTTCGAGGCCGTGGGCTATGCGAAGTTCAGCGGGAGGCCCGGCGTGTGCCTCGCGACGAGCGGCCCCGGCGCGATCCATCTCCTGAACGGCCTGTACGACGCCAAGCTCGACCACGTGCCGGTCGTGGCGATCGTCGGCCAGACGGCCCGCAGCGCGATGGGCGGCAACTACCAGCAGGAAGTCGACCTGCTGACCCTGTTCAAGGACGTCGCCAGCGCGTACGTGCAGGTCGCGAGCGTGCCGGCCCAGCTACCGAACCTCATCGACCGCGCCATGCGGATCGCCATGGCCGAGCGTGCCCCGACCGCGATCATCATCCCCTCGGATCTGCAGGAAGAGGAGTACGAGCCGCCGGCGCACGCGTTCAAGAACGTGCCGTCCTCGGCGCCGGGATACGTCAACGCGGTGACGCGGGCGCCGCTGGCCGAGATCGAGCGGGCCGCCGAGATCCTCAATGAGGGCTCGAAGGTGGCCATCCTCATCGGCCAGGGCGCACGCGCGGCCGCCACGGAGGTCATGGAGGTCGCCGAGCTCACCGGCGCCGGAGTGGCCAAGGCCCTGCTCGGCAAGGACGTGCTCCCCGACGACCTGCCCTACGTCACCGGCTCCATCGGCCTGCTCGGTACGCGTCCGTCCTATGAGCTGATGCGCGACTGCGACACCCTCCTGATCGTCGGCTCCAATTTCCCGTACAGCCAGTTCCTCCCCGACTTCGGGCAGGCCCGCGGTGTGCAGATCGACGTCGACGGCAAGCTCATCGGGATGCGCTATCCGACCGAGGTCAACCTCGTCGGCGACGCGGCCGAGACGCTGCGCGCGATGATCCCGTTGCTGCGCCGCAAGGAGGAGCGGTCCTGGCGGGAGACGGTCGAGAAGAACGTCGCGCGCTCGTGGTCCGTCATCGAGGAACAGGCCCACGTCCAAGCCGACCCGGTCAACCCGATGCTGCTCTTCTGGGAGCTGAACTCCCGGTTGCCGGCCGACGCGATCGTGACCGCCGACTCCGGCTCGGCGGCGAACTGGTACGCACGTGACCTGAGGTTCGGCCCCGGTGTACGCGGCTCGCTGTCGGGCACGCTCGCGACGATGGGTGCCGCCGTGCCGTACGCGATCGGCGCGAAGTACGCCCACCCGGACCGCCCGGTCATCGCGTTCGCCGGCGACGGCGCCATGCAGATGAACGGCCTGGCCGAGCTGATCACCATCACGCGCTACATGTCGGAGTGGAGCGACCAGCGGCTGATCGTGGCGGTCCTGCACAACAACGACCTCACCCAGGTGACGTGGGAGCTGAGGGCGATGGGCGGCGCGCCGAAGTTCGAGGAGTCCCAGGTGCTGCCCGACATGTCGTACGCCGCGTTCGCGCGGTCCATCGGCCTGGAGGGCATCGAGGTGGACAAGCCTGAGGCCATCGGGCCCGCGTGGGACCAGGCGCTCGCCGCCGGCCGTCCGGTCGTGCTCGACGTCCGCTGCGACCCCGACATCCCGCCGATCCCGCCGCACGCCGACTTCGAGCAGGTCAAGGACGCCGCCGAAGCGGTCATCAAGGGTGATCCGGACGCCGCGGGCATCGTACGGAAGGGCATCAGGACCAAGGCCCAGGAGCTCTTCACTCGCAAGGGCTGAACGCGGACGACGGCGCTTACAGAGAGGCGGAACGGTCATGACCAGGTTCGGGTACTTCCTGTCCAGCGAGGAGCACTCGGCGCGTGAGCTGGTACACCAGGCGCGGCTGGCCGAGCAGGCCGGCTTCGAGGCACTGTGGATCTCCGACCATTTCCATCCGTGGCTGGACGAGCAGGGTGAGAGCACGTTCGTGTGGTCGGTCATCGGGGCGCTGTCCGAGGCGGTGTCCCTGCCGATCACGACCGCGGTGACGTGCCCGCTCGTCCGCGCCCATCCGGCGATCATCGCGCAGGCGGCGGCCACGAGCGCGCTGCTCACCGAAGGCCGGTTCGTGCTCGGGGTCGGCACCGGGGAGGCGCTGAACGAGCACATCGTGGACTCACGCTGGCCACCCGCGAGCGAGCGCCTGGAAATGCTGGAAGAGGCGATCGGGATCATCCGCCGCCTGTTCACCGGCGAGCTGGTCACCCACCATGGCGACCACTACGACGTGGACACGGCGCGGCTCTACTCCCTGCCCGACGAGCCCCCGCCCATCTACATGTCCGCGTTCGGCGACAAGGCGGCCGAGCTGGCCGGGCGCGTGGCCGACGGCTTCATGTGCGTCAAGCCCGACGCCGACCTGCTGAAGACCTTCCGCTCGGCCGCCGGCGAGAACCGGCCGGCGCAGGGCGGCTTCAAGGTCTGCTGGGCCCCGGACGCCGCCGATGCCCGCCGGACCGCCCACCGCCTGTGGCCGAACGACCAGATTCCCGGCGAGGCGCCCCAGCTGCTGCCGCTGCCCCGGCACTTCCGTCAGCTCTCGGAGCTGGTCACCGAGGAGATGGTCGGCGAGAACGTCCCCTGCGGACCGGACCCGGAGACCCACCTGGAGGCCCTCCGCGCGTTCGTCGACGCGGGCTACGACGAGGTCTACGTCAACCAGATCGGCCCCGACCAGGAGGGCTTCTTCAACTTCTACGCCGAACAGGTGCTGCCCGAACTGGCGAACTGATCGTCAGCAGCCGACCGCCCACGCCGCCTCGCTGGTCGAGATCACAGCGGACGGCGCGGGCGGCGGGGTGGTCAGCCCTGGTTGCTTCCGTGTACGTCCCAGGTGTTCGGGCCGAGGGTCGTGCCGTCCTTGCCCGTTTCGATCATTTCGAGGTCGGTCAGGCGGTCGACTGCGGCGCGTACGGTCTCCTCCGACAGGCCGGTGGTGGTGGCCAGCTCGGCGGAGCCCAAGCGCCGCCGCAGGGTGGCGATCGCCTCGTAGACGGTCAGCTCGTCGGCCTCCAGGACCTGCGGCTCTCGCCTCATCTTCGCGGGGGCGGTCTGCCGGTCGTGCGGTGTCCGGTCGCTCATGACGCGTCCTCTCGTCGTGCCGGTCGGCTCGATGAGCTCCCACGATGCCCGGCCGTCCGCGCCGTCAAACCTCCGGTGCCGGTCACCGGCCCGGCGCGGCCCGCCAGTCGGCGCGGCTCATCTCATAGACCCGCACCGGCTCGCCGGTCTTGCCGACGGTGTCACTGTGGACGCGCATGCCGAGCTTGACCATGACGCGGCCGGAGGCGAGGTTGGCGGGCTGATATCGGGCGGCGAGGCGTTCCGCGCCGACTTCGCCGAACGCCTCGTCGCGCAGTGCGAGGGCGGCCTCGGTGGCCACGCCCCGGCCCCACGACGCCGGGTCGACCCACCAGCCGATCTCAAGCGCGGACTCCTCGATGCCGGGCACCGTGCTGCCGAGGTGGTTGAGCGCGGCGACGCCCGCGCAACTGTCCTTCTCGATGATGGCGCGCCAGCCGAAGCCGTACTCCCGCCAGTGCTCGAGGAGCTCGCGATGCCTCTGGGTCGCCTCCTCCCGGGTCCACAGGCGCCCGTCTCCGATGAACCGCATCACGCGTTCGTCGGAGGAGAGCCGGACCAGCTCGTCTTCGAAGGAGTCCTCCCAGGGCCTCAGCTCGAACCGGGCCGTCGTCAAAGTGCGCATCCGTTCAGCGTATGTCCGTACCTCTTGGGTCCCACGCTCGTTGGACAGCCCAGACGTGGAGAGGGGTAACGATGCGCCGGTCATGGACGGCTCTCGTAACGGCGGCCGTTCTGGTCGCCTGCGGAACGTACGCCGCGCGGGCTTCGGCCGAGGTGGCCTACTCGGGCACGGCGGCGCTGCTCAACGCGACGCTCCGGCCGGACACCGCACCCGCCGGCGCCAACGACTGGTCGTGTACGCCGAGCGCGGCCCACCCGCGGCCGGTGGTGCTGGTGCACGGGACCGTCGAGAACATGACCTACAACTGGTTCTCGCTGTCGCCGCTGCTGGCCGACGAGGGCTACTGCGTCTTCGCGTTCAACTACGGGCAGCTGGACGGGATCCACGTCGGGCTGCCGGGGTCCGCCCGTACCGGCGGCGTCGCGCCGGTGGCCGACTCGGCGGGCGAGCTGGACCGGTTCGTCGACCGGGTGCGGGCCGCGACCGGATCCGCCAAGGTCGACATCGTGGGTCATTCGCAGGGTGGCATGATGCCGCGTTACTACCTGAGGTTCCTCGGTGGCGCCCCCAAGGTGGGCCGGCTCGTCGCCCTGGCGCCGTCGAACCACGGAACCACCGTGAACGGCCTCGCGCTGCTGCCCGGCGTGCCCCAGCTGCTGACCGCGGGCCTCGGGCCGTCCGTACGGGACCAGATCGCCGGCTCGGCGTTCCTGAAGCGCCTCAACGCCGGTGGCGAGACGGTGCCGGGCGTCCGGTACACCGTGATCGAGAGCGTGGAGGACGAGGTCGTCACGCCGTACACCTCGGCCTTCCTTACCGGGCACGACGTCACGAACATCCTGCTTCAGGACCAGTGCGGCGCCGACGTCTCGGACCATCTCGCGATCTCCTTCGACGCCATCGCGCTGCGCGACGTGCTGAACGCCCTCGATCCGGCTCACGCCGTCACGCCCGGCTGCCACCCGACCCTGCCGATCAACGGCGGCTAGCCCCGTGTAGGCCGTACCGCGCGGACGTCGACGCAGCGACCACCGCCATGGTCACCAGCTGGTGCAACGGTGCCGCCGGTTACATCCACCTGTGGACTCTGGCGCACCAACATTTCGGCGACGCGTAGCGCTCCTCGCGTCGAACATCCACGCACCGCGGTATGCGCGAATGCCCTACTTCGAAGACGAGGGCCGGCCATCGGCGGCCCAGGGCGGAACGACGAGGGGACCGGACGCGTTAGTCCGATCATGAAGGCAGTAGGCGTTCAGCGGTTCGGCGGCCCCGAGGCACTCGAGGTCGTGGAGATCGACGAGCCCCATCCGGGGCCGGGCGAGATCCGCATCCGCGTGCACGCGGCGACGGTGAACCCGACCGACACCCTCTTCCGTAACGGCGTGACCAGTGCCGAGGCGCTCCGCGACCGGCCGCCGCCGTACGTCCCCGGCATGGATGTGGCCGGAGTCGTCGACGAGGTCGGCGAGGGCGCCCGGCAGTCCGTCGGCGACGACGTCATGGCGATGACGCTGCCCCGCAGCCGGCTGGGCGGCGGGTACGCGGAGCAGGTGATCGTTCCGACCGAGTCGGCCACCGCGATGCCGATCGGCGCGACGTACGCCGAGGCGTCCACTCTGCCGATGAACGGCCTGACGGCGCAGCTCAGCCTTGACCTGCTGGCTCTGGAGCCCGGCCGTACGCTGCTGGTCACCGGGGCCGCCGGAGCGTACGGCGGTTACACCGTGCAGCTCGCCAAGGCCCATGGCCTGCGCGTGGTCGCGGACTCCTCGCCCGAGGACGAGCCGCTGGTCCGCCGGCTGGGGGCCGATGTGATCGTCGCCCGCGGTGACGGGGTGGCCCTGCGGGTCCGTCAGGCGCTGCCGGACGGCGTGGACGCGGTCGCCGACGGTGCGGTCATCGGCGAGCCGGTCCTCGCGGCGATCCGTGATGGGGGCGCCGTCGCGGCGGTACGCGCGTTCGGTGCCGACGCGGAGCGCGGAATCGTCATCCATCACGTGATGGTCCGGGATTACGCACGCGAGTGGGACAAGCTCGACGAACTGCGGCGGCTCGCCGGGACCGGTGCCGTCACGCTGCGCGTCGCGCACACCTATCCGCCCGAGCGCGCGGCGGACGCACACCGGGCTCTGGAGGCGGGCGGCACACGCGGGCGACTGGTGATCGTGTTCAGGGAGTGACCCCGCTCGTCAGTCAGACGGCGCCCTCCTTCCGCTCCCCGCGCGCGGTGAACAGCGGGTTGTCCAGCGTGGGTCGCGAGCCGTTCGCCCGGTCCCAGTAGCGGCACGGGGCTCTCCCCGCTGGCGGGCGGGACGGTGGCCGGAGGCCTGGTCACCGGCGTGGCGATCTACGCTGCGATGGTTCTTCACCGGCCCCGGGGCCAGGTGGCGGCTGAAAGGGCGCGCGAAGCGCCCGCCGCGCGGTCAGGCGCCTCGCGCTGACCACCGAGCTGCTGGCTGAACCCGCTGGCTGGCTATTCCGCTGCCCACTGCGGTCGCATCCATGCGCATCCGTGACTGTTTTGCCAAGAAGACCGGACGGGCAGCCGCGCACGGGGGGTGTTAGCGCGGCTAACCGGGGCCGACAGGAAAGCGCGCTGGTCGCAGACCCGGACGGACCCTAGCGTCGAGGGATCCCCGTCGCCTCCGCCGGTGTGGTCTTCCGGCACGAGGAGCTCCCATGGCCCTCAAAGCCGAGAACGTGCCCGGCCCCGCCGTCCGTACCGCGCCGGTGTTCGACGTCGGCATCGATGAACGGGTGCCGGTCTCCAGCGCCATCGGCCTGGGCGTGCAGAACATCCTGGGCATGGCCGGACTGCTGATCTTCCCGGCGCTGATCGGCACGGCGTTCAAGCTGTCCCCGTCCGACACCGCCTACCTGTACGGCATCACGTTCATGACCTCCGGCCTGGTGGTCATCCTGCAGTCGGTGTTCCTGCTGCGGCTCCCGATCGTGCAGGGGCCGTACGCGGGCTCGCTCGCGGCGCTGCTGGCGGTCGGGCACGCCAAGGGAGGCGGCCTCGGGTCGGCGTTCGGCTCGATGGTCATCGCCGGCCTGATCTGGTGCGTGCTCGCGATCCCGCTCAAGCGGTACGGGCTGATCACCTACCTGAGCCGGTTCGTGCGCGACCCGATCATCTCCGCCGTCATCGTGTTGATCCTGGCCACGCAGCTGACGAGCACGGCCCTGCCGAACTGGCTCGGCACGCCGCAGAGCCCCGGTTTTCCCGGCGTCAACCTGATCGCGGGCGCGGTCGGCGCGGTGCTGGTGCTCGTCCTGACCGTGCTGCCCCGGGGGAAGATCCTGCGCCGCCTCGCGGTGCTGGTCGGCGTCGCGGCGGGCACCGTCGTGTACGCGATCTTCGAACCGACCTCGTTCGGCGACATCGGCCGGAACGTCGGCGTGGTCGTGCCGAAGTTCTTCCCGTTCGGCTTCACCGTCCACGGCGACCTGGTGGTGATCTTCTTCATCACCCTGTTCCCGGCGATCGCCGAGAGCATCGCGACGTACGACATCGTGGCCGGCTGGGGCGGGCAGGACCTGTCGGCGTACCGCGTCTCGCAGGGGGTGTTCGGGGAGGTCGTGGGCAGCACGATCGGCGCCGTCTTCGGCGGGATGTCGACGCTGGCGTACCCGGACAACATCGGCCTGCTCCGGACGACACGGGTCGGCTCGCGGTACGTCACCTTGACGACGGGGATCATCCTGCTCGCCCTCGGCGGCCTCGAACCGTTCGACCGGCTCCTGGAGGCCGTGCCGCTCCCCGTGCTGGCCGCCGTGGGGACGATCCTGTTCGGTGTCCTGTTCGCGAGCGCGATCGACGTGCTCGGCGGGGTCCGGTGGACGCGGGAGAACCTCATGCTGGGCGGCGTCCCGTTCATCACCGCGATCGGCGGGCTGTTCATCCCTGAGCCCACGTTGCAGGCGCTGCCGATGGTGATCCGGCTCGTCTTCGGCCAGCCGATGATCATCGGCACGCTGCTGCTCATCGTGCTCAAGGCCGCGTTCGGGCTGCGGCGGCTGGGGGACCGCGGGCTGGAGCGCCGCGTCCTCGGCGACGCCGAACCGGCCGGCGCCACCACGGAGACCTGATCAGAGCGCTGTGCGCCCCTGTTGCCGCCGGAACCCGCCTGAGGCGGGCCCCGGCGGCCAGGTCTCAGACGCCGGCCGGAGTCCGTACGGCGGCCGGTGCCGGGCTGAGCAGACGCTCGGCCAGCGGTGCGAAGCACAGCCCCATGGCCGTCCACAGGATCGCCTGCGCGGCCACCGAGTAGAGCCGGAAGCTGAACAGCAGGTCGGCGGGGAAGCCCGGATAGACGATCTGTCCCTGCGCGTTGCGCAGCGGCAGCGGTGTCTCGGTCGGGTGCCGGCCGTACTCCGCGACGTTGGCGTGCAGATGCCCCAGCTCCGGCAGCGCGAAAATCGCCACCCCCAGCGCCACGGCGCAGGCGAGTGCGGCCAGCAGCGTCGCGGTCCAGTTCCCGAACCGTGGCTTGAGCCGCTGGCCGAGCCAGACCGCCAGCACGAGGACGGCGATCGAGACGCCGACCATCAGCAGGTACAGCCCGCTGCGGTCCCGGATCGTCTCCGCGTGACCGACCGACGGCGGGTTGGCGGGGTACTTGACGAACGGGATCAGGTAGCTGCCCAGGAACCCGCCCAGCGCCACCAGCAGCGCCAGGGTGCGTGGCCTGAGGTTCCCGGTGCGACCGCAGGCCAGCACGTACGCGACCGCGTACAGAGCTCCCATCGCGGCACCGAACAGGATCATCCCCGCACCGATGCCGACGTTGCCCTGGATCGTACGGCTGAACACCTCATGGTCGGCCGCCTCGGCGGGCAGCCCGGCCGCCCGGTCGAGGACGGCCTGTGCGGCGTCGCGGCCGTTCTCGTAGTCGATGGCCGCCTGGATCTGCGGCTCGGCGAAGATCCTGGCGAAGACGAACGCCAGGATCCCCCCGATCGCGCCGACGAGCAGCCCACGGACGATGAATCGCCGTTCCACGGCGTACTCCTCGGATTCGGATCAGTGGCAGGGGAAGCCGAGGAAGTGCCGGGCGTCGTGGAAGAGCTCGTGGATGTAGGTGTTGTTGCCGAACACCGACGTCGCACCCTGGTCCAGGCCGACGAAGTAGTAGACCGCCAGTCCGAACGCGACGGTGCCGAACAGCCACAGGGCCGCCCGGGTCCGGGGTACGACGACGGGCGTCGAGCGGGTGGTGGGCAGCGTGGACATGGTCATGCGGTGCCTCCTCAGGGATCCTGCGTCCCTCGTGCGGGCTTCTGACGATGGAGGGTCTGACTCTCCGGGCTCCTCGCGGGCCGGAACACAGTGGCGCGACCGTGCCGGAATCTCACCGGCTTCCTCTATCGTCACGTTCGCCCGGATCGTACGGGCGCCACTGTCCATCGTCAATGCGCAGGAGGCCACGCAACCGTGACCGTTCGCCTGGTACTCGTCTCGCACGCGTCCACGTCGGCCACCCGTGAGGCCCGCTTTCCCGGTGACGAGTCCCTCGACGCCCGCGGTGCCGATATCGCCGCGTCGGCGCGGGGAAGCCTGCGCCGTTTCGACGCCGTACTGCGCGGCCCGGAGGCACGCTGCGCGCAGACGGCCGCGGCACTAGGCCTGGAGGCGGTGGCGCACCCGTCGCTCGCCGATCTCGACCTGGGTGCGTGGCGCGGCCGTACGCTGGCCGACCTCGAGCCGGAACGGCCGTCGGACCTGCTCACCTGGCTGAGCGACCCCGAAGCGACCCCGCACGGTGGCGAGTCGCTGGCCGTCCTGGCGAGCCGGGTGTCCGCGTGGCTGGACGGACTGCCGTCCGGGCCGTCCCGGATCGCCGCCGTGACCCATCCGGCCGTCGTGCGCGCCGCCGTGCTGCACACGCTGGGCGCCCCGCTCGCCGGCTTCTGGCGCCTCGACGTCGCCCCGCTGACGCAGACCTGGTTCTCCCACCACACCGGCCGCTGGCAGCTGAGGGAGACCGGTCACGCACTGAATTCCCTGTGACGCGGGCTGGACAGATCTCGCGCCGACGGGAGATATCCGCGCCGGCAACGGTCTCCGGCCGTGACCTGATTCGCACGGCGCTCGAGCGTCCCGTAGCCGTCACCCGGTGACAGCAGCGCGAGCACTCCGAAGCCCGCCACCAGTAGTACGAAGCCGGCGGCCAGGGCCACCCGGGCGCCGAACCTCCGATCGACCGCCACCCCGATGCCGTTGAAGGTGATCACCGTGACGAGCAGGGGGATGAAGGCGACGCCGGCCTTGGTCGCAGAACCGCGACAAGGACGTCGACGAGGTCCAGGCGGACAATTTCGACTTCGGCCTCGAACGGCTGCTCGACGGCCTGGAGGCCTGGCTCGAGCAGACGAAGTGACGCAGGTCAGCCGGCCGCCACTGACAGCAGGCTCCGCTTCACACCGCTGTCGGTGACGTCCACGACCCGGAATCCGGCCGGCAGCAGGGAGGCCGGCTCGCCGGGTGCGAGGCACCACGCGGCGGGCAGGTGCGGCCGCTCACGCCGTGCGTCCGTCGTGAACGCCTCCCAGGCCAGCACGCCGCCGGGCCGCAGCGCGCCGACGGCCGCGCCGAAGACCACCCGATCCCAGTAGCCGGTGCACAGCACGAGCGAGAAGCGCGAACGCGGTGGCCGCCATTCGAGCAGGTCAGCGTGGACGAGGGTGACCAGGTCGGCGAGGCCACGGCGCCGCACCTCGACGCCGAGCAGGCCGAGCGCCACCTCCGACACGTCCACCGCCGTGACCTCACGGCCGTCGGCGGCCGCCAGCAGCGTGGCGCCCGACGGCCCGCACGCCAGATCGAGCACCGGCCCGTCCGGCGGCGGTATCGACAGCGCCCGCGAGGCCAGCGGATGTGCGGTGAAGGACGGCGTCCCGCGGCGTTCGTACCTGGTATTCCACCGAAGCCGGTCCGAATCGCCGCTCGGCTCGGGCTCCATGCGCCGCACCCTACTTCAATTAAGAGAATGATTCGCGTCCGAGGTTCGGTTTGGCGCGAAAGTGAGAAGGAAACTGTTCGGCAACAATTTTCGTTAAGCGGCCTTTGACGGCTCTATTGTTACTACATGACGCAATCGCCTGATCACCCCGGAGGACAGGAAATCCCTCCAGGTGGCAATCCGCCGCCTCCGCAGCCGGCGCCCGGCCCGCCCGGCGCGCCGCCCCCACCCGGACCGCAGCCCTATCCCTCCGCTCCGCCGCTCGGTGAGCCGTACGGCGGGGGCGGCCCGCCCGGAATCACCGCCGAACTGGCCGGCCGCTGGTCCCGCCTGCTGGCCGCCATCATCGACGGCATCATCTACAGCGTCATCAGCTGGGCGATCGCCGCTCCCCTGGTCGGCGCCAGCGCCATGTACGACCAGAACGGTGGCATGGGGCACCGGCTGGGCGCCAATGGCATCACCGCGGTCGTGGCCGTCATCTACTTCACCTTCCAGCACGGAAAGTGGGGGCAGTCGATCGGCAAGCGTGCCCTGGGCATCCGGGTCGTACGCTCTGCGGACGGCGGTCCGATCGGCTACGGCACCGCCTTCTGGCGCGTCGCGTTCACCTATCTGATCTCGCTGGTCACCTGCGGGCTCGGCGCACTCATCGACGACCTGTGGATCCTGTGGGACCCGAACAAGCAGGCCCTGCACGACAAGGTCGCCAAGACCTACGTGGTCAAGGCCGACGCTCCGGACCCGTACGCGGGCGGCTGAGCGAACGACCGGCGGGCGGGCTCCGGCCCCCCGCCGGTCACCGGTAGCGGAAGCCGTCGAGGAACCTCCGGAACAGACCGCCCTCGCGCGGCAGCGGCTCGGACGGCGGCGGCGCGACGTCCCGCTGGCGTGCGACCGGCTGGTCGTAGTCGGTGCGCGCGATGGCGTCCACGACCTGGTTCTCATCGAAGTCCGCGGACCCCTCGACGCGGGGCACGAAACCGACGAGCATCCCGTCGCGCATCACCTGGGCCTCGAGACCGGCCGTGCCGTCGGTGTCCCATTCGGCCTCCCGGCCCCCGGGCAGCGACACGCGTACGCCGAACTGGCCGACGCCCGCCCTCAGAAGATGCGCGTTGATACCCCGGTCGCGCAGTGCGTCCACGACCCGTCGTGCTCGGTTCTCCTCCATCCGGTCAAAGTAGCGGCCGAGCGGGGATGCCCGGTACTCACGGCGAAGCCCGGCGGTCATGGCGGCCGCCGGGCCGTGAGTACGCCGGGTGGCGTCAGGCGGCGCGCTCGCCGTCGCGACGGTGCGCGCGGATGATGTCGCCGTACCGGCGGCCGCTGCCCTTGATCGTGCGCTGTTGCGTCGGGTAGTCGACGTAGACGAGCCCGAAGCGCTTGTCGTACCCGTACGCCCACTCGAAGTTGTCCATCAACGACCAGGCGAAGTAGCCGGCCAGCGGCGCGCCCTGGCGCGCCGCGCGGGCACAGGCGGCCAGGTGCTCGTCCAGGTACCGGATCCGCTCCGGGTCGTCCACCTGCCCGTCGGGGCCGATGACGTCCGGCCAGGCGGAGCCGTTCTCGGTGACGTAGATGCGCTGCGCGCCGTAGTCGTCGGTGAGCCGCATCAGCAGCCGTTCCAGGCCCTCGTCGCGGATCTCCCAGTCCATCGCGGTGCGGCGCACGCCCGGGCGCTGGATCTCGCTGATGAACGGCGGGGGCCCGGAGGGGGCGTCGGCGATGGCGGTGGGGAAGTAGTAGTTCAGCCCCAGCCAGTCGAGCGGTGCGGCGATCGTCGCCAGGTCGCCGGGCCGCTCGGGCAGGTCGACGCCGTAGACCTCGACCATGTCGGCGGGGAAGCCGCGGCCGTGGATCGGGTCGAGCCACCAGCGGATGGTGTGGCCGTCCGCGCGCCGTGCGGCGGCGACGTCGGCTGCGGAGTCCGTGGCGGGCTCGGCGTAGCCGAGATTGTTGACGATGCCGACCTGCGCGTCCGGCACGACCGCGCGGATCGCCTGCGTCGCCAGGCCGTGGCCGAGGAGCAGGTGGTACGACGCGGGCACCGCCACGGCGATGTCGGACAGGCCCGGTGCCATCTTCCCTTCGAGATGACCGATCCACGCCGAGCACAGCGGCTCGTTGAGGGTCGTCCACTCGGTCACCCGGTCACCGAGGGCCATGGCGACGTGCGAGGCGTACGCCGCGAAGTGCTCGGCCGTGTCACGGGCCGGCCAGCCGCCGCGGTCCTGGAGGACCTGCGGCAGGTCCCAGTGGTACAGCGTCGGGTAGGGCGTGATGCCGGCCTCGAGGAGGGCGTCGACGAGGCGGTCGTAGAAGGCGAGGCCGGCCGGGTTGACCGGGCCGTCGCCCCCCGGCACGACACGAGGCCAGGCGACCGAGAAGCGATAGGCGTTGACGCCCATCTCCTTCATGAGCGCGATGTCCTCGGGCCAGCGGTGGTAGTGGTCACAGGCGATGTCGCCGTTGTCGTTTCCCTCGATCTTGCCGGGGATGTGCGAGAACGTGTCCCAGATGGACGGCGATCGGCCGTCCTCGGCCACGGCGCCTTCGACCTGGTAGGCGGCGGTGGCCACACCCCAGGTGAAGTCGGCGGGGAGGGAGGTGAGGTCGTGCACGGACTGCCCTTCCGATTCGGTGCCTCGGCCGCTCATGGGGCGTCCTTCGTCTGCCCCGCGAGCAAAGCTGCTGTGTTCATTGGTTCACTCGCTCCGCGCTCACTTGACGGCCCCGGCGGTCAGGCCGGTGACGAGGTAGCGCTGCAGGAGCAGGAACCCGGCCACGACCGGCACGCTGACGACCAGCGAGGCGGCCATGATCTGGTTCCAGTAGACGTCGTACTGGGTTGAGTAGCCGCGGAGGCCCACGGCGAGGGTCCGGGTGGTGTTGTTGGTCATGACCGAGGCGAACAGGACCTCGCTCCACGCCGTCATGAAGGCGTAGACGGCGACGGCGACGATGCCGGGCACCGCGGCCGGGATGACGACGCGGAACAGCGCGCCGAGCGGACCGCACCCGTCGACCAGGGCGGCCTCGTCCAGGCCCCGCGGGATCGACTCCATGTAGCCGGCCAGCATCCAGATCGAGAACGGGAGAGAGAAGGTGAGGTAGGTGATGATGAGCCCGGCCCGGGAGCCGTACAGCGCGATCCCGGTGACGTTCCCGATGTTGACGAAGATCAGGAACAGCGGGAGCAGGAAGAGGATGCCGGGGAACATCTGGGTGGACAGAACGGTGATCGTGAAGATCCGCTTGCCGCGGAAGTGGTAACGGCTCACGGCGTACGACGCGAAGATCGCGACGAGTACCGACAGACCCGTGGCCGCGACCGACACGACGATGGAGTTCATGAAGTAGTGGGCGAGCGGCACGGTGTGCCAGATGTCGATGTACGGGCGCAGCGTGAGCGATCCCGGGAACCACTGGAACTTGTCCGTGACGTCCTGCAGCGGCTTCAGTGAGGTGCTGAGCATGACGTACACCGGGAGAGCCGCGAAGAGGCCCAGCAGGGTGAGCACGATCCGCCGGGTCCACACGAACGACATCGGCCGGGCCATCGGCGACCGGGGCCGGCTAGACATTGCTGGTCCTCCTCGTCCTGGAGGTGACGGCCAGGTACGTCGTCGTCACCACGAGCAGGAAGAGCAGCAGCAGCACGGACATGGCCGAGCCGGAGCCGAAGTTCCAGGTGAGGAACGACGCCTGGTAGATGTGAATGGAGATCAGGTCGCCCGCCGGAGGCGCCGACTGACCGAACAGGACGTACGGCACGTTGAAGTCGTTGAACGTCCACAGGAAGAGCACCAGGACCAGCACCTGGTTGATCGGGCGCAGCGACGGCATCGTGATGTGGCGGATCTGCTGCCAGACACCGGCACCGTCGATCGCCGACGCCTCGTACATCTCGTCGGGGATGTTCTGCATCCCGGCCATCAGCACGAGCAGCGCGAACGGCCAGTTGCGCCAGATCGAGACGACGACCAGCGAGACGAAGCTGTTGTTGCCGATCAGCCAGAACGCCGGCTTTGAGCTGAGGTGCAGCTGATCGTGCAGCACATGGTTCACCAGGCCGTTGTCATGCTGGAGCATGAACGCCCAGATGATCACGGTGGCGTAGACGGGCAGCGCGTACGGCGTCATGAACAGGGCGCGCAGCAGGCCACGCCCGCGGAAGCTGTCCTGCATGAGGATCGCGGCGGCGATGCCGAACAGCCACGAGAAGCCGACGGCGAGCACGGTGAACGCGCAGGTGATGCCGAACGAACGCAGCAGCGCCTCGCCGATCGGCGCGTGGAAGTTCACCGCGACGCGGTAGTTGTCGAATCCACGCCAGGGCGCCTGGCCCCAGTTGCGGATGTAGAACTGCGTCAGCTCCTTGAAGCTCATCACGATGCCGACGGCCATCGGCACGATATGGATCAGCAGTTCGAGGAGCAGGGCGGGAAGCACGAGTAGATACGGCACCGCGCCGCGGCCGATCCCGAAGGTCCGCCGCGGCTTCTTGCCTGCCCGCCCCGAGCCGGGGAAGGGGCCCGGGCCATCGCCCGTGCCTCCGCCCCGGCTCGGCGTGGTCGTGCTGGTGGGTGCGGTCATTCGGTCAGCCCTGCATCTGCTGCTGGGCCTTCATGAGGCGTTTCTGAACCGACTCGGTGGTGACCGGGCGACCGGCCGCGGCATCGGCGAAAAGGTCCTTCATCGCGGTGCCGACCAGCTCTTCGAACTGCGACTCCTTGGGGACCTGGGGCAGCGCGGCGGCGCTCTTGGCCAGGCCCTCCTTCAGTACCGTCAGCTCCGGGTTGGAGAACTGCGGGTCCTGCTGGGCGGAGGACACCGACGGGAGCGAGCCGTACTTGCCGTTGAGGATCTTCTGCTCGTCGTCGCTCGTCATGAACTTGACGAACTTCAGCGCGCCGTCGCGGTTCTGGGTGTTCTTGAAGACGGCGAGGTTGATGCCGGCGACCATCGTGTTGACGCCGGTGCCGGACCCGGGAGCGCCGGTCTGCACGGGCACCGGGGCGACGCCCCAGTCGTCCGGGTTCATGCCGCGCTCCTTGAGCTGCACGCCCGCCGCCTGCCACAGCAACATCGCGGCCTTGCCCTTGGCGAAGTCGGCCACGGACTGGTTCTGCGCGTACTCCGCGTCACCCGCCGCGGCGATCTTGTCGCTGGCTATGAAGTCGACGTACTGCTTGACCGCCGCGACGGTGCCGGGGGTGGCGAAGGTCGGGTTGCCCGCGGCGTCGAAGAAGTCCGCACCGTGCTGCTTGGCGAAGACGAACGCGTGGTGGATGTTCTCGGAGTTGTTCGCGCCCTCGACGGCCAGGCCGGTCTTGCCGCCGCTGGTGAGCTTCTTGCCGTCGGTGACGAGCTCGGACCAGGTCGCCGGGGGGTTCGCGATGCCGGCGGCCTTGAAGAGCTTCTTGTTGTAGTACAGGCCGTAGGCGAGGGAGTAGATCGGCACGGCCGCCGGGTCCTTGCCGGCGGCGCCGGTCGAGGCGAGCGCGGAGGGGACGAAACGGTCCTTGCCACCGATCGCCGCGAAGGTCGCGGCGTCGAAGGGCAGCAGCCCGCCGGTGGCCTGGAGCGAGGCGGACCAGGTGTTGCCGATGTTGAGGACGTCGGGGCCCTGGCCGGAGGAGGTGGCGGCGAGGATGCGGTTCAGCAGGTCGGTCCACGGGACGACCTCGAGCTTGACGTGGATGCCGGTCTGCGTCTCGAACTTCTGCAGCTCGGGCGTGAGCTTCTGTTTGTCGTCGTCGAGGCTCTTGCCCTGGTTGCTCGCCCAGTAGGTGAGCGTCTTGGGACTCTTGTTGCCGCCGTTGCCGGTGGCGGTGCCGCCGCCGCAGCCGGCGAGTGCGGTGACTGTCGTGATGGCTGCGATCGCAGCGGTGATCCGTCTCATGGTGGGGGCCCTCCGGGGCGCTTAAGCCAGGAAGCTTAATTTAGGTTATGAGTTAAGACGTGACAGAAGATGCGCGTCAAGAGTCACGGGCAGGTAGGTTGCGTGATCGGGGAGGATGGTCCGGCATGAGGGATCGGGAGAAGCGGACGGTGCGCGATTTGAGACGCACCAATCGCTCCGTTGTGCTGCGCAAGCTCTACTTCGACGGCCCTCTCAGCCGGCAGGAGCTGGCGCCCGCCACCGGGCTCAGCTCGGGTTCGATCAGCAACGTCGTCGCCGAACTCTCCGCGGACGGCCTGCTCGAGGAGGCCGGCTCGGTCGACTCCGACGGAGGCCGTCCCCGCACCCTGCTCCGCGTCGCCCGCCGCAGCGCGTACCTGATCGGCGTCGATGTGGGGGAGACCGGCGTGCGGGTCGAGCTGTTCGACCTCGGCCTGACCGAGCTGGCCCGGGCCGAGCGGCCGTTCGCCGCGCACGGGTACGACGTCGACCGGATCGTCGGCCACATCCGCAGCGGCCTGGCCGACGTGCTGCGCGACGCGGACGTCTCGCCGCGCCGGTTGCTCGGCGTCGGTGTGGGCGTGCCCGGCGTCGTCGACCGCAGCTCGCCCGGCGGCGCGGTCGTGCACGGCCAGACGGTCGGCTGGGACGCCGTGCCGCTGGAGTCGCTCCTGCGCGAGGCCCCGGCCCTGCCGCCGGAGGTGCCGCTGTTCATCGACAACGGCGCCAAGACCCTCGGCCAGGCCGAGATGTGGTTCGGGGCCGGCCGTGGCGCCCGCCACGCCGTCATCGCGTTGATCGGTTCCGGTGTCGGCGCGTGCATCATCACCGACGGCATGCTGTACGGCGGTGCGCACAGCAGCGCGGGCGAGTGGGGCCACACCACACTGCACGTGCGCGGCCGCCGCTGCCGCTGCGGAGCCATGGGCTGCCTGGAGGCGTACGTCAGCGCCGAGGCGGTGCTGGAGCGCTGGCAGGAGATCGGCGGAGAGGCGGGCGGCACGGACGAGGAGACCGCCCTTGCCGCGTTGCTCGCCAGGGCCGCGCCCGCCGACCCGTCGGCGACCGCCGACGAGAAGGCGGTCGCCCTGCTGGAGGAGACCGCGGAGTATCTCGGGGCCGGCATCGCCGATCTGGTGAACCTGTTCAACCCCGAACGGATCATCCTCAGCGGCTGGGCCGGGCTGCTCTTCGGGCGGCAGTTCCTGCCGGCGATACAGCGGTCGGCCGCCGCGTACGCCCTTCGCCATCCCGCCGAACGTACCACCATTGAGCTGGGACGTCTTGGGCCCGACGCCGTCACGGTGGGCGCCGCCACCCT
>JAOPYG010000327.1 GCA_025964685.1 Actinoallomurus sp. | reverse complement strand
TCCTTACGATGCCAGACCCCGGGTCGGAGACGCTCCCGGGCTGACAAGTTCGCTACCTAACCTCAGGCGGCAAGGGCGAACTGAGTGCGCTTAGAGTTGGCACTTGTTGTTTTGCGGTTACAGGATTAACGAGGTCACAACCGCAACCCTCGGCCCGCTTCCCCATGTCTCGACATACCGAAGTCGAAACCGATCACCCCCATGTTCAGTTGTCAACCGGACACCGAGGCGTCCGTCACGTTGACCGTACACGTACAACACGGGCCACGCCAACGGGATTCCCGCCGGCGCGACGGTGGCTCCAGCGTGTCAGCTGTGACACGCGAGCTGAGAGTGATGAGAACCCCCGTGGGCGTGGACTAGGCACACCCACGGGGGTGACCGGCAGGGTCGGGCCGGTCCGGACGGCAGAGCCTCCCCCGAGACGAGGCTCTGGTCTCATCACGGCGACTGAGTCCGCAACCCCCCAAGCGGTGGCTCAGTCATCTGTTAAGACGTCAGTGACGCCAGGGAAGGTTGTCTCCGATGAGTCAAGAGATCACAAAGCCGCAGATCAGCCCGGAACCGCGCGTAGGAACTTCGCCGCCACCGCCGCCACGTTGACCTTGCCCTCCACCGCCAGGGCGAAGGCCACGTTGCCGCGGAAGCCGACGAACCACGACACGGTCTTGCCTTTGCCGTACGGCACCTGGGCGACGACGCCGCTCACCTTGTTGCCGGAAAGGTTGGGCAAGCGGGCGGAGCCCGCCGTGACGGATTCGCGGAGCAGCGGTTGCAGCGCGGAGATCGAGTCCGAGTCGAGCGAGTGCGGCTGGATGGGCTGCGGCGTCGCTGGGTTCTTGATCAGGCTGGGTGCCTTCCAGGTGCCGCTCTCCACCGTCGCGGCGGCGAGGGCCATCGACAGGGGGCTCACCTCGACGCGGCCCTGGCCGACCATGGAGGCGGCGCGTTCGGCGTCGTTCACCGGTGGGGGCACCGAGCCCGAGAACGACGGCAGCGGCAGCGTCCACGGCACGCCGATGCCGAAGCGCGCCGCGCTCGTGCGCAGGTCCTGGTAGGCGAGTGAGCGGTAGAGCGAGGCGAACGCGGTCGGGCAGCTGCGGACGAAGTTGGTCTGGAACGTCTTGCCGCGCTTGGCGGAGCCGTGGAACACCTCGTCGCCGACCTTGTACGTCGGCGGGCACGGCACCGCGGCACCGAGCTTCTGGTGGTATCCCAGCAGCGCCTGGGTGGTGATCATGCTGAAGGTCATTCCCGGCGGGTAGCGACCCTCGAACGCCTGGTTCTTGCCGTCCGTCTGGTGGTCGGCGGCGGCCATCACCTCTCCGGTGGCCTGGTGCACGGCGGCCAGCGACGCGGGCGCGTGCACCCCCTTCAGGGCGTTCTCCGCCGCCACCTGCACCCGGTGGTCGACCGTCGTGCGCACGGGTTGGCTCATGGCGCCCGGCAGTTCGTAGAGGACCTGGCTGGCCTTGCCCGATGGGTCCTGGGCGACGACCTTCACGGTCGGCGTGCCCGCCAGGCGGCGCTGGTCGAGCACCTGGAGCCCGGAGACGCCGATCGTGTCGCCGGGCTGGTACGGCGCGCCGACCTGCTGGAGCAGCTCGGCGGTGGCCGGGCCGAGCCGGCCGATGATGTCGCCGGCGGCCGCGGGTGCGATCTGCAGGTAGCGGGTGCGGGCCTGGACGCCGGGCACCTGGAGCAGCTGGGCGGCCTCGCGGACCTGGTCCGGCAGCTGGAGGGTGACCAGCGGCAGGAACTCCTGCGGCGGCGCCGACCGTACGCGTCCGAGCACGCGGTCCTTGTCCAGGTTCGTGATCTTCGAAAGCCGGTCGAGGGTGGCGTCCGGCTTGGGCAGCTGGCCCGGAAGCACGCCGAAGACCTCGACCTTGGTCTTCTTGGTCAGCGAACGGCCGCTGTTGTCCTGGATGTACGCGCGCTGCGGCGTCTCCGTGACGACGGCGAGCCGCTGCCCCTTGGCGAGCTTCGGATGAATGATCGACGAGCTCCAGATCACCTTCCAGTGCCCGTTCGTACGGTGCAGGCGCATCTGGCTGGGGTAGACCCAGGGCGGCCCGTTGTCACCGAGGTCGATGCGGACCGAGAACTTCGCCGTGGCGTCCTCGGCGTCCTGCTTGCGTACGTGGCCGAGCGCGAGCTGCAGCGAGGCCAGGTCGAGCTGGGCGGGGACCGCCTCGAGCGCGCCCGCGACCGCCTTGCGGTCGCCGTCGGTCTGCTTGGCGGCGCCGGAGTAGTTGCCGTTCTGCCACGACACGAGGAAGTCGCGCACCGTCGGCAGCGGCGAGGGCTCCGCGAACTGCTGCCCGCACGCGGAGACGACCGTCGTGGCGAGCAGCGCGCCTGCCACCGCGGCCACTCCGCGGACCCGTCGCATGACCACCCTCAGCGCCTCTTCAGCCGCGCCGCACGAGCGCGCTCCATCTCGCGTGCGGCGTCCCGTTTGGCGATGGTCTGCCGCTTGTCATAGGTGCGCTTACCGCGCGCCACCGCGATCTCGACCTTGGCCCTTCCGTCCTTGAAGTACAAGGACAGCGGGATGATCGTCCACCCGGACTCATTCATCGTGCCGATCAGCTTGCCGATCTCGCGCCGGTGCAGCAACAGCTTGCGGGGGCGCCTGGCGGCATGGTTGGTCCAGGTTCCCATCGTGTACTCGGGAATGTGGACCCCCTCGAGCCAGACCTCACCGTCGCGGACGTGAGCGTACCCGTCCGTGAGGTTGGCCCGCCCGGCCCGCAACGACTTCACCTCGGTGCCGGTCAGCACGAGGCCGGCCTCGTAGGTGTCGTCTATCTGGTAATCGTGGCGCGCGCGCTTGTTCTGCGCGATGAGCTTGCGCCCCTCTTCGCGTGGCACTGAACTCAGCCTCGGTCCTTCGTCGACAGGGTGGCCGGCAGCGCGCGCCGCTCGGCCTCCCATGGTGGGCGGTCCGCGTTGACCGCGACATCTGGGTCGGTCGCGGAGGCCAACCGCACCGGCTCCTGAACCGATCCCTTTCCGAAGGTACGCGATCCGACGATCACCGCGCGATCGAGATAGCGCGGTGACCCAGCGACGACCCCGCCCACCGCGACGGGGCATGGGCGGATTCTACGAGCCGGCGCACTCATGACGTGGGGAGACCGCTGGGGGCGGCGGTTAGATCTTCAGGTAGCGGCGGAGGGTGAGGAAGGACGCCAGCGAGCAGAGGACCACGCCGAAGCACACCGAGAAGACGATGACCTGTGTGACGTCCAACCAGCCGAGCTCCGTCGCGAACTGCAGGTTCCTCGTCAGACGTCCGAGCAGGAAGACCTTGGAGAAGCCCAGCAGGACGGCCGCGAAGATGCCGCCGATCAGGCCGGCGATGGCGCCCTCCAGCACGAACGGCAGCTGGATGTAGAGGTTGGAGGCCCCGACCAGCCGCATGATGCCGGTTTCCCGCCTCCGGTTGAACGCGGAGAGCCGGATGGTGTTGGCCACCAGGAGCACGGCGGCGACGACCTGGATCGCGGCGATGATCAGCGCGGCCCATTGCAGGCCACCGAGGATCTTGAAGAACTTCTCCAGGATCGCGCGTTCGTTGATCACCTGGTCGACGCCCTGCCGCCCCTGCATCTGCGCGACGACCGCCGCGTATTGCTTGGGGTCCTTCAGCTTCACCCGGAACGAGTCAGGGATGTCGCCGAGCTGGATGGTGTCGGAGAAGCCCGGGGTGTCCTTGAACCGGTCCTTGGCACGCTGGTACGCCTGAGCCTGGGTCTCCGCGGCGACCGAAGCGACCTGCGGCATGGACTGCAGCTGGTTCTTGATCGCGTCCTTGTCCGACTGCGACGGCTCTTTCTTCTGACACGCCGGGTTGGCGCTGAGCTTGTTGCAGAGATAGACCGAGACCTCGACCTTGTCCGACCAGTAGTTGTTCGACTTGTCGACCTGCATCTTCAGCAGGACGCCCGTGCCGAACAGCGCCATGGCGATCGCGACGGTGACGACGAGTGCGATGGTCATCGTGAGGTTCCTGCGGAGACCGATCCAGATCTCCTGAAGAACGAACTGTGCGCGCATGCCTCGCTGTCCTTGGTCGGTCCGTTGGTGGGATGGTCTCGTTTCTCGCGGGAGGCTACACGCCTCCGTACGCCTGGCCGTACACACCGCGAGACTGGTCGCGGACCACACGGCCGTCCTCGAGCTCCACCACCCGCTTGCGGAACGCGTCGACGATGGCCGCGTCGTGCGTGGCCATCACCACCGTGGTGCCGGTGCGGTTGATCCTGTCGAGCACCTTCATGATGCCGATGCTGGTCGCCGGGTCGATGTTGCCCGTGGGCTCGTCGGCGAGCAGGATCATCGGCCGGTTGACGAACGCCCGCGCGATGGCCACGCGCTGCTGCTCACCACCGGACAGCTCGTCCGGCATGCGGTGCCCCTTGCCCTCGAGGCCGACGAGGTCGATCACCTCGGGGACGACCTTGCGGATGAAGCGCCGCGGCTTGCCGATCACCTCCAGCGCGAAGGCGACGTTCTCGTTGACGTTCTTGTTGGGCAGCAGCCGGAAGTCCTGGAACACGCAGCCGATGCGGCGGCGCAGATGGGGGATCTTCCAGTTGGTGAGCTTGTTGAGCTCCTTGCCCGCGACGTGAATGCCGCCCTGCGTGGGCCGCTCCTCCTTGAGGATTAGGCGCAGGAACGTCGACTTGCCGGACCCGGAGGGTCCCACGAGAAAGACGAACTCGCCTTTCTCAACGGCCACGTTGACGCCCTGCAGGGCCGGCCGGCCCTGGTGCGAATAGACCTTGGTGACGTTATCGAAGTGGATCACGGCTGCATCACGACGTGTCAGTCTAGGGGCTGGGGGGACAGGGGTGGCTGACTTTTGAAGGACAGGCACCCCGCTATGGCTTCGCGGCTCGGAGGGCCGATTGGCCAAGCAGCAGTCTAAGGGGGAGACTGGCATGGATCGTCCAACTTGGGTACACCCATAGGTGCAACCGAGCATCACACGCACCGGCGGTCCGCGTCCGACGCCGGAACGCGGCCAAGGGATGGACATGGCCGCCTCGGCCGTGCCGATCCCCCGTAATCACTCGGAGAGGAGCCAGATGAGCTGCGAACACCTGATCTGCGCTCGGTGTGCGGGACCCGTCGTGGACGGGCGCTGCACCGCCTGCAGGGCGGCGCGCGCTGAGGTGCACCACCCCGGAATGTTCGGCGGCGTGTCACCCGTCCTGATCGGCGCCCTCGTCCTGGCGCTGACCCTGCTGATCGTGCTGAAGATCGGCCTGCACTAGGGCCCGGCCCACGGCTAGTGACCGTCGCCGGCTTCCAGCCGGCGCATCCACCGGATCTCCGCTTCGATGAAGTCGTCGATGTCACCGTCGAGCACGGCGGTGGGGTTGCCGACTTCCACGCCCGTGCGCAGATCCTTGACGATCTGGTACGGGTGGAGTACGTAGTTGCGGATCTGGGTGCCCCACGAGCTGGTCGACTCGCCGCGCAGCTCGTTCATGCGGTCGGTGTCCTCCTGACGCTTGCGCTCGAGGAGCTTGGCCTGGAGCACCGTCATGGCGGTCGCGCGGTTCTGCAGCTGGCTGCGTTCGTTCTGGCAGGAAACCACGATGTTCGTCGGCAGGTGCGTGATCCGAACGGCCGAGTCGGTCGTGTTGACCCCCTGGCCGCCGGGGCCACTGGAGCGGTAGACGTCGATCCGCAGCTCGTCTTCGGGGATGTCGACGTGGTCGGTCTGCTCCACCACCGGTACGACGTCGACGCCTGCGAACGAGGTCTGCCGCCGGCCTTGGTTGTCGTACGGCGAGATGCGGACGAGGCGATGCGTGCCGTGCTCGCCGCGGAGCGTGCCGTAGGCGTAGGGCGCCCTCACCGTGAAGGTCGTCGACTTGAGGCCGGCCTCTTCGGCGTAGGAGGTGTCATAGATCTCGGTCGGGTAGCCGTGGCGCTCGGCCCATCGCAGGTACATCCGCTGCACCATCTGGGCGAAGTCGGCCGCGTCGACACCGCCCGCCTGTGAGTTGATCGTCACGAGCGCCTCGCGGGAGTCGTACTCCCCCGACATCAGCGTACGGACCTCGAGCTGCTCGACCTCCTTGCGGAGCGTGGCCAACTCGCGTTCGGCCTCGGTGAGCGTGTCCTCATCGCTCTCCTCCGAGGCCAGCTCCAGCAGAATCCCGGCGTCGTCGAGGCGCCCGCGCAGGCCCTCGACCTTGCCGAGCTCGCCTTCGAGGTGGGAAAGCTTGCGGGTCACCTGCTGCGCCCGGTCCTGGTCGTTCCACAGCTCCGGTTCGGCAGCCTGCTCGCGCAGCTCGGCGAGGTCACGGCGCATGCCGTCGAGGTCGAGCACGGTCTCGATGCCGCTGAGCATCGCGCCGAGCTCCTTCAACTCTTCGGATGGTTCGATGGCTGCCACGACCGAAAGCCTACCTGGGGCATGGCTCGCGAGGTACTCGAGTCACCGCCTGATCAGGCTCGCGTCCGGGCACTCCAACGTGCCTGGCATACTCTGCCCGACAGCGGTAACGATGATCGGCCGGGGAGCATGAAGACAGCGGTTGCGTCTGCTCTGGCGACGGCAGTGGCCCTCGCCGGATTGGCGGGGTGCTCGGGGTCCCCCCACGAGCGGGCCCGGACCGAGCCGGTCGCGGCGGAGTCCAGCGCCGCCACCACTCCCGCACCCGAACCGGTCACTCCGCAGACGGCCGCCAAGGCCTTCCGGTCGTACGTGGTCAACGACGACGTCGCCCGGGCCAGCGGGGACGAACGCCTGGCCTTGTGGTGGACGAGTGAGGGGCAGTCGCAGCTGACCGCGGCGCAGTTCCGCCGGGCGATGGCCGCGGGCGCCCCCGTCCCCCGCTATCGCTATGCCACCCCCGTGCTGTACGTCCCGCGGCTCCGTCCCGACGGTGCGCAGTGGTTCGTGGCGACCGTGCGGCGCAGCCTGGCGGACGGCAAGGACCCGCACACCATGATCATGGGTTTCGTCCGGAGCAAGCCCACCATGCGCTGGCGGGTGAGCCTGGCCACGGTGCTGGACAAGAAGCAGAAGGCGCCGAAGATCGCGGTCGACGCCGAGGGCTACGCCAAGCCGCTCGCGACCTTCGACACCGGACTGCTGATCCCGCCGCGCGTGGTGCCCTCCATCCAGGCCACGCTGGCCGAGGAGGGACCGGGGAACGTCGCGGTCAAGGTCATGGAGACGGGCAAGCACACCACCGACTTCTACACCGCCGACCAGAAGGCGACGAAGCCGAAGAAGGGCTCCGGCCTGAAGGTCAACACGGTGTACGCGACGACCGCGTTCCCGATCTTCCCGCTGGCCACCACCGACGGTGGCGGGATCGTGCTGTACGCGCTGAGCCGTGACGCGGTGTCGACGAAGAACAAGAAGAAGCCCGGCCACGTGCCGGTGCCCAAGGACGCGGCGCCGTTCATCGCCACGAATCGCGTGCACAACGAGCTCGACGTGACGCAGACGCTGCAGTTCGCCACCCTGGTGCCGCCCGCGCCCAAGAAGGGTGCGAGTGCGGACAAGGCAATGATCATCGGGGCCGACGGCGGCACGATCAAGGCGAGCGTCCCCACCCACTGAGGATTCACGCCGTGGGGGTGCCCCTCAACGGTGCGAGGGCCACCCCCACGGAGTACGGCAGGTCGGCACGGCTATGACGTGGTGGCCTGCACGGCCTTGCGATAGGTGCCGATCACCTGCGCGTCACCGTGGTCGGGCACGACGGCGAGGTACTGGATGAGCGCGGTCGAGCTCAGGTGGTGGCCGATGCGGCCGGTCACGAGGCCGGCGAGGTCACCGTTGCTGCTGACCGTGCCCGGATCCACCATGTCGTACCGCTCCGCCTGGCGCACGACGTACCACACCAGCGCGCCGCCGCCGGTGGTGCGCAGGGCGAAGGATCGCTGCTGGTCCGCCGCGAAGTCGGACGTGAGGGTCACCCCCCGCTTGCGCAGCTCGGCCTGGACCTTGGTCAGCGCGTCGCGCGACTCGGAGGTGTAGGGACCAGGCGCCATGCCCGTGGCACCGCCGGAAAGCGTCGCGGCGTGCACGCCGGCGATCTTCCGCGGTTCGACGGCGGCGCGGGTGTCGGCCGGGCTCACGGCGGTGGCGAAGCCGTCCTTGTCCAGGGCGATGCCGGTGAGCGGCGAGGAGGGGAACGGGTCGGCCGCGAGCAGCCAGGGCCCTCCGTCGCGGTCCTGCATGAACAACAGGGCGTGCCGGGTGCTGCCCGACGTGGCCTCGACCGCGAACCACCTGGGGAAGGTGTCCTGACGCGGGATGTAGTAGGCCGGATGGGCGTAGGTGAAGGGGGTGTACTTGTCCTTCTTCACCCGGCGCAGGCGGTAACCGGCCCGGTCCATCTCGAGCTGCGCGCCGGTCTCCACGGTGGCCAGGAGGGTGCCGTCGAGATCGCCGTTGGCCCGGTTGTTGACCGACTGATAGTTGGCCAGGACCTGCTCGGCCTGGCTCTTGGTGATCGCGGGACGCGCGGTCCCGAGGGAGCCGCACGCGCACAGTGGGAGGATGACGGCCGTCAGGGCGGCCAGATGTCGTCGCATGCCGACAGATTCGCACAGTGACTGATCGACTACTGTCCGAATCCGCAATCCGTAAAGGACACCCCCGGTGCCGCCTCCCCGAGCCGCTCGCAACCCCCGCTGCACCACCTGCGCGAGGACGGCGGCGCGGAGCACGGCCACCTGTGGCTGTGGCCCGACGGCACCGACGCAGACCCGGTCGTCGTCCCGGGACCGCGCCATCCGGCCGACCTGCCGCGACCGCGCTGACCGAAGGGGTCAGCCCGGCAGCGTCGAGGCCGTCACGAGCGTACGGATCGCCCGCAGGGCCACCGACAGTGTCGCGATGCCCAGGTTGTCGCTCTCCCAGATCTCGCCCAGCGTCTGGGCCGCGCGCCCGACGGCGGCACTGTTCTTCTCCGCCCAGATCGCGAGGCGCTGCTCCTGCGCGACTCCCGGCTCACTGGTGACGAGCACGTCGCGGGCCAGGTCCGCGTGCGCGGCGTACAGGTCGTCGCGAAGGGCGGACCTCGCCATGGAGTTCCAACGGTCGTCACGCGGCAACTGGATGATCCGCTCACGCAGACGCGACAGTTGCAGCCGCTCCCCGAGGTCGAAGTAGACCTCGGCGACCTCCTCGACCGGCCGGCGGGTGCTCTGCCCGATCTCCACCAGGTCGAAAGTCGAGAACGCCGGGACCATCATCGCCACATGCTCGGCGAGCTGGTCCGGGACGCCGCGCTCGGTGAACCGGTCGCGCCGCTCCTCGAAGCCCTCCAGGTCGCGGCCGACCAGGAGCTTGGGCATGTGCACCGCGAGGTCCGCGGCCCCGGCGCAGAAGAAGTCGACGGTGTCGCGGATGTCGAACGGCATCCGGCGGTTGTGGAGCAGCCACCGGGCGCCGCGCTCGGTCAGCTTGCGCGCCTCCAGCCGCATCCTGATCTGCGTCGCCGTGTCGATCTGGTAGTCCAGCTCGTCCACCGACCGCCAGAAGCCCTCCATGCGGAACACCTCGCGCGCCACGAGGTAGGCGCGGGTGATGTCCGAGGCCGAGGCGCCGGTCTCCTCGCCCATCCGGAACGCGAACGTGATGCCGCTGTCGTTGACCATGCTGTTCACCACCGACGTGGCGATGATCTCCCGGCGCAGCGGATGGCGGTCCATGTGCGCCCGGAAGCGGTCACGCAGCGGCGTGGGGAAGTAGTGGACCAGCCGGCTGGCCAGGTCTGGGTCGTCCGGCAGGTCGGAGCCGCGGATCTCGTCCTCGAGCGTGAGCTTCGTGTACGCGAGGAGCGTGGCGAACTCCGGCCCGGTGAGGCCGAGCCCGGCCTGCCGCCGCTCGGCCAGCACCTTCTCGTCGGGCAGGAACTCCAGGCGCCGCTTCAGCTTGCCGTCGCGCTCCAGTTTGCGCAGGTAACGGCCGTGCACGTGCAGCATGGAGGACGCCTGCTTGCGCGAGGCGGCCAGCGCGACGTTCTGCGCGATGTTGTCGCGCAGGACAAGGTCGGCGACCTCGTCGGTCATGTCCAGGAAGAGCTCGTCACGCTGCTCGTCGGTCAGCTCACCGTCGCGGACGACCTGGTCGAGCAGGATCTTGATGTTCACCTCGTGGTCGGAGGTGTCCACGCCCGCGGAGTTGTCGATGAAGTCGGTGTTGACCAGGCCGCCGCCGAGGGAGAACTCGATGCGCGCCCGCTGGGTGAGGCCGAGGTTGCCACCCTCGCCGACGACCTTGCAACGCAGTTCGGTCGCGTCGGCACGCAGCACGTCGTTGGCCTTGTCACCGACGTCGGCGTGGGTCTCGCCGGACGCCTTGACGTAGGTGCCGATGCCGCCGTTCCACATCAGGTCGACGGGAGCGCACAGGATCGCGTTGATGAGCTCGTGCGGGGTCATCGCGACAATGGTCCCCGCGATGCCCAGCGCCTCGCGGACCTGCGGCGTCAACGGGATCTTCTTGGCCGTACGTGGGTGCACCCCGCCGCCCTTGGAGATCAGCGCGGTGTCGTAGTCGGCCCAGGAGCTGCGCGGGAGCGCGAAGAGCCGCTCGCGCTCGCGGAAGGAGGTCTCCGGGTCCGGATCCGGGTCGATGAAGATGTGCCGGTGGTCGAACGCGGCGATGAGCCGGATGTGCTCCGAGAGCAGCATGCCGTTGCCGAACACGTCCCCCGACATGTCGCCCACGCCAATGACGGTGAAGTCCTCGTTCTGCACGTCCAGGCCGAGCGCGCGGAAGTGGTACTTCACCGACTCCCACGCGCCGCGGGCGGTGATGCCCATGCCCTTGTGGTCATAGCCCACCGACCCGCCCGAGGCGAACGCGTCGCCGAGCCAGAAGCCGTACGACGCCGCGACCTCGTTGGCGATGTCGGAGAAGGTCGCGGTGCCCTTGTCGGCGGCCACGACCAGGTAGGTGTCGTCGCCGTCGTGGCGCACGACGTCCTTGGCGGGCACGACCTCACCGTCGACGAGGTTGTCGGTGATGTCGAGCAGGCCGCTGATGAACTGCCTGTACGAGGCGACGCCCTCGGCGAGGAACGCCTCGCGGTCGCCGGGCTCGGGCAGCCGCTTGCACACGAAACCGCCCTTGGCGCCGGCCGGCACGATCACGGTGTTCTTCACCGCCTGCGCCTTGACCAGGCCGAGGACCTCGGTGCGGAAGTCCTCACGGCGGTCGGACCAGCGCAGGCCGCCACGGGCCACCGACCCGAACCTCAGGTGCACACCCTCCAGCCGCGGGGAGTAGACGAAGATCTCGAACTCCGGCTTCGGCAGCGGCAGGTCCGGGATCGCCCCCGGGTCGAACTTCAGCGACAGGTACGGCTTGAGGGCACCGCTCGCGGACCGCTGGTAGTAGTTCGTGCGCAGCGTCGCGCGGATCATGGACAGGAAGGAACGCAGGATGCGGTCCTCGTCCAGGCTGGTGACTCCGTCGAGGGCGCCCTCGATCTCCTCGGCGATCGCCGAGCCCAGCTCCTCGTGCGCGTCGGGGGCGCGGCCCGGGCGCGCGTTGAGATTCGGGTCGAAGCGCGACTCGAACAGGCGCACCAGCAGCCGCGCGATGCGCGGGTTACGGACCAGCACCTCTTCGATGTAGCGCTCGGAGAAGGTCGTGCCGGTCTGCCGCAGGTAGCGGGCGTACGCGCGGAGCACCATCACCGGCCGCCACGCCAGCCCGGCGCGCAGCACGAGGGTGTTGAACGGGTCGCTCTCCACGTCATCGCGCCACAGCGCCGTGAAGGCGTCCTGGAACAGCTCCTGGACGTCGGCCTCATCCACGTCCGGCGATGGTTCGTACCTCAGGCCGAGGTCATAGATCCATGAACGTCGTCCGTTGTCGGGGGTGATGCCGTACGGCCGCTCGTCGACCACCTGGACGCCCATGTTGTGCAGGAGCGGCAGCACGTGTGACAGCAGGATCGGCGGCCCGAGCCGGTAGATCTTCAGGCGGCGCTCGCCGGCCTCGCTGCCGAGCGGCCGGTAGAGGCCGATCGAGATCTGGCCCGGCTCGGTGAGAGCCTCCAGGCGCCCCAGGTCGGCACACGCGGTGCTCGCCGGGAAGTCGGCCTTGTAGCCCTCCGGAAAGGCGCCCGCGTAGCGGCGGGTCAGCACCGCGGCCCTCTCCTCGCCGCACTGGTCGACGATGGCATCGGCCAGGTCGTCGGCCCATGAGCGGGTGGCCTCCGCGAGCCGGGACTCCAGCTCGGCCAGGTCCACATCATCGGGCAGCGGACGGCCACGCTCACCGCGGACGACGACGTGCAGGCGGGCCAGCGCGGAGTCGCCGACCATCGCGCTGTAGTCGACGGCGGTGCCCTCGAACGCGCTGCGGAGCAGCTCCTGGATGCGCAGCCGGATCTCGGTGGTGTAGCGGTCGCGGGGCAGGAAGACCAGGCACGACATGTAACGGCCGTAGTCGTCCTTACGGACGAACAGCCGCAGCTGCTTGCGCTCGCGCAGGCGCAGCACGCTCATCGCGATCGGGAAGAGCTCCTCGACCGAGATCTGGAAGAGGTCATCGCGAGGATAGGTTTCGAGTATCTCGACGAGGTCCTTGCCGTCGTAGCTGTCCGGCGCCAGCCCGGCTCGGGCGAGGACGGCCTCGAGCTTGCGGGCGAGCACCGGAATGCGCTGGATGCTCTCGCTGTACGCGGCGTGCGTGAACAGGCCGAGGAAGCGGCGCTCGCCGACCACCTGGCCGCCGTCGAACTTCTTCACCCCGATGTAGTCGAGGTAGGCCGGACGGTGGACGGTCGCCCGCGAGTTGGCCTTGGTCAGCACGAGCAGCCGTGGCTCGTGGGCCTTGGCGCGCACCTCCTGCGGCAGCGAGGCGAAGCTGGTCGACTCCGTCTGGTCCGAGCGCAGGATGCCCAGCCCGGTGCCGGTGACGGCGCGCAGCAGCTCGCCGTCCTCCCCGGTCTCCAGGGAGTACTCCCGGTAGCCGAGGAAGGTGAAGTGGTCATCGGCCAGCCAGTCGAGCAGCTCGATGCCGTCGGTGCTCTCGGTGTCCGGCAGCGGCGGCCGGTCCTCTCTCAGGCCGGCCGCGATCGTCCTGGCGAGGGACCGCATCTTGTCCTCGTCCTCGACCGCGGCGCGTACGTCGTCGAGCACTCGCTGGAGGTCCTTCTCCAGCCCGTCCAGCACCGTACGGTCGGCCTGGCGGTCGATCTCGATGTGGATCCACGACTCTTCGAGCACGAGGCCGCCGCCGTCGCCGATCCCCTGCAGGCTGCCGGTCACGTCACGGCAGATCTTCAGCTGGGGGTGGACGATCAGGTGGGTGGACAGCTCGTGCCGGTTGAGCTCCATCGTCACCGAGTCGACGAGGAAGGCCATGTCATCGGTGACCACCTGGACCACGCTGCGCCCGGGGTCCCAGCCGTACTCGTCGCGGGTCGGGGTGAAGGCGCGCACCTTGGCCACGCCCTGCGGGCGGTCCTCCCCCAGCCTGCGGTGGAACATCGCCGGACCCCAGATGTCGGCGGGGTCGCGGGAGAGGAGGTCCTCCACGGGGACGTGCCGATAGTAGAGCCGGAGGTAGCCGAGCATGTCGGTGATCTCGGGCCGTTCGGCGTGCGGGTGGTGCGCGCCGGTCTCCGCCGCACGGCGCAGCAGGTCGTCCTTGGCCTGCCCCGCTTCGTCCGGCCGGCCGGTCGGTTCGCCGCTCATCTTCAACTCTCCCTCAGTGCCTTCTCAGAGCAGGGTGCGCAATTCCCACAGCAACGGGTAGAACCGCAGGTCGAGCCTGCTTCGGAGGTACGGCGCGCCGGTGGAACCCCCGGTGCCCGACTTCGTGCCGATCTGGCGTTCGACCATCTGGACGTGCCGATGCCGCCAGAGGGCGGCCATCTCGTCGTGGGTCAGTAGATCCTCGGCCAGTTGCCACAGGTCGTCATGACGGTTGCGGTCATGGGCCACCGTCACCAGCGACGCCCTGATCTCATCGTCGTCGCCCGCGGCCAGTCCGTGCCGCCCCAGCAGCGTGACGAACGCGTCCCACAGGCTCGGCTCGGCGAGCCTGCGGTCGAGGCGTTCGCGCTCATCATCGGTGAGGCCGCGGAACCGCTTCAGGAAACCCGCGTCCTTGTGGCCGGACAGGAACTCCATCTCGCGGAACTGCACGGACTGGAAGCCGCTGGCCGGCGCCAGCTTCTCGCGGAACGCCATGAAGTCCTGCGGGGTCATGGTCTCCAGGACCTGGATCTGTTCGATCAGGACCCGCTCGACCGCGTGCACCCGCCGGAACAGGTGCCGGGCGAGCCAGACCTCATCGCCGATCATCGCCTTGCGGATCTCACCGAGTTCGTGCAGCAGCAGCTTGAACCACAGCTCGTAGACCTGGTGGATCGAGATGAACAGCAGCTCGTCACGGGCCGGGGGCTCGGATTCGAGGACCTGCTGGTCGAGAAGGGTCGGCAGTCTCAGGTAGGCGCCGTAGGTGAGGCGCGCCCCCTCTTCACCGAAATTACGTCCGGATGCGCCAGATCCGTTCCCGGACATGCCGGATCCGGAAGCGGCCGCACCACGCCGTTGTGGTGTTGCGCTCACGGCGGCCACATTAACTTGAAAATCGAGATTCGCCGACTCGTGAACAGGACGAACCTTGATCCATTACTGTCCGGTGGCGGGCGTGAAGTGCACCAGGACCTCCGGATTCGCCATGGCGTCGGGGTTCGCGGCCTTCTCCACGGGCGTGCCGAGCAGGATCTTACGCACGGGCACTTCGAGCTTCTTGCCCGACAGTGTCCGGGGGATGCCGGGCACGGCACTGATCTCGTCCGGTACGTGCCGGGGCGACAGCGTCGACCGCAGAGTCGCCCGGATCCGGCCGATCACCTCCTCCGACAACTCCACGGCGTCCGCCAGCTGCACGTACAGCAGGAGCCGCCCGTCCTGGCCCAGCTGTCCCGTGTCCACCACCAGCGAGTCGGCGATCTCCGGCAGTGCCTCGACGACGCGGTAGAAGTCGGAGGTGCCCATGCGCACGCCGCCGCGGTTGAGCGTCGAGTCGGACCGCCCGTAGATCACGCTGCTGCCATCCGGGAGGATCTTGATCCAGTCGCCGTGCCGCCAGACGCCCGGGTACATCGCGAAGTAGGACTCGCGGTAGCGGTGGCCGTCCTCGTCGTTCCAGAAGTAGATCGGCATCGAGGGCATCGGCTCGGTGAGGACCAGCTCGCCCACCTCGCCGATCACGGGCTCGCCGGTGTCGCCGTACGCCTCCACCTTGGCGCCCAGCCCACGGCACTGGATGACGCCCGCGCGCAGCGACAGCAGCGGGCAGGGGCCGACGAACCCCGTGGCGACGTCGGTGCCCCCGGAGAACGAACCGGCGAGCAGGTCACGCCCCACGTGCTCGTACAGCCAGGCGAACCCCTCGGGGGGCAGCGGCGAGCCGGTCGAGCCGACGCCGCGGATCCGCGACAGGTCATGCGTCGTGCCGGGGGTCAGCCCGGCCTTCATCGACGCCGTGATGTACGGCGCGCCGACCCCGAAGTAGGTCACCCCGGTGTCGGCGGCGAGCCGCCAGAGCGCGTCGCCGTTCGGCGCGCCGTCGTACATCACGATCGTCGCGCCGACGAGGAGGCCGCCGACCAGGTAGTTCCACATCATCCAGCCGGTCGTGGTGAACCAGAAGAACACGTCGCCCGACCCGAGGTCCTGGTGGAAGCTCAGTGACTTGAGGTGTTCGAGGACGATGCCACCGTGGCCGTGCACGATCGGTTTGGGCAGGCCGGTGGTGCCGGAGGAGTAGAGGATCCACAGGGGGTGGCCGAACGGCACCTCCTCGAAGTCGAGCGGCGCGCCGGGCCGGCGCAGGTCGTCGTAGCGGATCATGCCCTCGGGCGCGGGCGTCTCGGGGTCGAGGTAGGGGATCAGCACGGTCGCCCGCAGCGTTGGCAGGGCGTCCTGGATGTCGCGTACGACGCCGAGCCGGTCGTACCGCTTGCCGTTGTAGGGGTATCCGTCGACCGCGACGAGCACCTTCGGCTCGATCTGGGTGAACCGGTCGATCACGCTCGGCGCGCCGAAGTCGGGTGAGCAGGAGGACCAGATCGCGCCCAGCGAGGCCGTCGCGAGGAAGCCGACCAGCGCCTCGGGAATGTTGGGCACGTACGCGGCGACCCGGTCGCCGCGGCCCACGCCGAGCTCGCGCAGGCCGGCGCGCACCTCCGCGACCTGCGCGGCCAGCTCCCCGTACGTCAGCGTCCGTTCCGTCCCGCCTTCGGAGCGGAACACGACCGCCGTGACGTCGTGGTCGCGCCCGTGCCGCAGTGCGTTGCGCGCGTAGTTGAGCGTCGCGCCCGGGAACCAGTGGACGCCGGGCATCTCGGCGTCGCTCGCCGCCGGCACGCCCCAGTCCTCCCGGGCCCCCTCGCGTACGGGCCCGTCACCGCGCTCGCCGAGGACACCGAAGTGCGCCCAGACCGCGTCCCAGAAGCCGTCGACGTCCGTGACCGACCATCGCCACAGCTCGTCATAGGACCCGAGGCCGCGCTCGGCGATGAAGCGGGCGACACGGGCGTTCCGCCGCACGTCCTCGGTCGGCTCCCAGAGCAGGTCACCCTCGGCAACGGACACGTCACGGCCTCCCAGCGATCGTCATGGCATCCCAGCATCGGCATGCCCACCACGCTGTGCAACATAGAACACCGCCACGAAACAGCCGTGATCCATGTGACCGTGTGTGGCCCGGCGGCCTGCCGTCACCCGAGTGCCGGCCGCCGGGTGCGGTCATCGGCTCATGAAGGACGCCCCGGGCGTGACACCCAGGGCCTTACGGGGGCGCCACGAAAGCGCTGGGCTGTCAGCGTCCCCGGTCCGTAGCGTCGGGATCATGACTTCAGGCATACGACGCCGGGCCCTGGCGCTGCTGATCGGCACCCACGTGGTCGACGACCTGTACCAGGGCGCCGTCCCTGCGCTGCTGCCCTTCCTGGTCGCCGAGCGGCACTACGGCTATGCCCAGGCGGCCGGGATCACGCTGGCGGCGACGTTCCTGTCGAGCCTGCTGCAGCCGGGGTTCGGGGTGCTGACCGACCGGCGCCGCAGACCCTGGCTCATCGGCGCCGGGCTGCTGACCGCCGGCGTCGGGATCGGGCTGTGCGGCCTGGGCGGCGGTTACTGGGCGACCTGGGCGGCGGTCGCGCTGTCCGGGATGGGCGTCGCCGCCTACCATCCGGAGGCGTCGGCGGCGGCACGGTCGGCCGCCGGAGCCTCGGCCCAGGGCATGAGCCTGTTCGCGGTGGGCGGCAACGCCGGCATCGCGCTCGCCCCGTTGATCGTCGCCCCGGTACTGGCCACCACCGGCCTGATCGGAACGCCTCTGCTCGCGATCCCGGCGGTGGCGATGGCCCTGTACCTCGCGGTCGCCCAGCGCGAACCGGCGCCGGCTCGCGTACGAGCCACGCCCACACCGCAGGGTGACGACTGGCGTTCGTTCGGCCGGCTGACGGTCGCCGTGGTGTGCCGGTCGATCGCCTACTTCGGCGTCTCCTCGTTCCTGGCGCTCCTGCTGATCCACCGCTTCGGCGTGTCGAAGGGGACGGCCTCGGTGGCCCTGACCGTCTTCACCGGTACGGGTGCGGCCGGCACCGTGCTCGGAGGCCGGCTCGCGGACCGTATCGGGCGGCTCCCCACGGTGCGCATCGGGTACGTCCTCACCGTTCCCGGGCTGCTCGGCCTGCTCCTGGCCCCGGGCCCGGCGGTCGCCTTCGTGGCCGCGTTCGTCCTCGGCCTGGGGCTGTACGTGCCGTTCTCCGTGCACACGACCCTCGGGCAGGAGTACCTGCCCGGCCGCATCGGGACCGCCAGCGGCGTGACCCTGGGCCTGGCGGTGTCCGCCGGCGGCATGGTCGCGCCGCTGCTCGGCCTGGTCGCCGACGCCTACGGGATCAGGGCGGCGATCGCCCTGCTTCTCGTCCTGCCCGTCATGGCCCTGGCGGTGTCGGCGCGACTCCCCGAGACCCGCGTGCCGCTGGAGACGACCGGGTGACCCAGAGCGGCGGGATCCGGTCACGCCACGGTGCGGCGTCTTCGAGCCGGGCCGCGACGCGGAACAGCAGGTCCTCCCGGCCGTACGGGGCGACGAACTGCACCCCGATCGGCAGGCCGCCACGGCTCTGGGCCAGCGGCAGGCTGATCGCGGGCTGGCCGGAGATGTTGAACAGCGCGGTGAACGGCCCGTAGTCGAACAGCGACCGCAGCCAGCTCTCCAGCGTGTGATCCGGGTCGTCGTAGTTGAGCGTGCCGTGCGGCGCCGGGAGCCGGCCCAGTGTCGGGGTGACCAGCAGGTCGTACTCGGTGAAGAACGCGCCCGCCGACCGGGTGACGTCGTTCTGCGCGCCGAGGCCCGCGATCAGTTCGAGGGCGCTCAGCTCCTCCGCGACCCGCATGGCCTGCCGGGAGACGGCCTCCATCTTCGCCGGATCCGGCCGTCTCGGGGCCAGGAGCACCGGCGCGACGATCGAGACCGCCGCGGCCGTGGCGGCGCGCATGACGGCGTCCCAGTCGACGGCCGGGCTCGCGTCGGTGACGGCGTGGCCCATCTCCTCCAGCAGCCGACCGGCCCGTACCGTCGCCTCGGCCACCGCCGGGTCCACCGCGGCGCCGGACCACGCCCGCGTGGTCACCGCCACGCGCAACCGGCCGGGATCGGCCTCCAGCTCGTCGGTGTACGGGCGGAGCGGAGGTGGCGAGGTGTACTTGTAGCCCACGCCGGGGCCCTGGATCGCGT
>JAOPYG010000322.1 GCA_025964685.1 Actinoallomurus sp. | reverse complement strand
CACGGCCGAGCGGCGGGCGCGACGAGGTGCCCGCGAAGATCACGTCTTCCATCTTGCCGCCGCGCAGCGACTTGGCGCCCTGCTCGCCCATCACCCAGGCGAGCGCGTCGACGACGTTGGACTTGCCCGAGCCGTTGGGCCCGACGACGGCGGTGATGCCCGGCTCGAAGCGCAGCGTGGTCGAGGACGCGAAGGACTTGAAGCCGCGCAGCGTGAGGCTCTTCAAGTACAAGCGTCTACCGATCCTTTCCGGAGGCGTCTCGGCTCCGGCCGGTGGCCGCCCAGGGGGCCGACGGGGCCTGGCCTCTGCGAACGATACCGGCCGACGCCCTCGTCACCGGCATCTGACATCCCCAAATGTGCCACGATCGCTCGCGATGCGTGGTGTCTCTGCGAGAACCGCCCGAGTGGATCACCGAGCGTGACGGTCAATTGCCTTACTCATCGGCCGACCCGCTGACCTGGATAGGTACATGATCACGCTTGCATTTCCGAACTGATTGCCTCGCCGTGGCGGTCACGGAACAACCTTTGGCGAAGCGAGGCCGTTGACAATTGCGGACAGCAAAAAGGGACGTCATGATCGACGTCCCTTTTACGAGCGGCCTGACCGTCAGGTCAGCGCCGGTTCACGGTCATTGGCGCTCAGCGCCATGACTTCGTTGTCAGCGACCGCCGCGAGCGTGTCGTTCTCGGATTGGAGCCGTACGAGCTCGGCCTCCAGGTCACGGACACGCTGCTGAAGGCGCCGCATCTCCGCAACCATGCGGGGGTCCGGACCGCCGACGTGGCCGAGTATAGCCTTCGCCATGATTAAGGGTCCTCCACGCTGAGTGACCAGCAGGAATGATCGCGCACATGAGAGCCGAAATAGGTGCGCGTAACAACTAGGGTCGCACCGGCTGGAGAGCCGGTCAAGACAGATGTCACAGACGCGTAACAACCTGTCTATCCAAGTTTAGCAGACTTCTGTGAGCGATCACCGTTCGATGAACCCGTGAAGATCCCCTCGGGGTTCGGTCCAGCGCTCGACCACCCCATTGACCATTCCCGGGGTACGACCACCGCGCAACAGCGCCAGCAGCCGGTCACAGTCGGAGCGTGCCCCCTCGGCGATCACCTCGACGCGCCCATCCGCGAGGTTGCCGGCCGAACCGGTCAGACCCAGCTCAAGTGCCCTGGAACGTACCCACCAGCGGAAGCCGACGCCCTGAACGTGACCCCGCACCCATGCGGTCAGCCGTGTCTGCTCTTCCACGCTCGGCGATCCTAGTCCCGTGGGACGGGCGCGCTCCTCAGCGGACCGTGCGCACGGGTTCTCGGAGCCGGGCGATCCCGACGGTTTCGCCGGGCTCATCCGAGTCACGGCGGAAGGTCCCTTTTGGGGTGGGCTAGCACCGCTATCGAGACCCGGCAACCCACGGACCCGAACACCCGTGACCGGACCCGGACGGCCAGGAACATCCGTAACCGCCCACAGGACCCCGCCGGATCACCGGCCCGTGTTACTGACGCGCCCTGCGCGGACGCGGCTGGCAGGTGGGGCAGGTGTAAGAGGAGCGGTTCATGAAGGCGTCCCGCCGGATCGGGCTGCCACAGCGCGGACACGGCTCGTCCTCGCGCCCGTACACGCTGAGCGACCGGTCGAAGTAGCCGCTCTCCCCGTTGACGTTGACGTAGAGGCTGTCGAAGGAGGTCCCGCCGGCCAGGAGGGCGGCGCCCATGACCTCCCTCGCCGCCTCCAGGACCCGCGCGGCCTCGGCCCTGGTCAGGGTCTCGGTCGGGCGCGCCCAGTGCAGCTTCGCCCGCCACAGGGCCTCATCGGCGTAGATGTTGCCCACACCGCTGATCAGCGACTGGTCGAGCAGCGCCCGCTTGAGGCCCGTACGGCGCCGGCGCAGCGCCTGGAAGAAGGCGTCCTCGTCGAACACCTTCTCGAGCGGGTCCGGGGCGATGTGCGCGATCGGCACCGGCACCCCGTCCTCGGTGGCCGTGAGCATCAGGTGGCCGAACGTGCGCTGGTCGATGAAGCGCAGGTCCGACCCGCCGTCGGTGAAGGTGAACCGGGCGCGGAGGTGCTTTTCGTACGGACGGTCCGGCTCGCCGACGATCAGCTGACCGCTCATGCCGAGGTGGGCCAGCAGCGCCTCCTCGTCACCGACCGGCAGCCACAGGTACTTGCCGCGCCGTCGCGCGCCGGACACCAGGCGGCCGGTCAGCCGGGCGGCGAGGTCGGCGGGGCCTTCGGTGTGGCGCCGCGCCGCACGCGGATGCAGGACCGTGGCGGACTCGATGGTCCGGCCGGCCACCCAGCGTTCGACGCCCCGGCGTACGACCTCGACTTCGGGCAGCTCTGGCACGGCGGATCGCCCTTCTCCCTGGTGTCACTCAGGGCGGATCGCGGAGCGTTCGCGGATCGTCGTCCACGCCGTCTCCGCCGCCTGCTGCTCGGCTTCCTTCTTGCTGCGTCCCTCGCCCCGGCCGTACTCGACACCGCCGACCGAAACGACGGCACGGAAGCTCTTCTGGTGATCCGGCCCGCTCTCCTCCACGTGGTACTCGGGCACGCCGAGCTCCTCGGTGGCGGTCAGCTCCTGCAGCGAGGTCTTCCAGTCGAGCCCGGCGCCGAGGCTGGCCGACCGGGTGATCAGCGCGTCGAAGAGGCGGTGCACCAGGGTGTCCGCGGCCTTCAGCCCGAGATCGAGATAGACCGCACCGATCACGGCCTCGAGCGTATCGGCCAGGATCGAGGACTTGTCGCGGCCCCCGGTGCCCTCTTCGCCGCGGCCGAGGCGGATGTAGGCGCCGAGATCGAGCTGGCGTGCCACGCCGGCGAGCGCGCGCATGTTGACCACCGCGGCCCGCAGCTTGGCGAGCTGCCCCTCGGGCAGATCCGGATGGCCACGGAACAGCGTGTCGGTGACGATCAGGCCGAGCACGGAGTCGCCGAGGAACTCCAGGCGCTCGTTGGTCGGCAGCCCGCCGTTCTCGTACGCGAACGAGCGGTGGGTCAGTGCGCGTTCGAGCAACGCGGGATCGGGCGTCACACCCAGGGCGGCCTCGAGCGCGCTGCGGTCGGCCACGGAATTGTCGGGCTTCACGCGGCCCTCCCGATGCGGGAGGCGGCGTTGACAGGATTCACGGTGCTTCCTCCGCGGAAGGTTCCGCGAGGGCGAGGTGCACGCCGGGTCGTTCCCGGCGTCCGCCACGGCCTCGGGCGAGTCTTCATCGCGAGACGGACGGGGGCGGCGCGAAGCCGCCCCCGATACGTCCTCAGGCCACGTCGATGACCTGACGGCGGTTGTACGTGCCGCAGGTCGGGCACGCGGTGTGTGGCAGCTTCTCGTCGCGGCACTGCGGGCAGCGTACAAGCGTGGGCGCCTGGGTCTTCCACTGCGAGCGACGGTGCCGCGTGTTGCTGCGCGACTTCTTCCGCTTAGGTACGGCCACGTCAGCCCTCCTGGTCTTCTTGTCGTTGATCCAACATGCCCTGCAATGCCGCCCACCGGGGGTCGGCGGCGTCGTGATGGTGATCCGGCTCGGCATCGGCCAGCCGGACCCCGCAGTCCGTACACAGGCCGGGACAGTCGTCCTGGCACAGTGGGGACAGCGGTAGTGCGAGCACCATCGCGTCCCGGACCACCGGCTCGAGATTGATGAAATCTCCCTCAAGACGGCGTTCGTCGTCCTCCGCGCTCCCGCCGGAGCGAGTGTCGGAGTAGACGTAGAGCTCCTGGAGCTCCACCTCGATCGACGAGGTGAGCGGCTCCAGGCAGCGCGCACACTCTCCGGAGAGAGGGGAACGCGCCGTGCCCGAGACGAGCACACCCTCCATCACCGCCTCGAGCCGAAGATCCAGCTCGATGTCGGTGCCCTCGGGAACACCCACCATCTCGACGCCGAGATCCGCCGGAGCCGGCACGGTGTAGGAGTCCTTGCGCATCGATCCCGGCCGGCGGCCCAGTGTGCGCGTGTCGATCACGAATGGGTCGCGGGGATCGATGCGTGTCAGGTTGTTCCTGCTTCCGTGAGGCATGGCGCATCACCGCCGTCGGGCAAGGTCGATTGGCTAGGTTACCGAACGCGGACCGGTTCTCCCAACTCGGCGTCCGCGGGCGGTCGCATCAGTCCTCGGCGAAGCGTCGCGCGAGACGGCGCTGCACCGACTCGGGGACCAGGCCGGACACGTCTCCACCGTACTGCGCAATCTCCTTGACCAGGCTGGACGACAGGAAGGAGTAGAGCGGGTTGGTGGCCATGAACATCGTCTCGACGCCGGCCATCTGGTGGTTCATCTGCGCGATCTGGAGTTCGTAGTCGAAGTCACTGACCGCGCGGAGGCCGCGCACGATCACCGGGATGCCACGCTCACGGCAGAAGTCGACGGTCAGCCCGTGGAACTTCTCCACGGTGACGTTGCCGTACTCCTTGGTGACCTCGCCGATGATCTCGACGCGTTCGTCGACCGTGAAGAGGCTCTTCTTGGAAATGTTGATCAGCACCGCGATCACGACCTCGTCGTACAGGCGCGACGCACGGCTGATGATGTCGAGGTGTCCATTGGTGACGGGGTCGTACGATCCCGGACAGACAACACGGCGCACGAGGTGAGTCCCCTCTGCAAGGAAGTCGTCAGCGGTCTGCGGCGTGACCGTACCAAAGCGTCCCTTCACCGTAACGACGGGCCCTGCTCTCGGTATACCCCTCCGGCCAGTTCACGGGCTCTCCGCGGGTGGCGCGTTCGACCGCCACGAGCGCGCCGGGCGCGAGCCAGCCGTGGTCCCGCAGCGCGTCGAGCAGCGCCAGGACGGTCTCGGCGGCCACGGCGTACGGCGGGTCGGCGAAGATCAGGTCGTACGGCTCCGGCGGCGTCCGCCGCACCACACGCTCGACCCGGTCGGTGACCAACTCGGCGCCCGGCAGGCCGAGCGCCTCGACGTTGGCCCTGATCACCTTCGCGGCGCGCGCCGACGACTCGATGAGCAGCACGTGGGAGGCGCCGCGGGACAGGGCCTCCAGGCCGACCGCCCCGGACCCGGCGAACAGATCGGCCACGCGCAGGCCGTCGAGGTCACCGAGCAGTGAGTGGGCGGTGGCGAACAGTCCCTCACGCGCGCGGTCGCTGGTCGGCCGGGTGTCGCGGCCGGTGGGCACGGAGATCCGCCGGCCGCCGGCGGCTCCTGCGATGACTCGGGTCACCCACTCAGTGTGGCGCAGCGGCTCCTGGTGTTACTCCGCGACCACGCACCGCTGTTATTTATTGACAGATCGGCGTCAGAGGCGTTCCAAAGCGCTACTTGTCGTGACAAACTAATCGCTGGCTGTACGGCGCTGACGGGGATTCGCTTTGGACGGGGGACATGACATTGCGGCGTCCTCGGGGATGCGGAGCCCTCTGGCCCTCGCGCCGGCCGCCCTCTTTCATTCACCGCCCCTGCGACCTGGAGATTGCTCTATGCGAAAACGCACGAGACTAGCCACGACCGCCGGCGTGACGGTCCTGGGCTTCACCGCGGTGAGCGGGATGACCGGCCTCGGCGGGACCGCCCACGCCGAGACCGGCGGTCTCGGCCTCCCCCTCGACCTGACGAGTCCCCTGGCCAAGACCGGCCCGGTCGGCAAGACCGTGGACAAGGTGGTCGAGCAGACGACCTCCGGCACCCGCAGCTCGGGGGGATCAGGCCTCCGGGTGAACCTCCCGGTCAACCTGCGCCTGGGCGCACCCCGGTCGGCCGGGCGTTCCGCACCGGTGGTGAAGACGGGCGTGAAGGCGTCCGTCAAGGCATCGACCAACCCGCTGGCGGTACAGGCGAGGGTGAACGTCCACCTGTGCGCCCACCCGCCGCAGGAGTGCGGCCCGATCCCGTCGCCGCCGAGCCCCATCCCGCCGACCCCGCCCATCCCGATCCCGCCCGGACCTCCGACCCCACCGCCGGCACCGCCGGTCGGTAACCCGTCGACCCCGGCCGTGCCCGGCGCGGCCGCGCCCGCCGGGTCCTCGCTGACGGTCATCGGCGACAGCCTGCCGTTCACCGGCGGCCCGATCGGCGCGCTCGCCCTGCTTGGCGCGACCGCCGTGCTGACGGGAGCGGCCGGTGTCGCCGGCTCCCGCCTGAAGTCCGGCCGCGACGCCTGACATGAGTGACGGGCGCCTCCGCGGTCGCGGGGGCGCCCGTTCGCGTACGTGGGGATGCGCACAGGCGCCGGAGCCGCCCATCGCGTACGCCGAGATACCCCGGCCGCGCCCGATCGACTACATCGGTTCCTACGCCCCGTAGGGACGCCCGCGCGGGCGTCCCATGCGGGCGGACCCCCGGTGGGTCCCCTACGGACGCTTCGCGGCTCGCGGCCGTAGGGGCCGGTCACTCCCCAGGGCCGGGGCCGTCAGGCCGGTCATGACCGAGGACCGCCGGGGGCGGTTGTCCGGCGTCGCCATGGCGGCGAGGAGCCGAGCATCGCCGCAGCGGTCGGCTCGAGGACGTGCGACGCCCGCGGCGGGTCTGGACCGCCGCCGCGTGCCCGGCGGGCCTGAGACACCTCGGCCGGCCGACGGTGAAGGGCG
>JAOPYG010000318.1 GCA_025964685.1 Actinoallomurus sp. | reverse complement strand
CGGCACCACCGGGGCGACCGGCCGCTCCTCGGTGGCCGGGTGGTGCGCGGCGAAGCCGCCGAGGGCGGCGAGCAGCAACGGATCCTCGGGCAGGTGGCTCCACCGGCCGCGTACGGCATAGGGCGGGAGCCACACGTGCAGGAGGCCGGGGGAGCGATCCAGCAGCGTCGCCGCGTCGAGCCCCAGCCGGTCCAGCTCACCGGGGCGTGCGTCGGTCAGGAGGACGTCACAGCTCTGGAGGAGGCGGCCGGCCTCGGGATCGGCCGGGTCGATCTCGGTCAGGACCTTGCCGCGGTCCCAGCACAGGGTCCGGGGGTCCTCCGGCGGTTCCCGGTCCTCCGGCGGGACGACGCGGGCCACCTCGGCGCCGAACTCGGCGAGGAGCATCCCGGCGGTGCGCCCCGCGATGCCCCGGCTCAGTTCGAGGATCCGTATGTCACTGAACGGGCCCGTACCGATGGTGGGTTCCACACCTGCGAGACTATTATTCTCCTGATCGAGACCGCAATCCTCGAAATGGAGAACCATGAATTCCCGTGTGGCCGCGGCTGTGGGACGGGCGCTGGACGAGCGCCAGCGGGAGGCGACCGAGGAGGTCGAACGGATCCTGGCCGCCGCCGTGACGGTGATGGAGCGCGTGGCCCCCGCCACGCCCAGGGTGAGCGACATCGTCGCCGAGGCCGGCACCTCGAACAAGGCGTTCTACCGCTACTTCACCGGCAAGGAGGACCTGATCCTCGCGGTGATGGAGCGCGGGGTCGGGCTCGTGGCCTCCTATCTGGACCACCAGATGTCGAAGGAGGACGACCCGGCCCGGCGACTGGCCCGCTGGATCACGGGCGTGCTCACGCAGATCAGCGATCCGGAGCTGGCCAAGGCGAGCCGGGCGGTCACCGCCCAGCTCGCCGCGACGGCGGAACGCCGTGTCGCCGACGAGCAGGTCACGCGGCCCCTGCATGACCGTCTGCTCGGGCCGGTCACCGACCTGGGCAGCGCCGACCCCCGGCGCGACACCGATGTCGTCTTCGCGACCGTGTTCGGCGTCCTGCGCCGTCACCTGGCACTCGGCACCCGGCCCGAACCGGGCGATGTCGAGCACCTCATCGCGTTCTGCCTGAACGCCATCGGCCGCGAGCGAAGGAAGCACTGATGGGCCGCGACGCGGATCCGGCCGGTCACGAGCCGGCGTCCATGCGTGCCCTGGTCTGCCGGCGCAACGGACCACCCGAGGAACTCACCGTGGAGGAGACGCCCGAACCGGTCGCGGGCCCGGGCGAGGTGCTGGTCGGCGTACGGGCCGCCGCGGTCAACTTCCCCGACGTCCTGCTGGTGGCGGGCGCGTACCAGGTGCCCGCGCCGCTGCCGTTCGTGCCGGGCAGCGAACTCGCGGGCGAGGTGCTCGCGACGGGGGCCGGAGTGACGGCGTTCCGGCGCGGCGACCGGGTGTTCGGCACGGTGCCGACAGGCGCCTTCGCCGAGCGCGCGGTCGTGCCCGCCGGCCAGCTGACCCCGATGCCCACCAGAGTGGACTTCGCCGAGGCCGCGGCGTTCGGCGTGACCTACCGCACCGCTTACCACGCGCTGCGCTCGGTCGCCGAGGTCGGCACGGGCGACTGGGTCGTCGTGCTCGGCGCGGCCGGCGGCGTGGGACTGGCCGCGGTGGACCTGGCCAGGGAGCTGGGCGCCCGCGTGGTGGCCGCCGCTTCCGGAGCGGACAAGCTCGCCCTGTGCCGCGCGCACGGTGCGACGCACGTCATCGACTACACCACCGAGGACCTGCGCCTGAAAATCCGGGAGCTGACCGATGGCGGCGCGCACGCGGTCATCGACCCCGTGGGCGGTGAGTGGTCCGAGCGGGCGCTGCGGAGCATCCGGTGGGGCGGCACGTTCGTCACGCTGGGGTTCGCCTCCGGCACGATCCCCGCCATCCCGCTGAACCTGGTGCTGCTCAAGGGGATCACCGTCAAGGGCGTCGAGCTGCGCACCTTCGGCGACCATGATCCCGGGCGGGAACGACGGGACCGCGAGGAGTTGCTGGAGCTGTTCGCCGCCGGGCGGGTCACGCCTCACGTCGGCGCGCGGTTCCGGCTCGAGGAGGGCGCCGCCGCCCTCCGGCACGTCGCGGACCGCAGGGCGCTGGGCAAGGTGGTCATCGACGTCGGCCCGTGATCAGCCGCCGGCCGGTCGCTCTGCCTCGGCGAGCAGCGCCTCGCTGCGGGCCCTGGCCAGCTCGGCGGAGCCGGGGTGGGTGAACACGTGCAGGCGGCGGGACCGTACGGCCTCGACGAACCGGTCGGCGACCTCGGCGGGGCCGATCCCCCGTGGGTTGCCCGGCCGGTCGACGCCGGTCAGTGACTCCCCGAGGTTCGTGGTGACCTGGGCGGGCAGCAGCACACTGACGCCCAGGTCCAGTGCGTCTCGTACGAACTGGCGGTGCAGCGTGTCGGCGATCGACAGCAGCGCGTGCTTGGTGGCGTAGTAGGCGGGCATCGTCGAGGTGGTCGTCACCGCCGCCATCGAGGCGGTGATGCCGACGTGGCCGGGAGCGCTGCGCAGCAGCAGCGGCACGAACGCCCGCAGTGTCGCGACCACGCCGAGCAGGTTCACGCCGACCACCTGCCGCCACTCTTCGTCCGTGACCTCCCACAGCCGGTCGCCGGCCGGGCCGATGATCCCTGCGTTCGCGCAGACCAGGTGCACCGCGCCGAACCGCTTCACCGTCCGGTCCGCGAAGTCCTGGACCTGGCGCGGATCGGCGACATCGGCCGCCACGGCGAGGACGCCGGGCAGCCGCCGCCGTACCTCGGCGAGGCGCTGGGGGTGCACGTCCGCGACGGCGACGTGGCAGCCTTCGGCGTCGAGACGCTCGGCCAGTGCCAGCCCGATGCCGCTGGCGCCGCCGGTGACGGCCGCGACCTTCCCCGTCAACGCGAACGTCATGCCGGCACCGCGTTCACAGGTCGCCGACCTCCAGTTCGAGGGACGCGGCGAACTTGGCCTTGGCGGCGGCGAGCCGGGTGGGCACGTGTTCCGACGGCCACATCGACTCGACCGGCCGGTGTCCCTTCAGGACCTCACGCGCGACCGTGACCTTGTGCACCTCGGTCGGGCCGTCCGCGAGCCCCATCACCGGGGCCTGCACCCACATGTGGGCGAGCGGCAGCTCGTTGGACACGCCGAGCGCACCGTGCACCTGCATCGACCGCTGGACGATGTCGTGCAGGACGGCCGGGGCGAGCACCTTGATCGCGGCGATGTCCCGGCGCACCTTCTTGTAGTCCTGGTACCGGTCGATCTGCCAGGCGACGTTGAGCACGAACAGCCGGAACTGCGCGAGCTGGGCGTAGGAGTCGGCGACGTACTCCTGCACCTTCTGCTTCTCGGCGAGCACGGAGCCCTTGGTGTGCCGGCTCAGCGCGCGCTCGCAGAGCATGTCCAGCGCGCGCTGCGCGACGCCGACGGTGCGCATCGCGTGGTGCACCCGGCCGCCGCCGAGCCGGGTCTGGGCGACGGCGAACGCACCGCCCTCGGCCCCCAGCAGGGCGTCGGCGGGCAGCCGGACGTCGTTGTAGTGGATCAGGGCGTGGGAGCCGTCCTCGGCCGGCTCGCCCATTAGGCCGGTGTTCCGGACGATCTCCACGCCGGGCGTCGAGCGGGGGAGCAGGAACATCGACATCCCCCGGTACGGTCCGGCGTCCGGGTCGCTGACGGCCATCACGATCAGGAACTCGGCCCAGCGGGCGTTGGAGGAGAAGAACTTCCACCCGTTGATCACCCAGCCGTCACCGTCCCGCTCGGCGCGGGTGGTGAACATGGCCGGGTCGGCGCCCGCCTGGGGTTCGGTCATCGAGTAGCAGGAGAAGATCTCGCCGGCCAGCAGCGGCTCCAGGTAACGCTTCTTCTGCTCGGGCGTGCCGAAATGGGCGATGATCTCGGCGTTGCCGGTGTCCGGCGCCTGGGTACCGAAGATCACCGGTGCCCAGGTGGAGCGGCCGAGGATCTCGTTGAGCAGCGCCAGCTTCAGCTGCCCGTACCCCTTGCCGCCCAGCTCGGGGCCGAGGTGACAGGCCCACAGGTCATGCTCGCGCACGGCCTGCTTGAGCGGGTCGACGATCCTGCGTCGCACGGGGGTGAGGGGCTGGTAGTTGGCGGGAGCGGGCCAGACGAGATCGAGCGGTTCGACCTCCTCGCGGACGAACGCGTCCGCCCAGTCGAGCTTGTCCTGAAATTCGGGTTCGGTGCTGAAGTCCCATGCCATGGCAGGAGCTCTCCTCGTTCGATCAGGGAATGCCGCCGTCGGCACGGAGGATGGCGCCGGTGGTGAAGCTGGACGCGTCGGAGGCGAGGAACAGCGCGGCCCCGATGATCTCCTCGGGCCGGCCGCCCCGGCGCAGGGCGTGACCCTGCAGG
>JAOPYG010000306.1 GCA_025964685.1 Actinoallomurus sp. | reverse complement strand
ACGCTGCCAGCGGGCCGAGAACAGCGGTCGAGTCGGCGTAGACGTACGTGAGCGTGTAGACAGCAGACTGCTTGCACGCGGTGCGGGAGCAGATGCGGACGGGGCTCACGACGGGAACGTATCCCCTCGCCCCGTACCGGCGCCACTATCCTCACTTCGTGTCGCCGTATTTCAGGCGCCCGCCCGCATAACGGATCTTTATCGCAGCCGGGCGCCGCACGAGCGGAGCGGGCGCGAACGCGCACGTGGAGGCGGATATGGCGGCGCATCCCGCGGATGGCGGATCGTACCGGCGGTCCGGCCGTCCACACCCTGAGGGCGTTTCGGGCGGACTATGCTCGAAGACGTGCGATCACGCGTGACAGGCTCCGGCACGCGCCGCCGTGACCGACGTGGCCGCGGGATGCGCGGGCCGCTCGCACCGGCGGAGGCCCCGATCTCCCGCACGCGCGCCGAACGCTTCGACGAGCTCGTCCGCGACGAGGCACACCGGCTCGAGCAGCGCTGGAGCCGGCAGCTGGCCGGGGTGGAGTTCGCGGTCGAGGAGGTGCCCTCGATCGAGCCGCACACCCTCACGCCGGACACCGTACCGCTGAGCCGCCTGGTGCCCGCCGCGGACGGCAGACCGGCCCGGATCGTCATCCACCGCCGCCCGGTCGAGGCGAGGGGCGGAGACGACGAGCGCGACCGGGCCCGGCTCATCCGCGAGCTCATGGTCGAGGAGGTCGCCGACCTGCTCGGCCTCTCGCCGGAGTCCATCGACCCCACCTACGACTCCCCCGACGACTAGAGCGCTCACGGCGAGGGGTTGAGATGGGTGCGTTGCCCGTCGCGGTCGAGGATGCACAGGATCTCCGCCGGGCCGTCGTGGGCGCCGAAGGCGTGGGGAATCATCGTGGAGAACTCCGCCGCCTGACCGGCCTCCACCAGGATCGTCCGCTCGCCCAGTTGGAGCGTGATGGTTCCGGACAGCACGGTGAACCAGTCCCTGCCGGGATGGACCCGCAGCTCGTGGGCGTCGTGCGGAGGTGCCGGCTTGGTGACACGCATCTTGGCCACCGTTACGCCGGGCTCCCGGGTCAGCATCCAGGTGGTCACCCCCCGTGCCACATCGCGGTGCGGCCTGATCACCACGTCGTCGTCATCGACCGACTCCACCAACTGGTCGAGGGTGGTGCCGAGGGCCCGGGCGATCGGTGCCAGCTGGTCGAGGGCGATCCGCCGGTGGCCCGTCTCGATCCGGCTGAGTGTGGAGGGGCTCAGGTAGCAGCGGCCGGCGAGGTCGTCGAGTGACCAGCCGCAGGCCATGCGCAGCCCCCTGATCCGCTTGCGCACGAGAGCGTCGAGATCCCCGTCTTGCGTCATACGCAAGATGCTATGCCAGTGGCGCAATGCGCGCATAGAGTCGCGGCATGGAGAACCACCACCACCATCCCGCGGCCGAGACCGACTCAGCGGCACTGGGCGAGGTGCTGGACCTGGATGCCGAGGTACTGCACTCGTTCCTGTCCGAAGTGATCACCTGGGTTCACGAGCTGGCCGGCGATCCGCGCCGGATCCTCGACCTGGGGAGCGGAACCGGCACCGGCGCGCTCGCCCTGGTCCAGCGCTTCGAGGGGGCCGACGTGGTCGCCCTGGACCTGTCGGCGCAACTGCTGGACCGCCTCAGGGACAAGGCCCGCGATCTCGGCGTGGCCGACCGGATCCACACCGTCCCGGCGGATCTCGACGCGGCGTGGCCGGCCATCGACACCGTCGACCTTGTCTGGGCGTCCTCGTCCCTCCACCACATGGCAGATCCCGATCGCGTCCTCACCGAGGTCTTCGGCACGCTCCGCCCCGGCGGGCTCTTGGCCGTGACCGAGATGGAGTCCTTCCCGCGCTTCCTGCCCGACGACGTCGGCCTCGGCCGCCCTGGACTCGAGGAGCGCTGCCATGCCGCCCTAGCCGAAATACGGGCCGGCCATGTGCCGCATCTCGGCTCCGACTGGGGCTCACGACTGACCAAGGCCGGCTTCACCATCGAGGCCGAGCGGACCTTCGCCATCGAACTGACGCCCCCGCTGCCCGCCTCCGCCGGCCGCTACGCCCAGGCGTCCCTGCGACGCGCCCGGACCGGCCTGGACGACCGGTTGAGCGCGGACGATCTGGCCACGCTCGACACGCTCATCGACGGCGACGGGCCGGACGGCGTCCTGCGGCGCGACGACCTCTCGGTCCGTACGACGAGGGCCGTATGGATGGCCAGGCGCCCCTAGGCATGTCTGATAAATGGCGTTCGCGCAGCCGGAAAGGGATTCATCGGCCACGACCTAGCCCGCCACCGGCATCGCGGGGCGGCTAGGGAAGCGGCACGTCGGCGACCGGCGGCAGCAGCGCGAACATGCGCGCGGGCGGGACCGGCAGCACGGTGAGGCCCCGCTTCTTGATCTTCAGAAGGCGGGCGGCGTACACCGGGCCCGAACCCGGCCGGACGACGATGGTGAGGCCGTAGTCGTCCGCGCCCGCGGGCGGCGGCATCGCCACCTCGACGGTGCGGCCGGCCGGCACCTTCACGTCCTGCGCCGTCCCGGTCGGGCCCTGCGCCATGATCTGGGTGAGGCGGACGACGGCGGCCGGTCCCGGCGCGGTGAGCAGCAGGGTCGTCTTGTCGCGGTCATCGGCGACGAGGCCGATGCCGCCACCTTGTGTGATCTGTTCGCCGTGCCCGGTCGCGCCGAGTGGCGGTGTCGCGGCGGTGACCGCGAAGTCGTCGCCCTCGTCGGCCACGATCGCCGCGACGATCGGCCGGTTGGAGACGAGCCGGAGCGCGGCGGCCTTGCCGCCGAGGCCGAGGTCGAACGGCGTCACCGCCAGTGCGGGAGCCTGCAGGGTCCGCTCGCCAGTGGGCGCGAACGCACCGTCCTTCGACAGGCCCTGCACGCTGACGCCGACCTCGTCGCGGCCGGGGACCGCGATCAGCAACCGCCGGTGGCCGTTGCCGGACGGCACGCCCGGCACGACGACCTGGTCGCCGGGGACGGTCGCGGGCAGCCAGTCGGCGCCCTTCTTGCGCTGGACGCGCACGGCCGCCGCGATCCGCCCGGTGATCGCGTGCACGTGCAACGCGATGAGCTTGGTGCCCGCGGCCGCCTCGCCGAAGCCCTCGACCTGCACGCCGACCTGGACCAGCCGCGTCGAGTGGGGGTTCACCTGCACGTAGTTCTGGCCCTCGGGCGTCTCGATCGATCCCTCGGGGCTCAGCGCGGCGACCATGGCCGTCACCGGGCGGTCGTCGACGTTCGTGAGGTAGAGGCCGACGTCGTGGGCGTCTCCGGGGCCGGGACCCGCGAACCACAGGTCGGCCGTGGGCTGGAGGCATCGGGTGCCCGCCAGCCCGCCGTCCGAGGTGGTCTGCTCCACGGTCAGGCCGGGCGCGAGCGAGCCGTACGCGCCGAAGGTCCATGGTCCGGCGTTCTTCGTGACGTCGGCCGACCAGGAGGTACCCGGGGTGGTGAGCACGGTGGGCGTGCCTGCCACCCAGGCCTTCCCTGGGCCGCGCGATCCGGGCGGCGTGACCGCGCTGACCCGCGCACCGTGGGTGTCCGGGCACGCGGCGTACGCCGACGTGACCGGCACAGCGACGCTCCGGCGTGGCGCGGAGGCGGCCGGGCGCGCGAACGACGCGACACCGTACAGCGCGACCAGCGCCAGCACGACCAGGGCGGCGAGCGCGAACCGGTTGCCGGGCAGGCGGTTCATCCACTGCGGTCGGGTCTCGGCCGAGGACAGGCGCGCGGCGAACGCGAGCACCGTCCGCGTGGTCGCGCGCACGAGCCGGAACGCCGCCCGCAGGACGGCACGGCCGAACCGGAACGCGGCGCGCGCCGCCGGTCCGAGCGCGGTGCGCACCCGCGCGAACGCCGATCCGGCGCTCACGTCTCCGCTCCGCTCAGCACCGGAAGGTCACGTGGACGCGCGTGGCCCCCGCGGCGGCGGCGACCGCGCGGGCGTTCGATCCACTCCCCTGACGGCAGCGCCAGCAGCGCGACCACCAGCAGTGCCAGCCCCTGCGCGGCCACCCACAGATGCCGCAGGAGCATGCCGCGGTGCAGTGTGAAGGCGCCACCGGACGCCGGGACGTCATAGGCCTGCGCCCAGCCGTCGAGCGTCCGCGCCCGCGCCGGGTGACCGTCGATGGTGGCGTGCCAGCCGCCGTCCGCGGGCTCGGCGAGCAGCAGTGTGCGCCCCGCCGTCCCCGGCGGGATGCGGACCTTGGCGTCGGTCGCGTCGGCGGCCAGCGGCGTGACCGTTCGCCCGCTGAGGAGCATCAGCCGCCCGGCCGGCGTGACCGGCTGCCAGAGCCCGAACCGTGAAGTGCGGCCCAGCCGGGTGAGGTCCGGCGTGGCGTCGAGGGTGGCGGCCAGCGGATCGCGGCCGGGGTTCGGCACCAGGACGTACCCGACACCGAGCCGGGTCAGCGCCGAGGCGCCGCCGGTGCCGGAGGTGAGGCCGGCGACGGCCGCGCGCAGGTGCCTCCGCGCCGCGTCGGGGGCCGGCACGCTCTCCTCGCCCGGCAGCGGCGAGCGGTCGCGCAGGACGGTCGCCGCGACCGATCCGCCCGGCCGGCCGGAGAGGACTAGCATGCGCGGCTTCGTCACGTGTGACTCGACGACCAGCGGAAAAGCCTCGGGATTCGGCCGGAACAGCGGCCCGTGCACGCCGTGGAGGATCCACATGGCGGCGGCGAGCACCGGCGTCGACGCCGCGGCCACCAGCGCGAGGAGCGCGGCCGCACGCGGGAGCAGATCCGGCGCCCGTAGCCTCACGAGCGCGCCGCGCAGCATGCCGGAGGCCGCGAGGACGACACCCGCGGCGGCGAACGTCAGCGCCACCCCGGGCCAGGCCGGGCGGGCGAGCACCAGGATCGCCACCAGAAGCCCGGCGAGCGCGAGCAGCCAGCCGGTCAGGACGACCGTCCGCCGCCGGGGCAGCAGCAGGGCGGCCAGCCCGGTCACCGCCAGACCGGCGGTGACCCAGAAGGCAGGTGTGCCGGGTCCACCCGGACTCAGCATGACCAGGTGCGCGGCTGCCGGTCGCGCGAGGGCCGCCCGCAGACCGGCCTCGTCCAGGAACTCCGCCGGGTGAGCCAGCAGACGCAGCGTCCACGGCAGGAGCAGCAGCGGGGGCAGCCCGAGTGCGATGGCGAGACGGCGGCCGGCGTAGGGGCGGTGACCGCCGAGGGCGTACCTCGCGGGCACGCCGACGAGCACGGCGACGAGCCAGGTCAGCGGCGCGAACGCCATTGCTACCGTGAGGAGCAGCGCGGCCGCCCACGCCGCGTGCCGCGACGGCTCTCTGAGCATGTCGCCGCCGAACACGCCGATCAGCGGCAGCAGAACGAGGACCACGACGGTGCCGACCCGGCCCGTCGCGATGGCGCCGGTCGCGACCGGCAGCAGCGCGTAGGTGACGCCGGCCCACACCGCCACTGTGACGCCGATGCCGCGGAGCCGGCGGGCGGCGGTGTAGGCGGTGAGCCCGGCGAGCGGCACGCCGGCGAGCAGGACGACGAGGACGGCGAGCCACGGCTTGCCCAGCAGCGGCGTCGCGAGGACGGCGAGCACCCCGGCGTACGGCGGCGCTCCGGTGCCGGAGCCCAGGCCCGCGGGATGCCACCCGGTGAGGTACTCCGCCCACAGGTCACTCGCCCCGCCCCATGCGGGTACGAGCGCTCCGCCGCCGAGCCGGCCGCCGGTGGCCAGCAGGCTTCGCTCGGCCACCAGGGCGACCAGGGCCAGCGCGAGCGTCATCAGGACGCCCGGGCGCCGGAGCCAGCGCGCCAGGACCCCCGGCTCGGCCGACGGCAGGGGAATCCGGTGACCGGTGAACACGTCCGGCAGCCGCCGCAGGGTCGGCCAGCGCGGCTGGAACCGGTTGACGCCACTGGCGGTCAGACCAGGCCGGCGGGCCCGGCGCAGGCGCGGCGCGCGGAACAGCGCACCGCGCAGCGCGGCGAGCTCGCCGCCGGCGGCACCGGGCCGTCTGGACGCGGCGAAGAAGGCCGCCCGCACGAGCGAGGCGACGACGTTGAAGGGCAGGGAGAGGGCGAGCGCCGACAGCGGCAGGTTCGCGAACAGGACGAGCAGCGCGCTGCGCCGGTCGTCGGCGGAGTAGGCCACCTGGCGTTCGCCCCGCGTCGCCGCCTCGGCGTGGAACACGACGGCGTCGGGGGCGATCAGCACGCGATGGCCGGCGGCATAGGCGCGCCAGCCGAAGTCCACGTCGTCGCGGAACAGGCCGAAGGAGGGGTCGAGCCCGCCGAGTTCGTCCCAGACGTCGCGGCGCACCAGCATGCCCGCGGTGCTGACGGCCATCACCTCGCGGATGGTGTCGTGTTGACCCTGGTCGAACTCCTGCGGGTCGAGCCCGGTCTCGCGCCGGCCCGTACGGTCGATGGCGATCCCCGCCTCGAGCAGGACGCGCCGGTCCTCCCAGTCACGCAGCTTGGGGCCGAGGATCATCGCGGGCCCGTGGTTCTCGGCGGTACGGAGCAGGCGCTCCAGCGCGTCGGGCGCGGGCGCCGAGTCGTCGTGGAGCAGCCAGATCCACTCGACGCGGTCGGCACCGGAGCCACCCTCGGGGGCGGGCACGGCGATGTTCGACGCCGGATGGGCGACCGTCTCGCGGATCGCGTCGGCGTAACGCGTGCCGGCCGGCAACGTGAGGAGATTGCCCGCGCCGACGACCTCGCTCAGCATCGCGGGGCCGGCGTCGGTGCTGCCGGTGTCCGCCGCGACCAGGCGGTCGATGGGGTGGCTCTGGGTCAGCAGCGCCTTGAGCGTCTCTGGCAGCCAGCGTGCGCCATCATGCGTGACAAGGACGGCTGTGACGACGTGGCGATCGAGTTGGGGCGCCAATATCTTCATCCGAGTGGTCAGCCGGACCGGGCTCATCTGCCCGGCACGGCTGACCAGAATACGCGAAGCCACCCCTCGTGTACGCCTTGTCCGCAGAGCCGACGGTGGAGCTCCCCCGTCACACCGGTTTCGGACATGGATCGAACACGGAATCGGCGGCCACGGGGTTCACCGCGGCCGCCGGGTACGCCTGTCGCGACGGTGAATCACCCGAGGCGTACGGCCCGCCCGCGGCGTCAGCCCGCGGCGCGCTTGAGCTTGCGCCGCTCGCGTTCGGACAGACCACCCCAAATACCAAAACGTTCATCGTGGCCGAGCGCATATTCCAGACACTCCGCACGTACATCGCAAGCGCGGCACACTTTCTTGGCCTCGCGAGTGGAGCCGCCCTTCTCCGGAAAGAACGCTTCCGGATCCGTCTGCGCACACAGCGCGCGCTCCTGCCAGCCCAACTCTTCACCGTCTGTGCCGTGCGCCAGCGGGATGAGCACCTCGCTGCCCATAGCGCACCCTCCTAGCCCCGTGGAGCCCCCCTGGTCACGTCTTCCCTGTCACTATCCCCCGGGAAGACGCCGAACTACACCCATGAAATTACACGCGTGTACGACCGTAGACGTCAAGCGGAATCGGGCGCCGAAGGTCTAGCGAAACTAAAAAAACCGCGCTGACCTGCGGCGACACGATTTCGAACCGAGGGGGACGTTACAGAAGACTTTCTCGGAGCACAGTGCGCTCCGTCCTGCCCTGGGGGTGTTTCCGCCCTCGGCGGTTACTCCGGCGGCCGGTACGAATCGGACGGCGACCCGTCCGACGGAGGCGTCTCCGGCTTGTCGTCCTCCGATCTGGTGGAGTCACCGCCGTACGCGCGGGTCCACTCGCCCTCGAGCTCCTCCTCCGGGGATGAGTCCGGCACGGGCGGCTGCGGACCCGTCGTCGGTCCGGGCTGCGACGGCTGAGCGGCGTTCTCCGCCCACTGGGGAGTCGGCGGCTGCTGCGGACGTGCTGCTCCCGGCTGCGGCGGCTGACCAGGCTGGCCATAACCGGGCTGACCCGGCTGACCCGGCTGACCCGGACCCGGCTGTCCCTGGCCGGGCTGGCCGTAACCCGGCTGGCCGTAGCCCGGCTGCCCGTACGGCGCCCGTACGTAGCCCTGCGGGGGGTACTGCTGCGGCGGCTGGCCGTAGACCGGCTGCTGCTGGTGAGGGGCGTACGCGGGCTGACCGTACGGCGGCTGCCCGCCGGGGTGGCCCCAGCCCTGCTGGGGGTACGGCGCGCCCACCTGCGCCGCCGGGGCGAAGGACTGGTAGACGTGGAGGACGTAGTAGCCCGCGACGGCGATGACCGCCAGCTTCGCGAGGCCGTAGAGGATCATGGTGACCTTGGCGGTCAGCGCGCTGTCCAGCAGGATGCCGGCGTCGACGCTTCCCGCACCCAGGCCGGCGAGCATGCAGACGATGTCCATCAGCGCGACGATGCCGAGCACGATGAGGGCGCCGAGAACGACGCTGCGAGCCTGCCGGGTCGGCGCGCCGCCGAGCCTGGTCACCAGCAGCACGGCGACGACCACCACGCCGGCGACGGTCACGCCGGTGAAGAACTGGTCCGCGGTGACGAACTGGAATGCCTGGAAGGTGAACGGCGTCCGGCCCCTGCCGACCAGCAGGCCGATCAACCCTGACACGATCTGTAGTGCGACCGATCCGAGCAGAACCCACGCCCCGGGCTCCCGCAGCCGCTGTACGTCTTTGTTCACGAACCAGCTCCAGTGAGTAATCGGTTTGTGTCAGCTTCGCACAAGCGCATGGCCCGTCGCATTTGGTCTGAGGCAGTGCTGTCAGACTTGTCCGCATGCGCATCGTGGCACTTGCGGGCGGAATCGGCGGAGCCCGTTTTCTGCGCGGCCTTCTGCACACCGCCCCCGAATCGGACATCACCGTTGTCGGCAATACAGGTGATGACATCTCACTCTTCGGTCTGCGGATCTGCCCCGACCTGGACACCGTGATGTACACCCTCGGCGGTGGCATAAACGAGGACCAAGGCTGGGGCCGCGCGGACGAGACGTTCACGCTGCGGGAGGAGCTCGCGGCGTACGACATCGGGCCCGCGTGGTTCACACTCGGGGACCGCGACTTCGCCACCCACATCGTGCGCACGCAGATGCTCGACGCCGGTTATCCGCTGTCGGCGGTGACCGAGGCGCTCTGCGACCGCTGGCGGCCGGGCGTGCGCCTGCTGCCGATGACCGACGACCGTGTGGAGACCCACGTGGTCATCGAGGACGCCGACGGACGCCGGGCGGTCCACTTCCAGGAGTGGTGGGTACGCCTGCACGCCGGGGTTCCGGCCCAGAGCATCGCCTCGGTCGGCGCGGAGGACGCCAAGCCCGCGCCGGGCGTGCTGGAGGCGATCGAGGCCGCCGACGTCGTGATCCTGCCACCGTCCAACCCCGTCGTGAGCGTCGGCACCATCCTGGCCGTCCCGGGGATCCGCGCCGCGGTCGCGGCCAAGACCGTGGTCGGCGTCTCCCCGATCATCGGCGGCGCCCCGGTGCGCGGTATGGCCGACGCCTGCCTGACCGCGATCGGCGTGGACACCTCGGCCGCCGCGGTCGCCGCCCACTACGGCCCCGACCTGCTGGACGGCTGGCTGGTCGACACGGCCGACGCCGAAACGGACGTCGACGGCATCGCCGTACGCTCCCGTCCCCTGCTGATGACCGACGTCGAGGCCACCGGGCAGATCGCCCGTGCGGCGCTCGACCTGGCCGGAGAGCTGAGCTCATGAGCGGCACGTCCGCGTTCGAGGTCGTCGGGGTACCCGGCCTGCCGGAAGTACGCGAGGGCGACGACATCGCGGCCCTCATCGCCCGCGCCGACCTGCTCGACGGCGACATCGTCGTCATCACCTCAAAGATCGTCAGCAAGGCGGAGGGGCGCACCCTCGTCGCCGACGACCGCGAGAAGGCCATCGACGCCGAGACCGTGCGCGTCGTCGCCCGCCGCGGTGACACCCGCATCGTGCAGACCCGCCAGGGCCTCGTCCTGGCCGCCGCCGGAGTGGACGCCTCCAACACCGAGCCCGGCACCGTGCTGCTGCTGCCGGTCGACTCCGACGCGTCCGCCCGCCGGATCCGCGCCCGCCTGCGTGAGCTCACCGGCGTACGCGTCGGCGTGATCATCTCCGACACCCTCGGCCGGCCATGGCGGCTGGGCCTCACGGACGCCGCGATCGGCGCCGCCGGGGTACGCCCCATGGACGACCTGCGGGGCCGCACCGACGCGTACGGCAACCTGCTGGAGGCCACGATGACCTCGGTGGCCGACGAGATCGCCTCGGCGGCCGAGCTGGTCAAGGGCAAGCTGGCGGGCGTCCCCGTCGCGGTCGTGCGCGGCCTGGCCCATGTCGTCACCGACGAGGACGGCCCGGGCGCGCGGGTGCTGGTCCGCTCCGCCGACGAGGACATGTTCCGGTACGGCTCGGCGGACGTCCTGCTCGCGCGGCGCACCATCCGGGAGTTCGCCGACGAGCCGGTCGACCCCGCGGCCGTGCGCCGCGCGGTGTCGGCCGCGATCACCGCGCCCGCACCGCACCACACGACACCGTGGCGGTTCGTGCTGGTGGAGAAGGCCAAGGACCGGCTGTTCGACGCCATGCGCGACGAGTGGGAGGCCGATCTGCGCCGCGACGGGTTCTCGGAGGAGTCCATCACCCGGCGCCTGCGACGCGGTGACGTGCTCCGCCGCGCGCCGTACCTGGTCGTGCCCTGCCTGGTCATGGACGGCTCACACGACTATCCGGACGCGCGCCGCTCACGGGCCGAACGCGAGATGTTCCTGGTCGCGATGGGCGCCGGTGTGGAGAACCTCCTCGTCGCACTCGCCGTCGAGGGCCTGGGCTCGTGCTGGGTGTCGAGCACGATGTTCTGCGCGGACGTCGTACGCGACGCGCTCGAACTGCCCGCGAACTGGGACCCGATGGGCGCGGTCGGCATCGGCCACGCCGCCGCGCCCCCACGCGAGCGCCCTCCCCGCGACCCGGACGACTTCATCCAACTCCGCTGAGGCCTGGTCACCACTCGGATACGATCCGTAGTCGACGCTTCGTTCCGAGGAAGGCCCCCCGATGTCCCGACGCGGCCCCGGCAGGTCCCTGGCAGCGGTCATGGGGACCAGGATCCGCGCCTACCGCGACGAACAGGGCTGGACGCAGGACCGCCTCGGCCGCGCGGTCGACTGCGGCGGCGACTTACCGGCGAGCGCGAACGCGGCGAACGCATCCCCGGCCACACGTTGAGGAGGAGTTCACCGGCTGAGATAGTCGCCGGCTGAGGCGGCGCACCATCGGCGCGCCTCGCGGGCCGTGCGCAGGCGTACCACGGTGACGGCCGGGAACCTCTCCGCGCGCTCGGCGGTGACGCGGCTGCGGGGTCCGGCCTGCGACCAGGCCCAGCGGATCGGGTGGTCCGCTCGCAGCCAGTCGCGCCAGTTCTCGCGGTTGCCGTTCCACAGCTCCCGGCGGGTCACGGCGCGGGACACCGACCGGCGTACGACCCTCCACATGATCGTGCGCAACGGCAGGTCCAGCCAGATGACCGTGTCGGCGTGCTCCCACAGCAGGTCGCCGAGGACACCGTGATACTGGTCCTCGGTCACCCAGCGGTCCTGCGCCGCGAAGCGGCGTACGTCCGACTCGAACTCCGGGCGCGGCACCCACCCCGGGCCGTGGTTCAGGGCGTCCAGCTCATGGCGTGGCAGCTCCCAGCGGGCGGACAGCTTCCGCGCGAGCGTCGTCTTGCCGGCGCCCGAGATTCCCGCGACCAGTACGCGCCGGGGCCGCGTCACGAAACGATGGGCAGGAAGTGGCCCACCCCGTCCGTGGCACGTGCCGCCTCGACCCGCTCGGGCGGGACCTCGCCGTACGACGTCGTACGCTGCCGCGCCGGGCGCCCGGCGCGGGTGGCGATCTCCTCCAGCGCGGACATCGTCTTGAAGGAGCCGTTCTCCGAGCCGGCCATCCGGCTGATCGTCTCTTCCATGAGCGTGCCGCCGAGGTCGTTCACGCCGCCCTGGAGCACCTGCGTGCACAGATCATCGTCCAGCTTGACCCATGAGCACTGGATGTTGGGGATCGCGCCGTGCAGCAGGATGCGGGCCAGCGCGTGCACCGCGCGGTTCTCCCGCCGGGTGGGCCCGGTGCGGGCCAGCCCGGCGAGGTAGATCGGCGCGTTGTGGTGCACGAACGGCAGCAGCACGAACTCCGTGAAGCCGCCCGTGCGCTCCTGGATCGACCGCAGCAGCTTCAGGTGTGCCACCCAGTGCGAAGGCGTGTCCACGTGCCCGTACATCATCGTGGAGGTCGTCGGGATGCCCACCTCGTGCGCCGTGGTGACCACCTCGACCCACTCCGACGCCGGCAGCTTGCCCTTGGTCAGGACCCAGCGCACGTCGTCATCGAGGATTTCGGCCGCCGTGCCGGGCAGCGAGTCGACGCCCGCGGCCTTGGCCTCGATGAGCCAGTCGCGGATCGACAGGTTCGTCCGTGAGGCTCCGTTGACGACCTCCATCGGGCTGAAGGCGTGCATGTGGATGTCGGGCGCGCGCCGCTTCACCTCGCGCGCCAGGTCGAAGTACGCGGTGCCGGGCAGGTCGGGATGGATGCCGCCCTGCATGCAGACCTCGGTCGCGCCGGCCGCCCACGCCTGGTCGACGCGGTCACCGACCTGCGACAGGGAGAGCGTGTACGCGTCGGCGTCGGTACGCCGCTGGGCGAACGCGCAGAACCGGCACCCCGCGTAACAGACGTTGGTGAAGTTGATGTTGCGCGTGACGACGTACGTCACGTCGTCCCCGACGGCGTCCCGGCGAAGGTCGTCGGCGAGCCCGGCGAGGGCCTCCAGCTCCGCGCCGTCGGCCTGCAGCAGCGCCAGGGCCTCCTCGTCGGACAGCCCGCCCGGGTCCCGCTCGGCGCTGCGCAGTGCCGCGGACACGTCCGCGTCGAAGCGCTCCGGCTGCCGGATCCTGGCGCCGACCTCGGCCCAGTCGCCGTACACCTCGTCGAAGTCCTCCCGGCGGTCGGACGTGCGCCCGGTGGAGTCGATCTCCACGTGCAGGTCGGTGCGGCCCTGGTCGGCCCAGCCGCCGTCCGGCTCCTGCCAGGGCAGGCCCTCGGGGCGTACGTCCTCGCGGGCGAGGCCGTCGGGGTGCGCCAGCGCCGCCACGTGCGCGCCGAGCCGCGGGTCCAGCCAGGGCTCGCCGCGCCGGACGTACTCCGGGTAGATCGTCAGCCGCTCTCGCAGGGTGAAGCCGCTCTCCGCGGTGCGCGCGGCCAGGTCGTCGATCTGCGGCCACGGGCGTTCGGGGTTGACGTGGTCGGGGGTCAGCGGTGACACGCCGCCCCAGTCGTCGATGCCCGCCCGCAGCATCAGCGCGTACTCGGAGTCGACCAGGTTCGGCGGCGCCTGCACGCGCATCTTGGGGCCCAGCACGAGACGGGTCACGGCGATGGTGGCGGCGAGCTCCTGAAGGTCCGCGTCCGGCGTCGAGCGCATCTTGGTGTCGGGCTTGGCGCGGAAGTTCTGGACGATGATCTCCTGGATGCCGCCGTACTCCCGCGCGACCTTGCGGATGGCGAAGATCGACTCGGCCCGGTCACGCACGGTCTCGCCGATGCCGATCAGGATGCCGGTGGTGAACGGGACGTTGGAGCGCCCCGCATCCTCCAGCACCCGCAGGCGTACGGCCGGGTCCTTGTCCGGGGAGCCGAAGTGCGCCTCCCCCTTCTGCTCGAACAGCCGGCGCGACGTCGTCTCCAGCATCATGCCCATCGAGGGCGCCACCGGCTTGAGCCGCTGCAGGTCCTGCCAGGTCATGACACCGGGGTTGAGGTGCGGCAGCAGGCCGGTCTCCTCCAGCACCCGGATCGCCATCGCCCGCACGTACGACAGCGTGTCGTCGTACCCGTGGGCGTGCAGCCACTCGCCGGCCTGCTTCCAGCGGTCCTCGGGGCGGTCGCCGAGGGTGAACAGCGCCTCCTTGCAGCCGAGCGCGGCACCCTGGCGCGCGATGTCCAGGACCTCGTCGGGGCTGAGGTACGGCGCTTCGAGGCGGCCGGGGACGGTGGCGAACGTGCAGTAGCCGCAGCGATCCCGGCACAGGCGCGTCAGGGGGATGAACACCTTGCGGCTGTAGGTGATCACACCGGGCCGGCCGGCCGCCTCCAGGCCGGCGTCGCGTACGCGCGCCGCGTGTTCGAGCAGCGTGTCGAGCTGGTCTCCGCGGGCGCCGAGCAGCACCTCGGTCTCGGTGACGTCGAGCGCCTTGCCGTCGCGGGCCCGGGCGAGGGCCCGCCGGACGGCGGTCGGTGAGGGCGATGCGCCAGCGAGATCACTCATGTCGGAAACATACGCCGACGGCCGTCCGGCTATTCCCGGCGCCCCCTGTGGGCCGGCGCGAACCTTCAGCGTCGCTTACCGGTTCCGTGCAGAAATCATCGCTGGACCTGAACGGTTCACCGGCGCATAGTTAAGGAGCAAAGCAAGAGACACTCCTTACTCTCAGGAGGCCGCAATGAGCTGGCTGATACCGCTCGTCCTCGTGGCCCTCGCGGTGCTCGGCCCGTTCTTCGGCGCGGACACCCGCGACGGGCTCAGCGCGACGCCGAACCACTTCTGGCTGCCGCGCCGGTCCTCGCGTCAGAACGCGCGGTAGTCCCGTACGGACATCCGCGGACCGCGCCGGGGCGGACCGCCGCCGGACAGCTCCAGCATGCGGGTGACCCGGTAGCGATGCCCCGCATAGGGCTCGAGCAGCTCGAGCATCCCGGCGTCGTCGACCTTCCGCCCGGTGAGGGCCCAGCCGACGATGCCGGGGATGTGGTAGTCACCGACGGACACGGCGTCGGCGTCGCCCAGCGCCCGCTGGCGTACCTCCGCCGACGTCCACACGCCGATGCCGGGCAGTGAGCGCAGGCGGCGGTCGGCATCCGCCGTGTCGGTCACCTCGAGCCGGCTCGCCACCCGCGCGGCGCCGATGATCGTACGGGCCCGCACCGCCTCGATCCCCGACCTGTGCCACTCCCAGGACGGGATGGTGACCCAGACCCTCGGTGGCGGCGGGACGCGCAACGGCCAGTCCATGTGCGGCGGCCGCGGCCCGGGCGCGACCTCGCCGAACCGGCGCAGTAGGTAGCGCCACGCTCGCCAGGCCTCCTTGCCGACGACCTTCTGCTCCAGCACGGCCGGCACTAGGGCCTCGAACACGTTGCGGCTCCGCCCGACGCGGAAATGCCCGAACCGCACCGCGGCGGTCCGCAGGATCTCGTGCGCCGGGGTGAACGACGCCGGGTCGTCGGCCGCGCCGAGCAGCTCGGGAAGGCCGTCGAGCAGCCACGACGCCCCCGGCCCCCACGCCTGGCCCTCGACGGCGTCGCCACGGCGCGCGACCCGCAGGGTGCCGGGCCCGTCCGGAGTCGTGGACGCGCGCCACACCGCGCCGTCCGGAGAGATGGTGCAGGCGGGATCGCCCGTGCCGCGCCGGTGCGGTCCGAGCGTCAGGCGCAGGTCGACCGGCCAGGAGGGCCGCCAGTCACGCGTGAGCATCACACGTCGGAGGAGAACCGCACCGCGGTCGGCGGAAGCTGGGTGCCCGGCCACAGTCGCAGGCCGCCGCGCAGCTCGTTGCCGGCGCCGACCATGGCCCCGTCACCGATCACTGCCTCGTCCAGCACGGCGCCGGCGCAGATGCGGGCGCCTCTGCCGATCACCGAGCGGGAGACCCGCGCGCCCTGCTCGACCACGGCTCCGTCGAACAGCACGCTGGACTCCACCGTCGCGCCCGACTCCACCACGGCTCCGGCGCCGACGGCCGTGCCGCCGGAGACCGCGGCCTCCGGGGCGACCACCGAGCCGTTCAGGAAGAGCACACCGCCGCCGGGCGTGACCGCCGGAGACACCATCCGGCCGAGCACCAGATCACAGGAGCCCTGGACGAACGTGCCGGGCGTGCCGACGTCGAGCCAGTAGGCGCCCTCGACGTACCCCATGATCGTGGCCCCGGAGGCGAGCAGGCCGGGGAAGGTCTCGTACTCCACCGAGACGACCCGCCCGGCCGGGATGGAGTCGATCGCGGACCGCCGGAAGACGTAGCAGCCGGCGTTCACCTGGTTGGTCGGCGGTTTCGGGGACTTCTCCACGAACTCGATGACCTTGCCCTCTGAGGTCGTCGGCACCGCGCCGTAGCGGCGCGCGTCGTTGACCAGCGTGAGGTGCATCGTGACGGCCGCGTCCGACTTTTCGTGCATGGCGATCTGGGCGCCGAGGTCGTGCCCGGACAGAATGTCGCCGTTGAGCACGACGACCGGGCTGTCGGCGTCGCATGTGAGCTGCTGGGAGGCGTTGCGGATGGCGCCCGCCGTGCCGAGCGGCTCGTCCTCGGTGACGTAGACCAGCTCCAGGCCGAGCCGGGATCCGTCGCCGAACGCCTCGGTGAACATCGACGCGCGATAGGACGTCGCGAACACGATGCGCCGGATGCCGGCCGCACGAGCCTTCCTCAGCTGGTGCTCCAGCAACGGCACCCCGGCGGTGGGAAGAAGTGGCTTGGGGGTCGAGATCGTCAGCGGCCGCAGCCGCGTGCCCTTACCTCCGACCAGCAGGATCGCTTCCAGTGTGGCCTCCCTCGTCGATGTCGGCCACACTACTGTTCGGCGGCGCGCTGGTAGGAAGCGAGATGCGCCTCGGCGGACGCGGTCCAGGTGAACTCCCCGGCACGTGCGGCCGCCGCATCGGCCAGCCGGCGCCGCCGGCCGGCGTCACCGATCAGCGTGCTCATCGCGGTGCCGATGCTCTCGGGGTCGGGCTCGGTGTACGCGACGGCGTCGCCGCCCACCTCCGGCAGCGACGAACGGTGGGTGGTGAGCACCGTCGAACCGCAGGACATCGCCTCCAGCACCGGCAGCCCGAACCCCTCGCCACGACTCGGCAGGGCCACGACGAGCGCGCCACCGAAGAAGCCCGGCAGCGACGACCAGCGCAGATAGCCCGGACGCAGCACGTGCAACTGGTGCGGGACGTCGGCCAGCGCCGCGTCGACCTCGTCGTCCCAGCCGCCACTGCCCGCGAGGACCAGCGCCGGGACGTCCTTCAGGCCGCTGACGGCGCGGACCCAGCCGCGGATCAGGTTGGGAACGTTCTTGCGCGGCTCGAGCGCGCCGAGGAAGGCGATGTAGGGGTGGCCATGCAGGCCGAGGCGGTCGGAGACGCGCCGCCGCTCGTCCTCACTCGGCGGATGGAAGATCTCGTGATCGACACCGTGGTAGGCGACGTCGATGCGGGTGGGGTCCGCGGCCAGCAACCGCACCATCTCGTCACGGGTGGCCTTGGAGGGCACGATCAGCCGGGCCGCGCGCCGCACCGCGGTGCGCGTCGCCGCCTTGATGTAGGTCGCCTTCACCGGGTTGTGCACCTCCGGCTCGGCGAAGTAGGTGACGTCGTGGATCGTGACGACCACCGGGATGCCCGGCCGCAGCGGAATCGAGTAGTACGGTGCGTGGATGACGTCCGCGCCGACCTGCTGGGCGATGAAGGGCAGCCCGGTCTGCTCCCACGCGAGCCGCGCCGGCCGGTGGGCGATCGCCGTCGGCCCCGCCACCACCCGCGCCTTGGGCGCGAGCTTGGCGTATCGCTCCTCATCCGAACGCTGGCAGGCGACGGCGAGATCGGCGTCCGCGCGATGCAGCGCGGCGATCAGGCCGTCGACATATCGCCCCAGCGCACCGCGATCAGCGGGTACAGCGGTCGCGTCGACGAGGACCCGAGGCACCACCTTGACAGTCGCCCCCTCGTTAGGTGCCGAAGTGGTGGGGATCACTCCCCGATCGGAAGCCTACGCCGATCAGTCCGGAACGGGGGGACGTCATCCTTTCTTGCGTGCCCTGATCAGGACAATGCTGCCGCGATCGTTCGGACTGCGACGATCCGCAAGCGCCACAAGGGGTGTGAGGGGCGCGGCGGCGTTGAATCCGACCCTGCCGCCGTACGCCGAAAGGGACAGGTAGAGCCGCTCGGTGGCACGGCTGCGGAACTGGTACGAGTAGTCGACCAGCTCCATGCCGCGGTCGCCGACCAGCCCGGCCAGCGTCTCGTGCGTGTAGGTGTGCTGCACGTGGTACTTCGCGCAGTGCGCCTCGCGGAGCTTCGGCCAGTCGTGCGAGCGGCTGAGCACGTCCGCGGACATGAAGAGTTCGCCGCCCGGCTTGAGGATGCGTGACATCTCGTCCAGCGCCGTGCCGCCGTCGTCGAAGTGCTCGATGGCACAGACCGACAGCAGTGCGTCGAACGTCTCGTCACCGAACGGCAGCTTGAGGGCGTCGCACTCGATGAGCGCCGGCGTGTGCTTGAGCGTGCGGCCGTACAGCATCTTGCCGCGGGCGAGGTCGATCGAGACGGCGTTCGCGCCGCGCTTGCGCGCCTGACCGGCCCAGTAGCCGTCGCCGCCGGCGATGTCGAGCACCCGCTTGCCGCGCAGATCGTCGCCCATCCAGCGGAGGAGGGTCCCCGCCTCACGGAACCGGCACACGTGCACCTGGTGGCCCACGAAGGCCTTTGCGTCGTTGAGTTTCATGGCGTCCCTACTCTAAGGGCGCTCGTGGCCCCGTACCTCCTGATCACCTACTGTTCACCCAGCGTGCCCTGGGCCGTTCGTCAGGCCCCCTGTGGTCTACCGACTACCCTGACCGAGTGATCTCCCGGCTGCGAGCGAGTCGCCTGCCGCGCGTCGCGCTGGTCGTCGTCGCGCTGGTGTTCTGTGTCTATGGGCTGGCTTCGCGCTGGCACGACACACGCCATGCCGTGACCGCGCTCTCCTGGCCCTACATCGCCGCGGCCCTGCTCGCGGGCGTGCTCGGCCTCGGCGCCTGGATGCTCGCCTGGCGTTCCCTGCTGGCCGGAATGGGCTCGCCGCTGCCCTTGCGCGCGGCGGTGCGGATCTACTTCGTCTCCCAGCTCGGCAAGTACATCCCGGGCTCGGTATGGGCCCTGGTCGCGCAGATGGAGCTGGCCAAGGAGCACCACGTGCCGCGCCAGCGCGGTGCGAGCGCGGCACTGCTCGCGATGGCCACCACGGTCGCGACCGGCTGTGCCGTGGCCGCCGTCACACTGCCCCTGACCTCGGCGGACGCGACGCACCGCTACTGGTGGCTGCTGATCCTCGCGCCGATCTTCCTGGGCCTGCTGCACCCGCGCATCGTCGCGTACACCCTCAACCGCGCGCTCCGCCTGGCCCGGCGCCAGCCACTGGCCCGTACGGCGGGCCTGGGCACGATGGTCCTCACGGTGGCCTGGACGGCGCTCGGCTGGCTGCTGTTCGGCGTGCACGCCTGGCTGCTGGTACGCGCGGCGGGCGGCTCGGGGTTCTTCCTCGCCACCGGCGCGTACGCACTGGCGTTCACCGCCGGTTTCCTGGTCATCATCGCACCGGGCGGCGTGGGCGTACGCGAGGCCGCGCTCACCGTCGCGCTCGGGCCGGTGCTCGCGACGGGGGCCCCGCTGGTCGTCGCGCTCGCCTCCCGTGTGGTGATGACCGTCGCCGACCTGGCGTGGGCCGGCGCCGCGGTACTCCTGGGCTCGCGCCATCCGGCCATCGACGACACCGAGACGGCAGCGGCCCGATCCGCCGAATGATCTGGGAACAACCCCGGCGCTTCTCTGCTTGACAACTGATGTGCCGCCGCCGTACGGGTGGCGCGCTCGGAAGGAGACAACCAATGGCGGACGTGGCCAGCGAGCCGTTCACCGTGACCGACGCGACCTTCGACGAGGCGGTGCTGGCGAGCGACACCCCTGTCCTGGTCGACTTCTGGGCGGCCTGGTGCGGGCCGTGCCGCATGATCGCCCCGGTCCTCGACCAGATCGCGAAAGAGCACGCCGGCAAGATCAAGATCGCCAAGCTCGACTACGACGCCAACCCGAGCGTGCCGTCACGCTACGGCGTGATGGGCCTGCCGACCCTGCTGCTGTTCAAGGGCGGCGAGCCCGTGCAGCAGATCGTGGGCGCCAAGCCCAAGCGCGCCCTGCTCAAGGAGCTCCAGCCCCACATCGAGGGCATCGACGTCAGCGGCTGAGGCCGCCCCAGACAGAACGCCAAGAGACGCCCCGCCGGCCACGAGAACCGCGCGGGGCGTCGTCGTGCAGGCAGGGGCGATGACCGGTCGAGGGGATTGAGGTCAGCGACTCAGTAGCTGCTCCAGGTAGAGCGCCCAGTGCGGCTCCGCGTCGATGGGCTTGACGCCCGCGCGGAGTCGGGCGGGCTCTCCCGGGGTGTAGAAGCGCCGCAGGGCGTCGGTGAGCGAGGCGACGTCGTCCGGTTCGCACAGGAGGCCGTCGATGTCGTCACGCACGTGGTCGGCGAGTGTTCCGGCGCGGGTGGCGATGACCGGGACGCCGTGTTCGTAGGCCATGAAGACGTTCTGCGAGGCCGTCGCCGTGCGGTAGGGCAGCACGAGCGCGTCGGCGCCGGCGAACAGGCCCGGCACCTCGTCGGCCGGGACGTAGCCCGGCCGTAGCTCGACGCGGTCGTCCAGCCCCAGTGAGGAGATCAGCGTGCGCGTCTCGTCGACGCCGCCCCAGAACTCCCCCGCCACCGTCAGTGAGACATCCTCGATCTCGGCGAGCGACCGCAGCAGCACGTCGAGGCCCTTGTACGGCCGGACCATGCCGAAGAAGAGCAGGTGGTTCGCCGGCTCGGCCGCCTCGCCCGGGACCGCCGGCCGCTCGTACGCGCCCGGCGTCGGCAGATGCGCCGGCAGCCCCGCGGTGAGCACCGGTGTGTCCGGTGCCAGGTCGCGGGCCAGCCCCGCCTGCTGGGCCGAGTGGACCAGCGCGCCGTCGGCCCGCCTGAGCAGCCGTCGCATCAGCGGCACGTCGTAGGGCTTGCGCTCGTGCGGCAGGACGTTGTGGCACAGCGCGACCAGACGCGGGCCGCCCTCCTTGCTCCCGAGGCCGTACGCCATCCCGAGGTAGGCCGGGACCTGCACCGGCGAGAGCACCACGAGCACCACGAGGTCGTAGGGGCGCAGCCGCCGGCCCGTACGGAACCAGCCGTCCGGGCGGTACCAGGCCAGAGTGCGGCGGGTGCCGGTGAACGGCACCCCCTCCGGCGTGGAGATCGTCTGCTCGCCGGGGTAGAGGAAGCCGGGGTACTGCGCCTTCCAGGACTCCAGCGTCACGTCGTGCCCCGCGGCGGCGAGCCGGTGGGCGAGCTCGGTCGTGTGGTGGGCGCCGCCTCCCTTGTACGGGAAGGCCGGCCCGACGATCGCTATCTTCACGTGTCGCCCCGCGACCGCACGATGAGGTCGGCGAGCAGGGCCAGCGACGCGATGATCATGCCGGTGACGAAGATCATGACGGTGTTGTTCGCGAACCGCAGCGGGTGGGCGACCATGTCGTACACGCCCTTGGCGACGCCCAGGCCGAGCAGGAACAGCGCGGGCGGCATCAGCACCTTGAGCGGGTTGAAATACATCACCATCCGCAGCACCTGCAGGATGTAGCGGTAGGCGTCGTGCACGAAGTGGAACTTCGAGCTGCCGGCGCGCTTGTAGTAGTCGATCGGCACGTAGCGGATGTCGTGCTGGTTCGACAGGAACGCCAGGGTGATCGTGGTGACGCAGGAGAATCCGGGCGGCAGCAGCTTGAGGTAGGGCTCCGCGACGTCCTTGCGGAAGGCCCGCAGCCCGGAGTTCAGGTCGGGGATCTTCTGCCCCGCGAGGCGCTCGGCCGTCTTGCGGATGAACCACTTGGCCGGCACCCGCAGGAGCTTGTGCGTGCCCTCCTCGGTGGTCCGCGCGCCCACGACCTGGTCGACCGACGGGTCGGTGTCGAGGATGTCGACCAGCTCGGGGATCCGCTCGTTCGGGTACGTCATGTCCGCGTCGGTCCACACGACGATGTCGCCGTTGGCCTGCTGGGAGCCGATGCGGCGGACGGTGCCGGAGCCACCGTTGCGGTGGAACGGGATCACCTGCATGTTCGGGAAGTTCGGCGCCGACTCTTCGAGCCGGGCCAGAGTGCCGTCGGTCGAGTAGTCGTCGACGGCGAGCAGCTCGTAGGTATGGCCGCTGGCATCCATCGCCTTACAGATGCGCTCGACCTCGTCGATGACGTGGTCCTGCTCGTTGTAACAGGGCAGGACGATCGTCACATGGGGCGTCTTGGTCACGCGGATCGAGGGTACTCGGACTGGGGGGTCCACGAGCCAAGGGTACGCAGTGTTCACCCTGCGTACATTGGATCGGCCATCCAGACGTTCATCGTCAGCGACCATGTGCCCTGCGGCGCGGCGACGAGACTGCTCGAATCACGGCGGGTGCTCACGTGGAAGACCTGCCTGGCCTTGCCGTACGGCGCCACGTCGACGGAGTTCGCCCCGAGGACCACCGGGCGGCGGCCGGCCGCCGCGATCGCCTTGGCGATCCGCTCGACGTCCTCGGACGCGGCGGTGTTGGAGCCCGCCCGCGCCGCCACCCGGCCGGAGGGCACGTCGCACATGCCGCGGACCAGCTGGGTGAACCGGTCGGCGGTGACCCGCTCGACGATCAGGACCGTGGCCCGTGGGCCGATCTGACGGCACATGGACCGCGCCTGGGCGACCTCGCCCTGCTCGGTCGGAGTGGTCATCATCGCCGCGGAGGTCAGCATGGTCGGCATCAGGATCAGCAGGACGCCCGCCACCGCCGCGCCCCCCGCGATCTGCGGGCCGTACCCCAGCCTCCGTACGTTCCTCACCGCCCACGCCAGCAACCACAGCGCGAACAGCAGCAGGCCGGGGAGCACCACCACGATCAACCGGCGGCTCGCCCACGGCTGGTCCGGCGTGATCCCCGGCCGCCAGAGCGTCGTCACCGTCGTCCACACGACCACGGCGTACGGAAGGGCCCACTCGGTGCGGCGCCGGCGCAGCAGGTCGCGGGCCAGCAGCCCGGCGCCGATCGTGGCGAGGAGCACGGCGGGCACGCCGATGTACCAGGTGACCCAGTGCAGGCTCAGCTCGGAGTACTGGCGAAAAGGATCAGACGGCAGGCGCAGGGACTTCTGCAGTGCCGTGATGTAGGCGGCGTTGGCCTGGTCGTCGGGGTTGTGCGGCACTCGTCGGACGGTCTGAAGGCTCGGCCGGGCGGCGAAGAACGCCATCACCGCGAAGGTGGCGGCAAGGGCCAGGTCGGGCAGCCGGAAGCGGGTGAGGTCGGGCAGCCCCCAGCGACGGATGGCCACGCTCGCCACGGCCGACAGCACGACCACGGCCGCGCCGATGTAGAGCAGCGGCACGAAGGAGCCCCGGACGTAGTCCAGGTAGGGCCGGGACATCGTGTAACCCTCCAGCAGCCCCGCCCCGACTCCGACGACGAGCCCCGCGAACAGCGCCGGTCCCGTACGCCTCCGCAGCGCCACCAGCAGGCCCGCGAACGCCACCACCGGCAGGACGTCGCGCAGCCCGTCGATGCGCACCAGGATGGTCAGCCCGAGCGCGAGCCCGCCGAGCAGCGCGGGCAGCCGGCGGTTCGCGCGCACCGCGTCGAGCGTGAGAGCCAGCCCGCCGCACATCAGCACGAGGGCGGCGGTCTCGCTGTAGATCGACCGCGAGATCATCATCATCGGCCAGATCAGCCCGAGCAGGAGGGCGCCCGCCGGCGCCCACCGCGGCCCGACCAGCCGGGCGGTCAGGCCGCCGAACGACAGCACGGCCAGCGCCCCGATCACCGGCATCACGGCGAGCATGGCGTACGGGCCCGCGAGGCGCCCGATGGGCGCCAGGATCAGCGGTGTGCCGGCCATGAACTGCGGCCACAGCACGCTGCCGCGCTGGTAGAACGCCGGGCTGCCGAACGACAGCGCCGGGTCCGCGCCGCCGAACGCCCGCACGGTCGCGTGGACCGGCAGGGAGCCGTGGCCGGCCAGCCAGGTGGCGAAGTTGAAGTACGAGGCAGGGTCGCGGCGCACCACGATCTGCTGGGAGTACGTCAGCAGCTGCATCACGCAGAACGCCACCGCGACGGCGAGCAGGGCGGCCAGGGTCCACCAGGACCCGCGTCGGGCCCCCTCGGCGAGGGCCGGCGGGCGTACGGCCCGGAGGCCGAACGTCAGCACCAGCGCGCCCACGGGCACGAAGAGCGCGATCGCGGGCAGGGGGGTGAAGACCCCGGCCATGAGGAGCGGAAGCGCGACGGCGAGCCAGGAGACCAGCACGAGCGCCGGGACGAGGGTCAGGCGCGCCAGCCAGACACCCGCTCTGGACACGTCGGGGTCCCGCCTGTCCATGTCATCCATCGAATCCGGAACGACTACCGACACCGCGCCCAGCCACCCCCGGCCTGGAGTCTGCTCCGTCTCGTCGAGCGCGGAGGGTTCTGTGGCCGTTCATCGACCAGCACAACCAGCCAGGTTAGAGCAGTCGGAGAGGTGGTCGGCCGTCCCGCCCGAACCTCGCGCGCCTCGGGGAGGCGGGAACACCGGCTCGCGTCCTCGTCGTGCGCTCGCGCGAGCCGTGACCAGCAGCCCCTAGTCTTCACTTTCATGTCTCATCCCGTTGACCTGTTGCGCCGGGCACTGGCCGCCGATCCCTCCCGCCCGCTCGTCACTTTCTACGACGATGCCACGGGGGAACGCATTGAACTCTCCGTGAAGACTTTCGACAACTGGGTGGCCAAGACCGCGAATCTCCTGGTAGACGGGCTCGGCTCCGAGCCGGGCGGCCGGGTCGCGCTCGCCCTGCCGGTGCACTGGCAGACCGCCGTGTGGCTGTTCGCCTGCTGGTCGGCCGGGCTGACCGTGCTGCCGGTGGACGATGGCGAGATCCCCGGGGACGCCGACATCGTCGCGGCCGCGCCGGGCCGGCTGGCCGCCGCGCTGGCGACGCGGGCAGAGGTCGTCGGCCTGTCCCTGCACGCGATGGGCGCCCCGCTCGAGGAGTGTCCGCCCGGCGTCACCGACTACGCGACCGAGGTGCGCGCGTACGGGGACCGTTTCCAGTCGGCCGTGTCGGAGGACGATCCGGCGGTCGAGCTGGCCGGCGAGACACTGACCGGGGCACAGCTCGTCGCGGCGGGACAGGGGACTCCTCCGGGGACGCGCGTGCTCACCACTGTGTCCTACGCCACACGCGAAGGACTCATTGAGGGGCTGATCGGCCCCCTGGGAGCGGATGGATCAGTAATAATCTGCCAAAATCCCGAACAAAACCGACTGGAGCGGCGTATATCCGTGGAGCGTGCCACAACGGTGATCGGTACCACCCACCCCGACAACCGACCTAGCCTTTAGGGCCGAATGTTCAGCGACTATGAGTACTCCGATTACGGCGCCCCCCTGGACCGCGGTCCGAACCGGGGGATCGTCTGGCGTGTGCTCGGCTGGGTCGCCATCGGACTCGCCGTGGTGCTGGTGGGCACCAGCCTGGTGGCGTACGGGACGTACCGCAAGCTCCAGGGCAACATCACCCACGAGGACGTCACCGCCCAGCTCGGCACGCACCGGCCGCCAAAGCTCAACCAGGCCCTCAACGTCCTGCTGATCGGCTCGGACCAGCGCAACGGCGCCAACGCCAAGTACGGCAAGGCGGTCGGCGAACGCTCCGACACGATCATCCTGCTGCACTTCTCGCCCGGCGGTAAGAAGGCCGTCGGCATCAGCTTCCCGCGCGACTCGATGGTGCAGCTGCCGGAGTGCAAGACGTCCGGCGGCAAGACCATCCCGGGCGGCCTGAACATGATCAACTCCTCGTTCAACAACGGCGGGGCCGGCTGCACCATGCACACCATCGAGTCGCTGACCGGAATCCGCGTCGACCACTTCCTGAAGGTCGACTTCTCCGGCTTCAAGCGGGTCGTGGACGCCCTCGGCGGCGTCGAGATCTGCCTTCCGCAGCGCGTCGACGACAAGGACAGCAAACTGCACCTGTCCGCCGGACGGCACATCGTGAAGGGCGACACCGCGCTCGCCTACGTGCGCAACCGGCACGGCCTCGGCGACGGCTCGGACCTGGACCGGATCAAGCGGCAGCAGAAGTTCCTCGGCGCGGTGGTCAAGAAGGCCACCAGCAACGGCACGCTGACCAACCCGACCAAGCTGTACGGCTTCCTCGACGCCGCCACCAAGTCGGTGACCGCCGACAAGAACTTCACGGTCGACGAGATGAAGAAGGTCGCGGGCAGCCTCCAGGGCATGTCCGCGGGCAAGGTGCAGTTCATCACCGTGCCCTGGGGGGCGTACGCCCCGGATCCCAACCGGATCGCGTGGCGGCAGCCGGACGCGAACAACCTGTTCGCCGCGATCCGCAGCGACAGCCGGATCCAGGCCCCGACGTCGGCCAAGAAGGCCACCATGCCGCCCTCCCAGATCAAGATTCGCGTGCTCAACGGCACCAGCACGCCCGGCCTCGCCCAGCGCGTCAGCGACCAGCTCACCGCACGCGGCTACAAGGTTCTCGGCATCGGCACCGCGCCCACGAAGCCGAACCAGACCCAGCTGCGCTACGGCACCGGGGCCGACCAGCAGGCCGCCGCGCTCGCCGAGGTGGCGCCCGGCGCAAAGCCCGCGGCGGGCCAGTCGGTCGCCGCCGGCGTCGTGGAACTGGTCCTCGGCTCCGACTGGAAAGGCCTGAAGGGCGCCCAGCCTGCGGCGATCCCCAAGACCGCCGACGCGGTCAACGCCGCGGACGACGTGTGCAAGGCACAGTGACCCGCTGAGAGCTTTCTGCCAGTTTTCCGACCCGGCGTCCGATCAGTGGGCGAGGTAGGTATGGTCGTTCGCGGCCCGCCCTCACCGTCTCTTCTCACGGGAATCGATGACTTCGCCGAGCACACCTCACACCGCACCGCCGGACTCCCCGACCGGCATCCCGGTCGAAACGTCCCCGGGGCCGGCGGCAACGCCGGTCGCCGTGCCGCAGGACGCGGTCATCGAGCAGCGACCGGCACGACGTCCGCGTGATCCGTTCTTCGACAACGCCAAGTTCATGGCGATCGTGCTCGTCGTCGCCGGACACTCGATCGTGGGCCTGCGCGACGTACGCCTGGCCCACGCCGCGTACCTGTTCGTCTACACGTTCCACATGCCGGTCTTCATCGTGATCACCGGCTACTTCTCCCGCAACTTCACCTTCAGCGGCGGCAAGGCGCGCAAGCTGATCACCAACCTCGGCGTGCCGTACATCGTGTTCGAGACGGCGTACTCCACCTACCACTGGGCGGTCGGGCATTCGAAGTTCGAGATCAGCCTGCTCGACCCGTACTACCTGACCTGGTTCCTGATGGCGCTGTTCCTGTGGCGCCTGTCCACTCCTGTCTGGCAGCAGATCCGCTGGCCGGTTGCGGCGGCGGTGGTGATCTCGCTGGTGGCCGGCATGACCAAGCTACCGGCCGAGCTGGAGATGAACCGCACGTTCGGCCTGGTGCCGTTCTACGTGCTGGGGCTGATGCTCAAGCCCGAGCACTTCGAGATGCTGAAGCGCCCGATCGCGCGGGTGTTCGGTGCGATCACGTTGTTCCTGGCGTTCGTGTTCACGCTGTTCTTCGCCGACCGCCGCATGCCCACTCAGTGGGTGTACTGGCGCAACGGCAACGCCGCGATGCACGTCAACAACCTCGTCGGCTCGGGCATGCGCCTCGGGCTCCTGGTCGGGGCGAGCATCCTCGTGATCGCCTTTCTCACGATGGTGCCGGCCAGGCAGACCTGGTTCACCGGGCTGGGCGGCGCCACGCTGTACGCCTACCTGCTGCACGGCTTCTTCACCAAGATGATGGAGTACATGCACTGGTACGACACGCCGTTCCTGCACACCATGCCCGGCGTTGCCGTGACGGCCGTGGTCGGCGCCCTGCTCGCGACCTTCCTGTGCACCCCGCCCGTACGCAAGGTCATGCACTGGGCGCTGGAGCCGGATATGTCGTGGGCGTTCGTCCCGCTGCGCCGTCCCGGGAGAGCGTGAGCAGCTCGGCCCACCGGTCACACACGAGATCGAGGGCGTAGGACCGCCGGACCTCCGCGCGTGCCTGCGCCCTCTCCTCTTCCCAGCGGCCCTCCGCGACCATCGCGGCGATTCCGTCGGCCATCGCGGCCGGGTCCTGGTGAATCCAGCGCCGGTCATAGATCCGGTCCGAGCCCTCCCAGGGAAGCAGCGCCGGCACCGCGCCGGAGGCCATGCCCTCGGCCGGTGCCAGGTGGAAGCTCTCGTCGTCGCTGGTGGACAGCACGAATCCCACCCGCCGCAGCCAGGACGCCACGTCCGGGCCGGCCGGGTCGAAGACCACGCCCGAGGCGAGCAGCGGCGAGCGGCGGATGCGGCGGAACAGCGCCTCGAAGCTCTCCCGCTCCTCGGTGCGGTTCCAGATCCACGGCAGGTCCCAGGGCAGCTTGGACTTCACGAACAGGGTGAACCTCGGATCCTCACGCCGCAGGCGCTCCAGCACGTCGACGGCGAGGTCGAGTCGCTTGCGCCACGGCGCGAGGCCGATGACGCCCAGGTGATGCTGCGCGCCCGGCAGCTTGGCCCGGCCGAACTGCGCGTCGTCCACCCAGTTCGGGATCACGGTGACCTTGTCGGCGGGCCAGCCGGTCATCTTCCGGGTCAGGTCCGCGTAGTGCGGGCTGACGCAGACCACCTGGTCGATCGCGTCGATGTCCAGGCGTCCCGGCCACGCACCGTACAGCTCGAACCGGTGCAGCCGCACGACCAGGCGCTGCTCCGGCCGGCCGTGCTTCTTCAGCCACTCGCTGTACCAGACGGCGTTCGGCCCGCACCATTCGCAGACCACCACGTCGGCCCACTCGGCGAGCTCGCTGCTGACCTCCGGGTCGTGACGGCCGAGCGCGGGCCACTGGTCGACCCGCACCTCCACCCCCGGCAGCGAGCGCAGGTGGTCGAGGAGCCGGGTGAAGAACTTCAGGTCGTGTCCGGCCACCACGATGCGCGTACGGCCCGCGCCCTCGGGCGCGGGCGGGAACGCCTGTCGCAGGTAGCGGCGAAGCCGGTCGGCCGCCGCGGCGAGCGTGAAGTCGCGCGCGGCCTCCAGGCAGCGGTCGCGCGCCCGCGCGTACGTCGCGGGGTCGGCCACCCCGGCGAGGACGTCGACGACCTCCTGCTCGGTGCCGGCGAACAGCGGGTAGTCCACGCCCAGGAGGTTCTCGTGCATCGGGGTCCGGTTGAGCACGACCGGCACGCCGAGCGAGCCCATCTCGAGGACCTTGGTGGACAGCTCCAGGCTCGCGTCGAGGTCCGGGTGGCGCCAGGACAGCCCGATGTCACAGCCGGACGTCACCCGCATGGCCTCCGCACGCGGGTGGCCGCCGTGCCAGACCAGGCCGGGTGTGGACTCCAGCGCCACGCGCATCCGGCGGGAGAACCCCGGATCCTTCTTGTCGTTGTGGATCTTGTCGCCGATCATGTGCAGCTCGGCGTCGACCCCGCGGGCGGCCAGGCGCCGGGGCAGCGCCGTCATCTCGTAGGTGTTCCAGCGCGGCGCGAACTTGCCCGTGTAGACGAGCTTCAGCGGCCGGCCGGGCTCGCGGTCCGCGGCCGGCTCCAGGCCGCTCGGCAGCGCGACGACCGGCGGGAACAGCACGCACTTGCCGGCCGCCTTGTGGAGCACGCCCTCGAGGAAACAGCGCAGCTCCTCGGTCTGGCAGAGCAGGAAGCGCGACGCCTTGGCGACGGCCGCCAGCTCACCGCGTACGCCCTTGTTGGCCGGAGCCGACAGCTCACCGACGCTCTGCGGGACGTCGGTGAGGTAGGTCCACAGCCGGCCGGCCAGCGGGGTGCCGGTGAGGCGCACCGCGAGCCGCCGGCCGCGCACGACGACGAGGTCGTACGGCTCGGCGGCGTCCAGCTCGGTGAGCGTCTGCGCCGCGGCCTCGACCGTCAGCGATCCGGTGGCGTCCTCGGGCAGGTGTCGTACGGTCACCCCCGGCAGCTTCTCCAGCGGAGCGACCAGACGGTCCGTACGCACCAGGGCCTTGAGGACGAAGGTCACCTCGACGCCGGCCTCGTGCAACGCCTGCACCATCGCCTGAGCCCAGATCGCCGACCCGTCGATGATGTTGAGATCGACGTCGCCGTACACGAGAGCGCGCACGCGGTTTCCTTTCGCGGGGGGAGTCTCGGTCATGTGTACTGCTCGTCAGGGCCGGTCGATGCCGAACCGGGCGCAGAGCCCGGGAAGCGCCTCGCCCAGTGCCGAGCCGTCCTTCAGCGTCGCGTCCCAGCCCAACCCGGCCAGCCCGGGGGACGAGCCGAGGAGCACGAGCGGGCGGTTACGCCCACGGGCGACCTCCATCAGGCCCAGCAGCGCCCGCTCGCGGTCCGGCACGCCCGGCACACCGAGGTAGGCCCAGGGACCGCCGGCGGCGCCCGCCGCGGCGTCCACGATCACCAGATCGACGTCCGCCGTGTCGAGCACGAGCGCGGCGTCGTGCGGCATCAGCGGGACCACGTGGGCCGCCCCGCCAAGGCTCTCGGCCGCGGCAGGGGCCAGGACGCCGGCGACGATGAGGCCCTTGACGGCCGACCCGGCGATCAGCCGGTCCTCGTCGCGGGCGCTGAACATCGGGCGTTCGCGGGCGTCGACCGAGGTCACGACGTTGGGCGCGCCACGGTGCCGCCACATGCGGTACAGCTCGCGCGGCAGCGCCACGACGCCCTTTCCGGGCTTGCGCGCGGCGTCGGTGACGGCCCGGCCCACGCGCAGCGAGGTGGATGCCTCCAGTGCCGAGACCCGTGCCTCGAGGATCTGTACCCGTGCCTCACGGTCGGCCAGCGCCGCCTTGAGCCGGGCCACCTGCCGGTCAGCCATCGAGCCAGTCCCCCACGACGCGTGCGATGCGCGGTCCGGCCTTGCCGTCCCACAGCGGCGGAACCTCGCGCTCTCCGGTGACGGCGGTCAGCGCCTGCTCGACGGCGGGCACGAGGCCCTCGGCGGTGACGAGCCGGTTCGTGCCGTGGGTGATGGTGATCGGCCGTTCGGTGTTGGGCCGTACGGTCAGGCACGGCACGCCGAGGATCGTCGTCTCCTCCTGGACGCCGCCCGAGTCGGTGACGACGACGGCCGCACCGCGTACGGCGGCGACGAAGTCGACGTAGCCCAGAGGCTCGAGGAGCTTCACGCGCGGGTGGTCATCGAGCCCGGCCTCGGTCAGCACCTTGCGGCCGCGCGGGTGCACGGGCATGACGACCTCGGCCAGGTCCGCGATCTCGTGCAGCCGCTTGACCAGACCGGCGGCGACCGCGGGGTCGTCGACGTTCGCGGGGCGGTGCAGGGTCGCGACGATGTAGCGCTCGGGCAGCCCGTGTGCCGCGCGCACCGCCTCGGTCTCGAAGGCGTCGAGGTGGGACAGCAGGGTGTCGATCATCGGGTTGCCGACGAAGTGCACCCGGCCGACCTCCACGCCTTCGGCGGCCAGGTGCCCGACCGCCTCCGGGCTGGTGACGAACAGCAGGTTCGACAGCTGGTCGACGAGCCGCCGGTTGACCTCCTCGGGCATGGTCATGTCGAAGCTGCGCAGCCCGGCCTCGACATGGGCGACCGGGATGTGCAGCTTGGCCGCGACCAGGGCGGCGGCGATGGTGGAGTTCACGTCGCCGTACACCATGACCAGCTCAGGTGAACGCTCGATGAACTCCTTTTCCAGCGCCACCATGATCGCCGCGGTCTGGGACGCGTGGCTGCCCGACCCCACACCGAGGTTCACGTCCGGCTCGGGCAGGCCGAGCTCACGGAAGAACACCTCCGACATGCGTTCGTCGTAGTGCTGGCCGGTGTGGATCACTCGCTGCTCGCGGACCGGGCCTCCGGCGAGGTCCTGCCGTCCGGAGAGCGCGGCGATCACAGGGGCTGCTTTGACGAAGTTCGGCCGGGCGCCGAGGACGTGCGCGATCACGTTTGCCTCTCGTTCATTGAAGGTCCTTAGCCTCGGCCGCCATGCAGGTGGCCAAGATGATCTTTTTTTCCGCGGCACTGGCCTGGCGGCATGCGCGCGATGATCCACGTCGTGCGCTCCGGCTCGCCGTGCGCCTGGCGCTTCGCGTCGTTCCAGGGAGAGTACGTCCACGCCTGACCAGGCTCGCAAGGCCGACCCCGAAGTCCGACGAGACCGGCGACCTTCGCGACCTGCTCGCCGACACGACGGCGAAGGCGCCCAGGACGGTGCGGCGCGTGGAGGGCTTGAGTGCGCGGATCCTGCACTTCGTCACGAACGCGCTGCCCGCCACCCAGGCCGGCTACACGGTGCGGACGCAGCGCATCGTGGTCGCCCAGCGCGAGCTCGGGCTCGACCCGCACGTCGTGACGCGGCTCGGGCATCCGCTCGCCCAGGGCATGGCCGACGCGCGGCCGGACTGCTCCGTCGACGGCATCCCGTACCACCGGCTCCTGCCGTGGCTGCCGCCGCGCGGGCCGGTCCAGGAGATCCGCAAGGCCGCCGACCTGGCCGGACGCCTGGTCGAGCGACTCCGCCCGTCGGTGCTGCACGCGGCCAGCAACCACATGAACGCGGCCGTCGCGCTGGAGCTGCGGGAGCGGTACGGCGTGCCGGTCGCGTACGAGGTCCGTGGCTTCCTCGAGGACTCCTGGCTGTCGCGGGACCCGGCGCGGACCGAGGCCGATGAGTTCTACCGGCTGACCCGCGAGGTCGAGACGGCACGGATGCGTTCCGCCGACCTCGTCGTCACGCTGGGCGAGGCCATGCGCGAGGAGATCGAGAGCCGTGGCGTGGGCAACGTGCTCGTCGTGCCGAACGCGGTGGACGAGTCGTTCCTGCAGCCCCTCCCGGACGCCGCGAAGCTCCGCGCGGAGCTGGGCATCGCACCGGACGAGCTCGTGGTGGGCCTCACCTCGACGTTCTACGGATTCGAGGGCATCGCCACGCTCATCGAGGCAGCCGCACTCCGCCGCGACTTCACCCTGCTGCTCGTCGGCGACGGGCCGGAACGGCCGGCCCTGGAGCGTCGCGCCACCGAGCTGGGGGTTTCCGCGGTGTTCACCGGCCGGGTGCCGGTCGATCAAGTGCGTCGGTATCAAGCCGTCCTCGATGTGTTCGCGGTCCCGCGCACCGCGGACCGTGTGTGTCAGCTGGTCACTCCACTGAAACCGCTGGAGGCGATGGCAGGGGGAATCCCAGTAATAGCAAGTGATGTCAGAGCCCTCCGCGAAATCATCGAACCAGGCGTGACCGGGACGTTAACAGTTCCCGAAGACCCGGAAGCATGGGCCAATTGCCTGGACCGGCTCATTTACAGTCCGAAGACACGGGGCGAAATCGGACAGGCCGGAAGAGAGTGGGTCACCGAATACCGGACCTGGCGGGCTGTGACTGCCCGCTATCTCGCGCCCTACCGAGAAATCGTCTAACGCAGCTCGTGAAGGGAGCCACCTGGTGGACCTCGTGGTCATCGGACTCGGATACGTCGGCCTCCCGCTCGCCCGGGAGGCCAGCCGCACCGGCCTCAAGGTCGCCGGCCTGGACCGCGACCCGCGCGTCGTGGCGGGCCTGAAGGCGGGGCTCTCCCACGTCGACGACGTCAGTCCGGCGGAGGTCGAGGACATGCTCGCGGCGGGCTTCTCGCCCAGCCGCGAGGAGTCGATCCTCGACGGTGCGCGCACCGTCGTGATCTGCGTGCCCACGCCGCTGTCCGCCGACGGGGGTCCGGACCTGACGGCCGTGCAGAAGGCTGCGCAGACGGTCTCGCGGCACCTCGAGCCCGGCACGCTGGTGGTACTCGAGTCGACGACGTACCCCGGCACGACCGAGGAGGTCGTCGCGCCGATCCTCGAGGAGTCCGGTCTCAAGGCCGGGGAGGACTTCCACCTGGCGTTCTCGCCGGAGCGGATCGACCCGGGCAACCCGGTGTACGGCGTGGCCAACACCCCGAAGATCGTGGGTGGCATGACGCCGGCCTGTGCCGGCGCCGCCGCCGGGTTCTACGGCAAGTTCGTCGAGCACGTCGTGCAGGCCAAGGGCACGCGCGAGGCCGAGATGGCCAAGCTCCTGGAGAACACCTACCGGCACGTCAACATCGCGCTGGTCAACGAGATGGCGGTGTTCTGCCACGAGCTCGGCATCGACCTGTGGGACGCGATCGGGTGCGCCGCGACCAAGCCGTTCGGCTTCCAGGCCTTCTACCCCGGGCCCGGCGTCGGGGGTCACTGCATCCCGATCGACCCGAACTACCTGTCGTACAAGGTGCGCTCGCTCGGCTACCCGTTCCGGTTCGTCGAGCTCGCCCAGGAGATCAACGACCGCATGCCGCGCTACGTGGTCGAGCGCGCGCAGGCGCTGCTCAACCGCGAGGGCCGGGCGATGAAGAACGCCAAGGTCCTGCTGCTCGGCGTGACGTACAAGGCCGACATCGCCGACCAGCGCGAGTCGCCTGCCCGTCCGGTCGCGCGGCGGCTGCGCAAGATGGGCGCCGAGCTGACCTTCCACGACCCCTACGTGGAGGAGTGGGACATCGACGGCGTCCCGGTGCCGCGCGCCCGTGTGCTGTACACGGCGCTGGCCGAGGCCGACCTCGTGGTGGTGCTCACCGGCCACGCGGAGTACGACGCCGACACGCTCACGCGGCACGCACGGCTGCTGTTCGACACGCGCGGCCGTACGCGGACGGCCGACGACTCACTGGCCGAGCGCGTCGAATTGCTGTGAAGTGATGGCCGCTTGGAATTCACCGAATATTTCCCTGCCACCGACAGACTCCCGGTGAAATGAAGGCGATGCGGGTTTTCGTGTGTACGGTCGTGCACCATCCTGAGGACGCGCGGATTCTGCACCGGCAGATACGCGCATTGCTCGACGCGGGGCACGAGATCACGTATGTGGCGCCGTTCCGCGCGTGCAATGTCACGCCCTGGCCCGACGTCACTCCGATCGACGTACCCCGCGCGACCGGCCGCCGCCGGCTGTACGCGTTGCGCGCGGCACGGCGCGTCCTGCGGCAGCGCGGCCACGAGGCGGACCTCATCCTGCTGCACGACCCCGAGCTGCTCCTGGCGGTGCCGCGCCGGCTGCGGTCGCGCACGGTCTGGGACGTGCACGAGGACACCGCCGCGGCGCTCGGCGCGAAGGGCTGGCTGCCCGCGCCGCTGAGAGTGCCGCTGCGGTTCGCCGTACGGCTCCTGGAACGGCGTGCCGAACGCCGGCTGAAGCTGCTGCTGGCCGAAGAGGGCTACCGCGAGCGTTTCCGTGAGCGGCACCCGGTGGTGCCGAACACCACCAACGTCCCGGACACACTGCCCACGCCTCCGGGCGACGATCGGGTCGTCTACGTCGGACAGCTCTCCATGGCACGCGGCGCGGCCGACCTGATCGAGCTCGCCAGGCTGCTGCGCGCCGAGGGGGTCACGCTGGAGCTCATCGGCGCGGCGGACGCGAGCGTACGGCCGCTGTTGCGCGAGGCGCAGCGGACCGGCCTGCTGCGCTGGTACGGCTTCGTGCCCAACGACCGCGCACTGCGCATGGCCGAGGGCGCCATCGCCGGGCTGGCGTTGCTGCACGACTCACCCAACTACCGGCACTCCATGCCGACCAAGGTCGTGGAGTACATGGCGCGGGGCCTTCCGGTCATCACCACGCCCAACCCGATCGCCGCGGAGATCGTCACCGAGGGCGCCTGCGGGCTGGTCGTGCCGTTCCAGGACCCCATGGCGACCGCGGCGGCGGTCCGGCGGTTGCGCGACGATCCGACGCTCCGGCTCGACATGGGCAAGCGTGGCCACGAGGCCGCCCGTGCGCGGTTCCACTGGCCCGAGCAGGCCCGGCTGTTCGTCGCGCAGCTCGAGGACTGGGCCACCGCCAAGGCATGAGTCCGGCGGTCAGTCGCCGGCGCGCAGCCGCGCGGCGATCAGCGTGGCCAGGTGCGTGGCCATGCCCGGGAGCTCGGCGGTGACCGTCACGATCGTCCGGCCGACCCGCATCACGACCGTGCCGGACGGGACGCCCAGGCCGTACGCCGCGTCGCCCGCCTTCACCGGGTCGCGGACGGCGCTCTGCGTGTCACGCGCCGCCCAGAACAGGGCCGAGGCCGCACCAGGGTCGGCGGCCACCCACTGGACGGTGACCGACAGCGCGCCGGTCTCACGCTCTGGAGCGGATGAGGCGCGCCGCTTCTGATGCCGTGGCCGGTAGGTGCAGCCGGCCGGCACACGCATGCCCTCGACGTCCGCCGGCGACGACTCAGCGGAGTAGCCCGGCGGCAGGTCGTGCTTGGTGAGCAGGGAGCAGGCGTCCGGCCAGTCGCGGACCGACACTCCGGCGAGCTGCGGCGGCCCCGAACCCCGGATGCCGCCACGCAGGGCGACCAGCCGGGCGCCGCCGAAGGGACGCGGGCGGGCCGTCGGCACGGCCACGTACAGCAGGCCGCCGCCCGCGGCGACCCAGGGACGTACGCCGTCCAGTCCGGGCCGGGTCACGAGCGGCGCGGGCACCGTCGTCCCTTCGCCCGTCGCAGGGTCGATCACGTCGATTCCGGCCGGCAGTAAGGGATCGGCGAGGCGGGAGCGCAGGCCGTACAGCACGCCGCCCGTCACCGAGAGGGCGGTGTAGCCGGACACGTCGCGGCGCCAGGACAACTCGCCGGAGGCGATGTCCACCGACTCGAGCCTGCGGGTCGCCGTGCCGTCCTCGGGCCGGCGGGCGAGGTCGTAGGCGACGAGGAGGTGCCCGCCGGTCACCGTGGTCGGGCACATGTTCCGGCAGACGTCCTCGCCCTTGCGGATCAGGAACTGCCGGCCCGAGCGGTCGTAGGCGTAGAGCCCCACGCCGTCGAACACGGCGGTGACGTCTCCGCTGACCGACACCGCGGCGTGCGCGGCGTTCGTGGTGAACAGCGTGTGCCCGGTGCGCGGGTCGACCGCCAGGGTACGGTCGCGGGCACCGCAGTCGAGGCCGAAGGCGGCGACGGTCTCGCTGGCGGCCGAACCGTACGGCGCCGCCTCCGGCAGCAGGCAGCCGTGCGTCAGACGTTTGGTCCAGATGCGGCGGCCGGTCACCGCGGACCGGCCGTACAGCGTGTGCCGGCCGTCCTCGGTAACGATCACCACACCGCCGCCGGCCGGCCAGCGCAGCGTGGTCCGCTCGGTCGCGGCCGGCACGTCGCCGCGCTGACGCCACAGCAGCGTGCCGCTGACCGCGTCGAGGCCCACCATGAGTCGGTTGCCGCGGTGGCCGGTGCGCTCGAGGTAGGCGATGAGCACCTGGCCGGTGTGCGCCCAGCCGAGGAGCGACCACTCGCCGCGGTAGTAGTGCCAGCGTTCGCGGCCGGTACGCGCGTCACGCACGGTGAGCCCGCGACCGGACACGACGACGAGCTCGCCGTCCACGAGTGTGAAGGCCACCCGGTCGTACGCGGGCAGCTCACTGTCGGCCACGGAGGTGCTCAGCTGCCAGCTCACGGTGACCGGGCCGGGCGGCGGTCCGAGGTCGGCGAGTTGCGGCCGCGGCGCGTGCGTCACCGTCCGGTTCACCTGCCACCACTCGGCCTGGAGGATGAGCCGGTCGGCCAGGATCGCGCCGCAGACGACGGTGACCAGGGTCGCGAGAACACCCGGCACGGCGCGCCAACGGCTCCGTGCGGACTCGACCGTGATCACCTCCAACCTTCCCGGAGATGCCGAGCGTACGGGGTTTGGACGCCTGCCACTGATGATGGCGGCATGACGGCGCCGGTCAAGGCGAACCACGCATCAGAGCGCCCCTAAGCGTGACCCAGCTCACTCATGGGCCTGACGGGCGAGGCTCAGCGAGGTAATGGGTGCTTCAAGTAACGTAAACCACTGAAAATTGTTACTTAGGGTTCACATCCGTGATGTGACGCTTTTCATTGCTTATGGGGAGCTATCCTCGCTTGTCAGATCTATAGAGGGCGGACCAAGTTGCAGTTGCACAACGTCGCAGTCGTTCTGGCGGGTGGTACAGGGCAGCGGATGGGGCTCGAGATCCCCAAGCAGCTCGTCAAGATCGCCGGGAAGCCGATCATGCAGCACACGTTGCAGGTCTTTCAGAGCGCACCGCAGATCGACGAGATCATCGTCGCGATGACGCCGGGCTTCACGGCCGAGGCCGAGGCCATCGTCACCGCTGCCGGATGCACGAAGGTCTCCCGGGTGATCGAGGGCGGCGCCACTCGCACCGAGACCACGATGCGGGCGATCGAGGCGGTGAGTGCCACCTCCCCCGAGGCCAACGTGCTCTTCCATGACGCGGTGCGGCCCTTCATCGACCATCGCATCATCGAGGAATGCGTCACGGCTCTGGAACGGTACGAGGCCGTCGATGTGGCCATTCCCTCCGCCGACACCATCATCAAGGTGGACGACTACGGCGGCACCGTCATCAAGGACGTGCCCCGTCGCGACCTGCTGCGCCGCGGGCAGACACCGCAGTGCTTCCGCCTGTCGACCATTCGCGAGGCCTACGCGCTCGCCCTCGCCGACCCCGACTTCATCGCCGGGAAGGTCTCCGCCACCGACGACTGCAGCGTCGTGCTGCGTTACCTGCCCGACGTGCCCATCGTCGTGGTGGACGGTAGCGAACAGAACATGAAGGTCACCCACCCGGTCGACGTGTTCATCGCCGACAAACTGTTCCAGCTCTCCTCACAGGCTCCGCCTCCGCCCCTAGGGACCGAGACGGACTACGCGAGCAGACTGTCCGGCAAGACCATCGTGGTCTTCGGCGGCAGCCAGGGCATCGGCGCCGACATCGCCGAGCTCACCCGTTCATTCGGCGCCCGGGTGTACTCCTTCTCGCGCTCGGAGACCGGTACTCACGTCGAGAACCCACCCGACGTCGAGACCGCCCTGGCCAAGGCGCACGGCGAGACGGGCCGCATCGACTACGTCGTCAACACCGCCGGGGTCCTGCACACCGGCAAGCTCGACGAGATGGACGACTCCATCGTCGAGGGGTCGCTGCGGATCAACTACCTCGGCCCGCTCCACATCGCGCGGGCGGCGATCGGTTACCTCCGCAAGTCCAAGGGCCAGCTGCTCCTCTACACCTCCAGCAGCTACACGCGGGGCCGCGCCGGATACAGCCTGTACTCCTCGGCCAAGGCCGCCACCGTCAACCTCACCCAGGCGCTGGCCGACGAATGGGCCGACGACGAAGTGCGCGTCAACTGCATCAACCCCGAGCGGACCGCCACGCCGATGCGCACCCGCGCCTTCGGGCAGGAGCCGGCCGACACCCTCCTGTCATCCCACGACGTCGCGCTGACCTCGATCGACGTGCTCATCTCCGAACTCACCGGCCATACGGTCGATATCCGCCGCCACGACCCGACGGCGGTCGCCCGATGACCCACCGGTTCGTACGGGCCGCCATCCGCCCCGCTCTTCTGCTGTCCTACCCGGCGACGGTCGCGGCCGCGCTGTGGCCGAGTACCTGGGCGTTCGCCGTCACCGCCCTGATCGCCTACGCCGCCGACGACCTGGCCTCCCGCGAGGAGCTCGGCATCACCGACCGGCTCGCGCAGGTCAACGCGGGCGTCACCGTACGGTTCCTGCTCCGCGAACTGGCACTCCTCCTGCTGCTGGTCCGCGAGGGCCATGCGGGCGACACCACGTTCGCCGTGCTGGCACTGGGCCTGGTCGGCCTGCACGCGCTCCGCGGGGCGTACTCCGGACTGACCCTCTACGTCATCCGGCGGCGGCGGCTGCCGGTGGTCACGCGCGGCATGGACCTGACCGAGCTGCGCATTCCGGACGCCCCGCATCCGCTGTTCACGACGCGGCACGCCCGCACCATGCTGCACCTGGACGTGCCCGTGCTGGTCGGCGCGCTGTTCGGGCTGTGGGTCGGCGTCGGCGGGCTGGCCGTCGCGTACGCGCTCGGGCTGGTCGCCGCCGGACTGATGGTCCGGCACGCGATGCGCAACCGCCACCTTGGCAACGAGGACCGGATCTTCGACCTGGTGAACAAACGCGTCGCCGAGCTGCGGCCGGAGGTCGTGCTCTACTTCTCCGGCTCCCCGGACTCGGCCTACCAGGCCAACATGTGGCTCTCCACGGTGGACGACCTCGAACACCGGACGGTGATCATCCTGCGTGAGCGCGCGATGGTGCCGCTGCTGGGCCGGACCCGGACCCCCATACTCTGCGTGCCCAAGGCCATGGACATGGTGCGGCTCGACCTGTCCACCCTCCGGACCGCGCTGTACCCGGCCAACGTGGGCAAGAATCTCCACATGCTGCGGATGTCCGGCATCCGCTCGGCCTTCGTCAATCACGGCGACAGCGACAAGCCCGCCAGCTTCAACCCGTTCGCCCGCGCGTACGACGAGGTCTGGGTGGCCGGGCCGGCCGGGCGTGAGCGGTACCTGACGATGCAGACCGGCGTACGCGACGAGGACATCGTCGAGGTCGGCCGCCCGCAGCTCGCGCCGATCGACGCCACCGGCGTCACCCCGGACCCGATGTTCACCGTCCTGTACGCCCCCACCTGGGAGGGCTGGTCGGACGACCTGGCGCACAGTTCCGTCGCGACGATGGGACCGGCGATCGTCCGGGCGCTGCTCGACCACTCACCGCAGATCCGGGTGCTGTACAAGCCGCACCCCCTGACCGGCACCCGCGACCCGGAGGCGATCGCCAGGCACCACGAGATCGTCGCGATGATCGAACGGGCGAACGGCTCGCGCGAGACGAGCGGCGGTCAGCACGGCGACCGGCTGAAGGCCCTGACCAGGCGCCTCGACGCGCTCGCAGGCGACGAGACCGCCGGCGACGAGGCCCAGATCACGCGCGACACGGCCGGTGTGGGCTCCTCCGACACCTGGCAGGAAGTCGAGGACGCCTGGACCGCGGCCTACTGGCAGGCCGGCGGACCGCTGCGACACCGCGTCATCACGGGGCCGCGGCCGCACGTGTACGACTGCTTCAACCACGCGGACCTGCTCATCACCGACATCTCCAGCGTGGCGGGCGACTTCATCGTCAGCGGCAAGCCCTACGCCGTGACGAACGTCCAGGGACTGGCCACCGAGGAGTTCCGCCGGCTGTTCCCGACCGCGGCCATGGCCGCGTACCTGGTCGGGCCCGACTGCGCCGAACTCCCCGCGATCGTGGCGCAAGCCGGAAGCGACGGCCTCGACCCGATGACCGAACACCGGCGCGAGCTGCGGAACCACCTGCTCGGCCCGGACGGCCTCGACTCGGGCAAGAGGTTCGACGCCGCCGTCTCCGCCCTCGCCTCCCAGTCCCTCTTCCACACCGACGACGATCGGCCAGCAGCTTGAACGCCTCACGCATCCTCACCTCGATCGGTCGGCGCTTCGAGGGCGACCAGGCGGTCGGACCCGCCATCGCCGGCACACTCGTGCTCTCGTACGCCTTGCTCCTCACCGCCGCGGTGTGGCCCAACGCCGCGCTCGTCGCCGTGTTCGCGCTGACCGGGTACGCCGCCGAGGCGCTGATGGGCGGCCGCGCGCTCTACTTCGGCAACGCCCTCAGCCAGGTCGGCCTCGGCATCGCACTGCGCGCCATGATCCGCGACGTCGCACTGCTGATCCTGCTCGCACGGGAGCGGACGCCGTCGGCCGGCTGGTTCGCCGCCGTCGCCGGCACACTCGTGCTCCTCCACGTGTTGCGGGCGGTCCACTCGTACGTCGCCCTGCTCGTCACCGAGCGGCGCCGCCTGCCCGTCCTCACCCGGGGCATCGACCTGACCCGGCTGCGCCTCCCGGCGCCTCCGCCGGTGACCGTGCGGCAGCACCGCTCCATGGTCTACCTCGACGTTCCGGTCGTCGTGGGCGCGCTGCTCACGGTCGCCGCCGGCGCCGCCTGGCCGGTCATCGTCGGGCTCGCGGTGGCGCTGGTCGCCGGTGTGGCCGCGCTCGCCCTCGCGGCCCGCCACCTCCGGCTCAACCGGCACCTGGCCGACCGCGAACACGTGCTCAAGCAGGTCGCCGAGGAGATCGCGGCGTACGAACCGGAAGTGGTGTTGTACTTCTCCGGCGCCGAGGACACCGTCTACCAGGTCAACATGTGGCTGGAGACGTTCGACCGGCTCGCCAACAAAAAGATGATCGTCATGCGCGAGCGAACGAACCTGCCGCTCCTCGGTCGTACGTCCTCGCCCGTCCTGTGCTTCCCCGGCGGCACCGAGATGATGAACTTCCCGATGCCCGAGACGACGCGGGTCGCGCTGTTCCCCGCCAACGCCGGCAAGAACATCCACATGCTGCGGCTGCCGGAGATCGGCTGCGTGTTCATCGGCCACGGCGACAGCGACAAGGCCGCCAGCTTCAGCCCCTTCAGCAAGGTCTACGACGAGGTCTGGGTCGCCGGCCCGGCGGGCCGCGAACGCTACCGGCGCAGCGACGCCGGTGTGCGCGACGACGAGATCGTCGAGGTCGGCCGCCCGCAGCTCGCGCCGATCGAGACCACCGGCGTCACCCCGGACCCGATGTTCACCGTCCTGTACGCCCCCACCTGGGAGGGCTGGACCGGCGACCGATTCCACACCTCCGTCGCGGTGATGGGACCGAAGCTCGTCCGGACGCTGCTGGACCACGCGCCGCACGTACGCCTGCTGTACAAGCCGCACCCGATGGCCGGCAAGAACGACCCCGCCGTACGACGCGCCCACCAGAAGATCGTCAAAATGATCGCGGAGGCCAACGCGGCGCGGGACGCCGGCGGCCAGTGGCCCGCCGACCCGGCTCACCACGCCGCGGCCCGGCGCCGCATGGAGGAGCTGACCGCCCGCCTGGCAAGTCTCGGCCGGGAGACCGGCGGCGCCGCCGACGAGGCCGAGGAGTCACGCGTCGCCGCCGAGCCCGACCTGGCCGGCGACGCCCTGTGGCGCGACACCGCCGCCGAGGGCGAACAGGCGTACTGGGAGGCCGAAGGCTGGTGGCGGCACCGCGTGGTCACCGGTGCGATCCCGAACCTGTACGCCTGCTTCAACCACGCCGACCTGCTCATCACCGACATCTCCAGCGTGGTGGCCGACTTCATCGCGAGCGGCAAACCGTACGTGGTGACGAACGGCGCGGACCTGCCCGATGCGGAGTTCCGCCGCCAGAACCCGAGCACGTCAGCGGCCTACCTCGTCGGCCGCGACTGCAAGGGTCTCCCCGAGATCCTGGCGGCCGTGGACGGCGTCGGCGAGGACCTGATGGCCGAACGGCGCAGCGAGCTCAAGCACCAGCTGCTGGGGCCGGACTCACCCGATGCGATGACGCGCTTCTCGCAGGCCGTGGACGCCCTCGCCGCCAAGCGGTCCCGCGAGATCATGGAGGTCGGCGAACCGGCCTGAACCGCGCGAGTACGCCCGGTGCGAACCTGTGGGTTCGTACCGGGCGTTTCTCGTGTCGGCGTCCGGCGTGAACAGTTTCGGCGGGATCGGCGAAGGAGGTTGTCCAATCACGCTACGGAGGTAGTCGATGAATCGGGATCCTCGCCCATGGCAGTGGTGAACCGGATGCTCCCGACCGAGCTCAGCGATGCGGCGATCATCGAGCGCTCGTTGTGGGAGCCGGAGGGTTTCGCCGCGGTCTTCGACCGTCACTACACGCGGATTCACGGCTTCGCCGGCCAGCGGCTCGGGCCGAGCCTGGCCGACGACGTCGCCGCGGAGACGTTCCTGGTCGCGTTCGACAGACGGGAGCGGTACGACCTGTCGCGGGCGGACGCCCGGCCCTGGTTGTACGGGATCGCGTCCAACCTGATCTCCCGGCACCATCGGGCCGAGGTCCGGCAGTACCGGGCGCTGGCACGCGCCGGCGTCGGCGAGGTCGCCGAGAGCCACGCCGACCGGGTGGTGACCCGTCTCGACGCGGAGGCGCACCGGGGCCCGCTGATGGCGGCGCTGGCGGAGATCTCGGCCGGCGACCGTGACGTACTGCTGCTCGTGGCGTGGGCCGAGCTGACCTCCGAGGAGACCGGTGAGGCGCTCGGTATTCCGGCCGGGACGGCGCGGTCCCGGTTGCACCGGGCCCGTAAGCAGCTCCGTGCGGCGATGGGCCAGATCGAACCGACGGCAGAAGAGGACCGCTGATCATGGACGACGACATCACGACCCTGCACACCATCCGCCCGCCGGCCGTCGCGCCCTCAGCCGACGCGCACGCTGCCGCCCGCGCGGCGCTGATGGAGCGTGCCGCCCGCACCGTCTCCGTGCCCGGCCGCATCCACCGGTTCCGCCTGCCACGGAGGGGCGTACGGCTCGCCGTCGCAGGCGGGCTGGCCGTCGCCGCCGCGGCGGCGGTGACCGTGGCCCTGAGCCTCGGCGGCATGGATCAGAACGGCCGTCCGCGCGCCCTTCCGCCCGTTGCGCCCGTCCCGCCCGGCGGACCGGCCACCCAGGCCCAGACCGTGCTGTACCAGGCGGCGGGCCAGGCGGAGGCCCGGGCGTTCACTCCGCCCCGGCCGAGCCAGTGGACCTATCTCGAGACCCGGTACACCTCACCGGGCAAGCCCGCCATCGGCACGACGCAGACGCCGAAGTCACCGCTGAGGACCCGCGTCGACCGGGTGTGGATCCGGGTCGACGGCACGCAGCTGGCGGAGTACGACGGTGGCAGGCTGACCGTCTCGGCGACGGGTGGCGGCATGCCGCCGGTGGACTACGCGTCCGTGGTGAAGATCCCGCTCGACCCGGACGCGCTGCTCGCCTGGGCGAAGCGGGACAGTCCAGGCGGTAAGACCGCCAGGAACGGCGACGACATCGCCTTCTCGATGCTCGCCTCGTTGCTGAACAACAACCTCGTGCCGCCTCGGCAGGAGGCCGCGGTCTACCGCGCGATGGCGAAGATCCCCCACGTCACCCTCGACCGGAAGTCGGTGGACGTCGCCGGACGCCCGGCGCTGGCCGTCTCTCGTGTCGTCTGGGGCTACATCCGTGAGGACGTCCTGCTGGACCGTACGTCTTACGCGTATCTCGGCGATCGGAACGTCGTGATCAAGGATCACACCGGTGACGCGGGCACCGGCGAGCACGGCACCTGGACGGTCAAAAAGGGGACCATCGACGTCTTGTCGGTGCGTCTCGCGGCGGCCTTCGTCGACCGGCCCGGACAGCAGGTCTGACTTCTCGCCGAGGGGCGTCCGCCGGACCGGCGGACGCCCCGTTCCGCCACCCGGACCGCGTCAGATGACCGGGGGGCGGCCCAGGCGGGTCATCCGCCAGACCGTGCGCCACGCGATGGGGCGGCGTGGGCCCGCGGGCTTGCGCCAGCCCTCGCGGAAGCCGCCGAACCACGGGCGCAGCGAGGCGAGCTTGCGCTCGCGTGCCACCGTCATCGCGACCCAGACGGTCAGGTAGGTCAGCGCGACCGGCCAGGGCAGGTTGCGGCGGGCCAGCCATACCCGGTTGCGCGCATTGAGCCGGTAGAACATCGCGTGCCGGGTCGGTGCGACCGCCGGGTGGAACATCACGCAGTCGGCGTCGTAGACGATGTGGTAGCCGGCGTTGAGCGCCTGCCAGGCGAGGTCGGTCTCCTCGTGGGCGTAGAAGAAGTCCTCCGGCAGCCCGCCGGCGGCGTCGAACACCGCGCGGCGCACCGCGGACGCCCCGCCGAGGAACGTCGTGACCTCCGAGGAGCGCAGCGGGTCTCCCGCGCGCAGCCGTGGCACGTGCCGCCGCTCGCCGGGGCCGCCCTCGGGGTCGCGGACGCGGAAGGACACGATGCCCAGCTTCGGGTCGGCGATGAACCGGTCACGAAGGTGGGCACCGAGGCCGGTGGACTCGTACCAGCCGTCGTCGTCGAGGAACAGGATGAGCTCGCCGTTCGTGGCCTCGACCCCGCGGTTGCGGCCGGCCGGGATGCCGACGTTCTCCGGCAGGCGCATGACCTTGACGTTGTCCGGCCACGAGCCGGGCACGTCGGCGCCGTTGCCGACGAGCACGACCTCGACCTCGACATCCTTCTGGTTCAGGGCGCTGTCGACCGCGCGATCGAGCTCGGCCGGCCGGTTGCCCATCGTCAGGACGACGACCGAGAGCTTCACTTAAGCCTCCGCGAGGCGACGATGCTGACGAAATGCAGGCCCGTCTGCAGTACGGCGACGACGGCGACCGCGACGGCGAGCACCCGCGTGGCGTCCAGGCTGTGCGTCAGATGGTCGATCACGGCGGCGGCCACGATGAGCAGGGACAGCTCGACGGCGCCGATGATGCGGTGGAGTTTCAGCATCGACACGGCCTCGCGGGCGAGTGCCAGGCCGGTCGACTCAGGCCGCAGCGCCCGGTCGCCCGTCGCGGGGTCGGCCGTCAGGCCGGACTTGGCGCGGGCCACCACGACGTTGTCGGTCTCCGCCTTGATCAGCGCCGCGCCGAGCGCGGCGAGCAGGCCCAGCTCGACGTAGCCGCCGTTCTCCCACGCCCCCTGCGCGCGCACGCCGAGGCCGGCCAGCAGCGCCACCTCGGACATGTAGTGCCCGATCCGGTCGAGGTAGACCCCCGTGACCGAGGTGCGCTTGCGGAACCGCGCGACCTCGCCGTCGGAGCAGTCGAGCAGCAGGTATGCCTGGATCAGCAGCGCGCCGACGATCGCCCACACGAGGCCCGCGGTGCCCTGCGCGGTCACCGCGACGGCCGCGCCGCCGAGCACCCCGCACACGATCATCATGTAGGTGAGCTGGTTCGGACTGAAGCCGATCCGGACGAAAAGCCAGGTGAAGTAGGGCGAGATGCTGCGCATGTAGATGCGCCCCGCCCAGTGCTCCTCGTTGCGCCGATCTTTCAGGCCGGGCGGTTGGCCGCCGGACCTGACCTCAGCCAGCGAAGGTGCCGACATATTCGCGTACCGCTTTCAGCAGGGCACCTTCGTCGAGCGCGAGGTGCTCCAGGATGGTGTATCGGCCCGGCCTGGTCTGCGGAGCGTACGCCACCGCTTGGGCGAACTCCTCCGCGGTCAGGCCGATGTCGTCGGGCGTCTTGGGCAGCCCATGACGGTCGAGGCACGTCACGATCTCGGCCAGGCGCTCGGCGCCCTCGCCCAGATGTGTCGCGCGCAGGTGATAACAGAACGCCGCCCCGAGGCCCGCCAGCTCACCGTGGTTGGCCGTGCCGGGGAAGAGCGCGTCGATCGCGTGCAGGATCTCGTGGTCGCCGCCGCTCGCCGGCCGTGAGGAGCCGGCGAACGACATCGCCATCCCCGACAGCACGAGGCCTTCGGCCAGCACGGTCAGGAACTCGTCGGAGTCGATCGAGCGAGGCTGGTAGAGGAGCGCCTCGGCGGCGACCCGTGCGAACGTCAGCGCCAGCCGGTCGATCGGGTCGCCCTGTTCGCGGTTGGACAGCACCCAGTCCTCGACGGCGGAGAAGTTGCTCAGCACGTCACCGATACCGGCGCGTACGAGGCGCTCCGGCGCGGCGTGGACGTAGTCGAGGTCCACGATCATCGCGAGCGGCATCGTCACGCCGAAGGACGCCTTGCCCTTCTCGTGCTCCAGCGAGGCGGTGGGAGAGCAGATGCCGTCGTGGGACAGGTTGGTAGCGACGGAGACCATCGGCATGCCCGCGAGCGTCGCGGCGTACTTCGTGGCGTCGATCGTCCGGCCGCCGCCGATGCCGACGACCGCCTCGTACGACCCGCCGCGCAGCCGGGAGCCCAGCGCCATGGCCGCGTCCACGGAGGCGCCCTCGACCCGGAAAACCTCGCATTCCTGCAGGCCGGGCCGTACATGCTCGGCGATCTGGTCGCCCTGGCCCGGGCCGACCGCGATGGCCACCCGGCCCTCGGTCGCGATGCGCCGGTCGGCGAGCAGCTCGCCGAGGTGGGCGATCGCGCCCCGGCGTACGTCGATCGACAGCGGAGCGGGGAGCATCCGCGTGAGCAGGGGCATGTCAGTAGGCCTTGGCGATCCGGCGGGCCTTCTCCAGGTCGTCGTGGTTGTCGACCTCGACCCAGTCGACGGCGCCGATCGGCGCGACGGAGATCTTGCCGCCGCGGTTCACCAGCTCCTGGTAGCCGTCCTCGTAGTACTGGTCGGGGTCGCTCTCCCAGGTGGCCTTCAGCGCTTCGGCGAGCGGGTCGGCCGCGGCCGGCTCCAGCAACGTGGCGCCGATGTACTCACCGTTCGCGGTCGCCGGGTCCATCAGCTTCGTGATGCGCTGAAGGTGCCCGTCGCCGTCGAGGATGACCTTCATCTCCTCGTCGGCGAGCTTCTTCACGTCGTCCACGGCGAGCAGGACGTCCGGGCCGCGGTTGCCGAGCAGCGTGCGCTCGACGCTCACCGGGTGGACGGTGTCGCCGTTGACCATGAGGACGCCCTCTTTGAAAAAATCGCGGGCGAGCCACATGGAGTAGGCGTTGTTCCACTCCTCGGCCTTGTCGTTGTGCACGAGGGTGATGTCGACGCCGTACCGGCTCTCCAGCCCGGCCTTGCGCTCCTCGACCGCCCCCGCCTGGTAGCCCACGACGATGACGACGTCGGTGAGCTCCACCTCGGCGAGGTTGCCGAGCGCGATGTCCAGGATCGTCGTCTCACCGTTGACGGGCACCAGGGCCTTGGGCAGGGTGTCCGTGTACGGGCGGAGCCGACGCCCCGCGCCTGCGGCGAGAACCATGCCGATCATGATCCGGCCTCCTCTTCTGCTTCGTCTTCTTCCTCGAGGTTGACCATGACGCCTCTGCCCGTACCGGTGCGCGTCCAGGTGTAGACGCTCTCGATGCCGAACAGCAGCCCGAGGTAGACCGTGAGCACCGCGATGGTGCCCGGCAGCACGCCGGCGAGGGTCGCCACGGCCGCGATGAGCAGCCGACCGTCCCAGCCGAGGCCGGCGCGGAAAACCCACTTGGCGGGCCACAACCGCTGCCGGGTGCGGTAGACGGTGTCGTAGTGGTGGTACGCGAGTACGCCGATGAAGGCGTACGTCAGCGGCTTGGAGACATCGTGCGCGAAGGCGAGCGTCGCCAGGTAGCCGTACTCGATCGCCCGGATGATCGGCGGCACCAGCCAGTCGAGCCGTCCGCTGTGCGGGTGGGTCGACGCGGGCCCGGCGAGGAGCAGGGCCAGCACCGGGGCGAAGATGGCCGGGCTGTCCTGGCCGTTCACTCCGGCGATCAGCAGGATGCCGGTGACGACGGCGGCCACGAGCAGCGGGAGCAGCGGAGGGAGCTGACCGCCGCTGAGCCGGCCGAGCGTCTGCGCGACCGGGCCGTCATCGCGGTAGGCCACCAGCCGGTCGCCGTGGAAGGTGAACGCCTCACTCGGAACCGGCCGCTCCGGCGTACCCGCCGACATCCCGCCAGGAAGCACGGTACTCATCGGTCGCTCACGCGCTCCTTTTCTGTTATGGCTTCAGGCGTCAACGCGGGCCGCCCTCGGCTGGGTCAGTGACCGCATGAAACGGCCGCCGAGGGTGTACGAGGCGGCGAGGGCACCCCAGGTGAGCAGCGCGATGAACGTCACCTTGGCGTTGAAGATCGCGGCGGTGAGCGCGATGAGCGCGAACCGCTCGCCGATCGGCAGCACGATGATCTTCTTGAACCAGTGGAAGATCCGGACCTTCTCCGAGCGCGCCGACAGCCACACCGCGAGGTGGCTCAGGCCGCCGCCCTTCGGCCGGCTCTTGGCCGCCTCGGGCTCGTCGAGCACGCTGTCGTCCTGCATCGCCAGAGGCAGCACCGGAATCGGCTCGGGCGGCGTCCGCCTCTCGGAGGCGCCGAACGCGAAGTCCACCATGTGCCGGCCGGTCTGCAAGGTCAGCGCGGCGATCGCCAGGTACCAGACGTCGCCGCCGTGCACGGAGCTGCCGACGGCGGCCGCGGTCGAACCGACGGCCAGCCCGGCGAAGACGGTGTACTCCTTGGCCCGGTCGAACGTCGCGTCGAGCCAGGCGCCCAGCGTGCTGAACTGCCGGGAGTAGCGGGCCAGCTGCCCGTCCACGCAGTCGAACACGAACGCGAAGTAGAGGCACACCGCTCCGAGGAGCATGCCCCAGCGGTGTCCCGTCGCGAACCACGCCGCGGCCACCACCGAGATCCCCATCGAGATCACGGTGACGCCGTTCGGGGTCCACCCGCGCTTGGCGCACCAGCGGGCGATGTAGCGCGAGTAGGTGCTGACCGCGTAGGTGGTGAAGAAACCGTCGTTGTTCTTGACCGCGGCATTGAGGCGTACGCGGTCCTCGTCGACGGCGTCGACGGCCTGCTGCGCCGCCTGGGCCTGCGTCTGGTCGAGGACGCGCTCGCAGACGAGCTCGCGGCTGCCGCGGCCGGTGACCTTGACGCCCGAGCGCACCAAGCCGGTGAGCAGCAGGGCCGGAGCGTCGTCGCCGGTGATCGGGGTGCTGCCTAGGACGGCGGGCAGCGCGGTGTCCTCGGCCTCCGCCTCCATCTCGGTGTCGGCGGTCTCGTCGGGGGCGGCCCAGAGAATACGGACCGGGCTGATCTCGGTGAGACGGTCCGGCATGTCGACCAGCTCGGCGAATCTCTCGGCCACGGACGCGAGGGTCGCGGTCTCCAGCTCGGACACGCGCAGGACGCCACGGAAGAGCGCGTTGGGGTCCGTCACCTGGTGGAAACGCGTGCCCGCGGAGGTGATCCGGCCGCGCCGGATCCGCATCACCGGCCGGCTCGGCGCGTCACCGATGGGGCGTACGCGCGTGGCCGCGGCGGAGGCGGGCGCCTTGGAGTTGAACACCAGCCGGGCGAACACCTCGCGGTGGGCCACGACGTCGCCGTGCACGATGAGCATGGGTTCGGCAGCCGCTCTCGCGACCCGTGCGATCTCCCGCAGGTCCTCGGCGAGTCCCTTGGACTCGATCACATCGCAGCCGAGCTCCCGCAGCTCACCGGCGATCTCCGGACGAGTGATCACGCGGCGGTCGGCGACATCGAGGGATTCGAGCTGCGCGAGCAGGCGGCCGACGACACTGCCGCCCCGAAGCGCAAGCCCGGCCGTCGGCGAGGAGCCGGACGCGACCGCCTCGGTCGCGATCACCAGTGCCAACGTCATCGGTGCCCTCCGAACGTCATGTGGGCGGTCCTTCAAGTCGTGGGGTCTTCTCCGGCGAACGCCGCGAGATACGAGCGCCGACCTTACCGCGACCGTCACCCTGTCGCTGCTTTCGCGTAAACATCCGTTCGCCCGCCGGCCGGATGGAGAGTCCCCCTAGGTTACCGTCGCCCGCGACCTTGGATCCGCACGCGCGGACAGTAGAGTGCGGCCGTGAGGCCCGACCAGTACGGCACGAGGACGCGATGACGACAACTGCCGTGGTCCTGGCCGGTGGCACCGGCCGGCGGCTCGGTCTCGAGGCGCCCAAACAGCTCGCGGAAGTCGGCGGGCGGCCCATCCTGACCCGCGCAATCGCCGCGTTCGACGCGGCTCCTGACATCGATCGGATCCTCGTCGTGATGGCCCCCGGTCACCTGTCCGCGGCGGAGCTGGCCGCCGGACCGTACGCGAAGGTCACCGGAGTCATCGAGGGCGGCGCGAGCCGTACCGACTCCACACTGTGCGCGCTGTCGGCCCTGGAGGCGCTGCCGGACGACGCGCGGGTGCTCTTCCACGACTCGGCACGGCCGTTCGTGGACGGCCGGATCATCGCCGAGTGCGTCGCGGCCCTGAACGATGCCGAGGCGGTCGCGGTGGCGGTGCCGTCATCGGACACGGTCGTCGTGGTCGAGGGCGGACGCGTCGTGGAGATGCCGCGCCGCGACACCCTGCGCCGGTTCCAGACGCCGCAGGGCTTCCGGCTCGGCACGATACGGACGGCGTACGAGCGCGCGCTGGCCGACCCGGAGTTCGCGGGCGACGCCCCGACCGACGACTGCGGCGTGGTCCATCGCTATCTGCCCGGTGTTCCCATCGTGGTCGTGCCGGGCAGCGAGCAGAACATCAAGGTCACCCATCCGGTCGACCTGCTCATCGCCGAGCAGATCACGGCTCGCGAGAACGCCCCAGGCTCGGCGGACTGACGAGGAAGCCGAAGCCCCAGGACAGGTGCATCGTCGCGTACACGATCGGCAACCGCAGCCACGCCGAGAGCGGGAGACCGCGGCCCGTCGGCACCGAACCGGCGATGATGGCGGCGGCGTACCCGCCCGGCAGGATCCATCCCGGCCAGAAGCCGAGCGCGCCGACCACGACGCCGACGACGATGGCGACGACGGCGATGGGCGGCGCGAGGTAGCGCAGGTTCAGCGTGCCCTGGTGCTCGCGGCCCACGACCCGCCGCCAGCGGCCGGTGTGGAAGAACTGCTTGGCGAGTGCGCGGATGCTGGGCCGGGGGCGGTAGGTCACGCGCATACGGGGGGTGAACCAGACCTTGCCGCCGGTCTGGCGGATGCGGTGATTCATCTCCCAGTCCTGGGCGCGGACGAACGTCTCGTCGTACCCGCCGACGCGCTCGAGCGCGCTGCGCCGGAACGAGCCGAGATAGACCGTGTCGGCCTCGCCCGCGCCGCCACCGGTGTGGAACGGAGCGGTTCCGATCCCGATCTTGGAGGTCCTCGCACGGGCCACGGCCTTCTCGAACGGCGTGACGCCCTCGGCGGCCATGATGCCGCCGACGTTGTCGGCGCCGCTCTCCTCGAGGGTCTCCACCGCGGCGTGCACGTAGTCGGGAGGCAGCAGCGAGTGGCCGTCGACCCGGACGATGATGGAGTACTGCGAGGCCCTGATGGCGACGTTGAGTCCGTGCGGGGTACGGCCGGTGGGGTTCGGCACGATGACGATCCGCGGGTCGTCGGCGGCGAGCTTTTCGGCGATCTCCTGCGTGCGGTCACGAGAAGGGCCGATGGCCAGCACCAGCTCCAGCTCACCGGCATACTCCTGGTTGAGGATGCCGCCGACCGCCTCGGCGAGATGCCGCTCCTCGTTGAGCACCGGCATGATCACTGACACCGCCGGCCAGCCGCGGTTTCCGGCGAGGGGTGTGTTAGGCGAGGGATTCATGACGGCGCAACGGTACTGTACGAACGCGAGGAACGCCGCAATGTAGGCAACACCTCGCACCTCGGGGAGGCGAGTCCGGCATGTCAGATGGCACCGGGGATGACACCGGTTCCGACCCCCAGGAGCGCTACTTCCGCCCTCGTCCCGGCGCTCCCTCCGGCGAGGACGAGGCCTCCCGGCCCGAGGGCGTCGCGGTCGGCGACGCGGAGTCCACGCACGTCAAGGTCGAACGACAGCCCCGCCGGGCCTACTCCCACGGCGCGCGCCGGCACCGCCGCGGCATCATGGCGACGGGAGCGATGTCCGCGTTCGTGTTGCTGTTCTCCGGCGGCGGATGGGTGTTCCAGGATTATGTCCTCGGCAGCGTGAAACGGGTCAACGCCTTCGACGGGCTGAAGAACCGCCCGGACTCCGGCCCCGAGGGCTCGATGAACATCCTGCTCGCCGGCGTCGACCGCCGCGAGGGCCTCAGCACCCAGCAGATCAACCAGCTGCACCTGGGCAAGGTCGGCGGCCAGCGCTCGGACACGATGATGCTGGTCCACATCTCGTCCAAGCACGACAAGATCACCGTGGTGAGCCTGCCGCGCGACTCCCTCGTGACCATCCCCGGGCACCACTCCAACGGATCCGAGGGCGCCAAAGGCGTCGATGTAGGGGAGCGGCAGGGCAAGCTCAACTGGGCGTACATGTACGGCGGGGCGCCGCTGACCGTGCAGACGGTGGAGCGCGCCACCGGGGTGCACGTCGACCACTACATCGAGGTCAACTTCCTCGGCTTCCTCAAGGTCGTCAACGCCCTTGGCGGCGTCACGGTCTGCACCGAGCAGGCGATAAACGACCCCAAGAGCGGGCTGCGACTGCCGGCCGGCAAGAGCAACGTCGACGGCCCGACCGCCCTCGCGTACTCCCGCGCGCGCTACACACTGACCGGCGGCAGCGACCTCGGCCGGATCGACCGGCAGCAGCAGTTCATGTCGGGGGTGGTGCACAAGGCGCTGAGCGAGCCGGCGAAGTTCCCGGCGTTCCTCAGCGCCTCACTCGACGCGATCCGCGCGGACAAGGGCCTGTCGAAGAACACGCTGACGGCGCTCGGGATGCAGATGAAGGGCATGAGCACCGACAGCATCGCCTTCGCCACGGTGCCGCTGTCCAATTCCAACTACCTGGTCTCCATCGGCGGCCAGCAGCAGTCCACCGTGTTGTGGGACCGGTCGTCGGGCGACCGGCTGTTCCGGGAGATCGAGGACGACAAGCCGATCATCCAGCCGCCGAAGCCGACCCCGAGCGCCTCCGCGTCACCGCGTGACGGCCTCACCGTGCCGCCGGGGCAGATCGACATACGGGTGATCAACGGCGTCGGCGTCGTGGGGCTCGCCGCCCGTGCCGCCCGTGACCTGCACAAGGTCGGTTTCGGCACGTCCACCGTCCCGGGCGCGCGGCACGGCTTCACGACGACCGTCATCCAGTACGGCCCGGGGCGCGAGGACTCCGCCAAGACGTTGAAGGCCGCGATCCCGGGGGCCAGGCTGAAGTCGGTCTCCTCGCTGGGCTCCCGCCTGCAGGTCATCGTCGGCACGTCGTGGACGGGCGCGAAGCAGGTCAAGGTCGCCGCCACGCCGTCGAGCTCACCGTCCGGTTCGGGCGCCCAGATCAACGCGAGGACGGCCACGCAGAATCTGTGCAAGTGACCGCCGGCCCGGCGGACCGACGGAACTTTCATGGCACCGAATCGGTGATCATGCCTATCCAAAACGTCAGCTCTACTCCCCCCAAATGTGGCATTTGACCACTACCCTGCTGACCTAACGCCGGCTCGAGCGGGTCGCGGCCACTCTGGAGGAGTAGCGATGTCCAACGGCGCTCGCCACACCTGGGGCTTCTTCGCAGGGCTGGTACTCACCGCCGCCCTCGCCGCATTGTTGATCTTTGGCACCTATCGGCTGCAGCACGGCTACGTGGCCCAGTTCCACAAGCAGGACAAGTGGATCGGAGGCGGCCTGATCGCGGGCGCCGCCGTCGTCTTCGCGATCCTCGTCGGCTCACGCCTGTCCCCGCTGGGCTCCCTGATCGGCGGCCTCGCGCTCACCGCGGCCGGGGTGCTGTTCTTCGTCTCCCAGAAGACGACCGCGGACCTGATCAACCGGTTCCCGTTCAAGGAACAGCGCGTCACCCTCGCCGGGCTCGAGGACGAGGGCTTCATCCTCTTCGCCGGTGTGGGGCTGCTGTTCGCGTCGTTCTTCCCGTCGCGCTGGCGAAGGCGCGGCCAGGACGACGCGTCCGACGGCTACGAGTACGGCCTGCCCGACACCTCCGATTCGTACGGCGAACGCGGCGACACGACGCTCGGCGGACGCCACGCGGTCCGAGACGAGCAGGCCGCCACTCCCACGTACGGCTCTCCCGCCGGGAGCTATGACCAGCGGACCAGCTATGACGCGCCGCCCTACGAACCCACACAGCAACAGCAGCAGCCGTACGGCAACCGGCCCCCGTTCAGCCCGTCGGACGAGGGTGGCACCCGCGAGATGCGCCGCCACGACTGACCCGCACCCGTAGGAACGTCCTCAGCCGCAAGACGTCACCGCGGCCGCTCGGCCCGCAGGCGGCGGTAGGCCTCCAGGCCGTCGGGAACCCACTCCCACTGCGGCAGGCGGCGTTCGAGCTCCTCCTCGGTCAGGAAGGCATGCCAGGCCACCTCTTCGGCCTGCGGGGACACCGGCAGGTCACAGCGAACCTCGTACACCCGCGACCACCAGGTGTGCCCGGCGGCCGCGCCTGACCCCTCGTACAGGAACGAGAACAGCGGCGCCGGCCGGGGCAGCCCGGAGACGCCCAGCTCCTCCTCCGCCTCCCGCAACGCCGCGTCATCGTAGGACTCCCCCGCACCGACGACGCCGCCCACGAACATGTCGTACATCGACGGGAACACCAGCTTGCCCGGTGTCCGCCGGTGCACGAAGATCCGGCCCTCGCCGTCCCGTACGAAGACGAACGCGCAGCGGTGGCGCAGGCCGCGCGCGGTCGCCTCGCCCCGGGGCAGCCGCCCGACCACCTGGTCGTTCTCGTCCACGATGTCGAGAAGCTCCTCGGCCGCACGCGCGGCGATCCGGGTAACGACGCGGAAGCGCTGGGCGACGACCGGAGTGCGGTCATCGACGGTGAAGCCCGGGTCACCGAGAGCCGCGCGCATCTCCGCGCCGTGCCAGAACCGCTCGTGCGCGGCGCGCCATTCCGGCACCGACCCGTGCCCCTCCCCTTCCTCGCGCACGTACGCGAGGTCGACGTCGCCGAGCGGCAGGACCCGTACGTCCGTCGTCTCCACCACCGCCGCCGGCCGGCCGGCGGAATCGATGACCACCGAACGCTCGCCGGCGACGGGCAGCGGCTCGCCCAGCCGGTCGTAGTCCGACCACAGGCCGGTGGTGGCGGTCTTCGCGCCGGACAGGACGGCGGCCACGAGCCGGTCGCGCAGCGGCCCCGGGAAGGCCAGTTCGAACCGGGGCAGATCCTCATGCCGCATGCCCACAGAGTAGGGGCGTGACCCCGCCGTCCCGGGGCCGCCGGTCACTACGTGGGCGGCCCGGCACCACGGGGTAAGGTCCGATCGTGACCGAGCACACAATGCAACCATCACAGGACGAGCCGGGCCACCCTCACCTGGCCGAACTCCGCGAGAAGGTCGAAAGCGGCGGAGCGCCGAAGTACCACGACGCGAACGCCGCGAAGGGCAAGCTGTTCGCGCGCGAGCGCATCCGGTTGCTGGTCGACGCGGGATCCTTCGTCGAGGACGGCCTGTACGCCAACGCCCTCGCCGGTGATCTTCCCGCCGACGGCGTCATCACCGGGACCGCGACCATCGACGGCCGGCCGGTCGCGCTCATGGCCAACGACTCGACGGTCAAGGCCGGCTCTTGGGGCGCGCGTACCGTCGAGAAGATCGTCCGGATCATCGAGCGGGCCTACCGGACCCGCGTCCCGATGGTCTACCTGGTCGACTCGGCCGGGGCGCGGATCACCGACCAGGTCGAGATGTTCCCGGGCCGTCGCGGCGCGGGGAAGATCTTCCACACCCAGGTGCGCGCGAGCGGCTCGATCCCGCAGGTCTGCGCGCTGTTCGGCCCGAGCGCGGCGGGCGGCGCGTACATCCCCGCCTTCTGCGACTTCGTGGCGATGGTGGACGGCAACGCCTCGATGTACCTGGGCAGCCCGCGCATGGTGGAGATGGTGGTCAAGGAGAAGACCACGTTGGAGGAGATGGGCGGCGCGAAGATGCACTGCTCGGTCTCCGGATGCGGGCACTTCCTGGCCAAGGACGAGCCGCAGGCGCTCGGCGCCGTACGCGACTTCCTGTCCTACCTGCCGTCCCACTGGGAGCAGGAGTCGCCGGCGAAGGAGCCACGCGACCCCAAGCCCGTGGACCTCCGCACGCTCGTGCCGGCCAGTGAGCGGGTCGCGTTCGACATGCGCCGCTACGTCAGGGGGCTGCTCGACGAGGACTCCTTCTTCGAGATCCACAGCCTGTGGGCGCGCGAGCTGGTCGTGGGCTTCGGGAGGCTGGAGGGCCAGGTCGTCGGCGTGGTGGCGAACAACCCGATGTTCAAGGGCGGCGTGCTGTTCGTCGACTCGGCGGACAAGGCCACGCGGTTCATCCAGCTCTGCGACGCTTTCAACGTGCCTCTGCTGTTCCTGTCCGACGTGCCCGGCTTCATGGTCGGCACGGCGGTCGAACGCCAGGGCATCATCCGGCACGGCGCCAAAATGATCACGGCTGTGTCGGAGGCCACCGTGCCCAAGATCTGTGTAGTCGTCCGAAAGGCGTACGGCGCCGGCCTGTACGCCATGGCGGGTCCAGGCTTTGACCCCGACGCCACAATTGCGTTGCCCACCGCCAAGATCGCGGTCATGGGCGCCGAAGCGGCCGTCAACGCCGTCTACTACAACAAGATCAACGCGATCGAGGACGAGCGCGAGCGCGAGGCGTACATCGAAAAACTCCGCGCCGAATACGAGGAGGACATCGATATCGTGCGGCTCGCGGGCGAACTCGTCGTCGACGCGATCATCGAACCGGAGGACCTGAGACACGAGCTCACGGCACGCTTCACCGCCGCCCGCGGAAAAGATCGAGCGTTCTCGCATCGCCGCCACGGGGTCACGCCGGTCTGAAGCTCCAGCCAATTAACGCTCATTAGCTCGGATTTGGCCCTTTCCTAGGACGTCTATGACTGGCAAATCGCAGGTCAAGCCGCCTCTACTACGGAGGAAACGTTCTTGAATAGCTCTACGATCGGCTCATGACCTCAGTACTGCTCGCCGAGGACGACACGTCCATCTCCGAGCCTCTTGCCAGAGCTTTGCGGCGGGAGGGATACAACGTCGAAGTCAGTCCCGACGGTCCGCAGGCGCTCGAACGGGCGCTCGGGGGCGGGGTGGATCTGATCGTGCTCGACCTCGGTCTTCCCGAGCTCGACGGCCTTGAGGTGGCCCGTCGCGTACGGGCCGAAGGTCACGGCGTGCCGATCCTCATCCTGACCGCCCGTGCCGACGAGGTGGACACCGTCGTGGGCCTCGATGCCGGGGCCGACGACTATGTCACCAAGCCGTTCCGGCTGGCGGAGTTGCTCGCCCGGGTCCGCGCCCTGCTGCGCCGGGGCAGCACCGAGACGCCCATAGTGCAGGGGGTGCGGATCGACGCCGAGTCCCGCCGGGCCTGGATGGGCGATCAGGAGTTGCAGCTCACGACCAAGGAGTTCGACCTGCTGCGCGTCCTCGTACGCGACGCCGGCAAGGTCGTCACCCGTGAGCAGATCATGCGCGAGGTGTGGGACACCAACTGGTGGGGTTCCAC
>JAOPYG010000293.1 GCA_025964685.1 Actinoallomurus sp. | reverse complement strand
CATCGGTCAGGTCGGCACGCTCCCCCGCCCGCAGCCGGCGTACGGCCGCGGCGTGGCGACCCTCCGGGCCGTCCAGCAGGATCGCGTCCGACGAGAGCCGATCGCCCTCGCACAGGAAGACCGGCGGGCTCATCGGGCGAAAGCCACCTCAGCGGCCGTTGAAGGCATCGCGCAGCCGGGAGAAGAAGCCCTGCTGGCCCGGCGTGAACTTGCCCGGCGGACGCTCCTCGCCGCGCAGGACCGACAGTTGGCGCAGGAGTTCCTCCTGCTCTTCGTCCAGCTTGGTCGGCGTCTCGATGTTCACGTGGATCATCAGGTCGCCGCGACCGCTCTCGTTGAGGTGCTTGACGCCCCGCCCGTACATCGGGATCCGCTGGCCGGACTGGGTCCCGGGCCGGATGTCGATCTCCTCTGGGCCGTCGAGCGTCTCGACCGTCAAAGACGTGCCGAGTGCCGCCGCCGTCATCGGCACCTGGACCGTGCAGTGCAGGTCGTCGCCCTGGCGTTCGTAGATCGCGTGCGGGCGCTCGACGATCTCGAGGAACAGGTCGCCGGGCGGGCCTCCGCCGGGGCCGACCTCGCCCTCGCCGGCGAGCTGGATGTGGGTGCCGTACTCGACGCCCGCCGGGATGCGGACCTTGATCGTACGGCGGGTGCGCACCCGGCCGTCACCGGAGCACTCCGGGCACGGCGTGCGGATGACGGTGCCGTATCCAGCGCACTGCGGGCAGGCGCGCGAGGTCATGACCTGGCCGAGGAAGGACCGGGTGACCTGCTGCACCTCGCCGCGGCCGTGACACATGTCGCAGTTGTCCGGCTGGGTGCCGGGCGCGGTGCCGGTGCCGGTGCAGCTGGTGCAGACGATGGCGGTGTCGACCGTGAGTTCACGCGTGGTGCCGAAGGCGGTCTCGGACAGGTCCAGCTCAACGCGGATCGTGCCGTTGCGCCCGCGCCGCGCCCGGCTGCGCGGGCCGCGCTGGGCCTGGTTGCCGAAGAAGGCGTCCATGATGTCGCTGAAGGGGAATCCGGCGCCGAAGCCGCCGGCACCGGCACCGCCTCCCCCGGACGCGAACGGGTCCGCGCCGAGGTCGTACATCTCGCGCTTCTTGGGGTCGGAGAGCACCTCGTACGCCTGGGTGATCTCCTTGAACCGGTCCTGCGTCTCCGGGTCGGGGTTGACGTCCGGGTGCAGCTCGCGTGCGAGCCGGCGATACGCCTTCTTGATCTCATCCGCGCCCGCGTCGCGGCGTACCCCGAGGGTCGCGTAGTAGTCGTTCGCCACTTACGACCCCGCCAGTATCTGACCGACGTAACGTGCCACTGCGCGTACCGCTCCCATCGTGCCGGGGTAGTCCATCCGCGTCGGGCCGAGCACGCCGAGCCGGGCCACGGCCTGGTCGCCGGCACCGTATCCGGTGGCGACCACAGAGGTCGTGAAGAGGCTCTCGTGGGGGTTCTCGGTGCCGATCCGCACGGTGAGGCTCGTGGGATCGCTCACCTCACCGAGCAGGCGCATCAGGACGACCTGTTCTTCCAAGGCCTCCAGCACGTCGCGGAGGCTCCGGGACAAGTCGGCGCGGGCGAGGTTCGCCGCGCCGGCGATGACGATCTTTTCTTCGTGTTTCTCGATCAGGGTCTCGAGCAGCACCGACAGGACGGTCGCGGCGAGCGGCCGCTCATCCACCGGCACCCGTTCGGGCACCTCGGCGACGACGCCGGGCACGTCCGTGAGCCAGCACCCGTCGAGGTGGGCGTTGAGCAGTGCCCGCAGGTGGGCGATGGAGTCCTCCGAGACGCCGTCCGGCATCTCGATGGCCCGCTGCTCGACCCGGCCCGTGTTCGTGATGATCACCAGCAGCAGCCGGTCGGCGCCGATCGGCACGAGCTCGATGTGGCGCACCGCCGACCGCGTCAGCGAGGGGTACTGCACGACGGCGACCTGCCGGGTCAGCTGCGCGAGCAGCCGCACCGTACGGGTGACGACATCGTCGAGGTCGTAGGCGTTGGCGAGGAACGTCTCGATCGCTCGCCGCTCCGCCGACGACAGCGGCTTGATCGTCGAGAGCCGGTCGACGAACAGGCGGTAGCCCTTGTCGGTGGGCACCCGGCCCGCACTCGTGTGCGGCTGGGCGATGTACCCCTGCTCTTCGAGCACGGCCATGTCGTTGCGGATCGTGGCCGGGGACACGCCCAGGTTGTGGCGTTCGGCCAGCGCCTTGGAGCCCACGGGTTCGTTGGTGGACACGTAATCCTCAACGATGGCCCGGAGCACCGAGAGCTTCCGATCGTCGAGCACGCACTCACCTCCCACGGCGACAGGCTTCTAATCTGGCACTCCGCGTTCTTGAGTGCCAAGTGTACGGCGATCGGCGACTGTCACGACGAGTCGGCGGCAACGAACGACGGCGCTCTGCTGGACCGCCACGCAGTGCCGCAACGCAGCCCCCCGCACCGGTATTCCGGCTCCGGCGGCAGGCGTCGGCGCGTCAGCGTACCGTCTCGGGCCCTCACGCGTGTTGGTCCGGGCTCGGCCGGGTTGGTCCCGGTACGGTGCCGCCGTGCGGAGCAAGAACTACGCCAAGGACGTTCTCTCGGGCGACTGGCGACGCCCCCGCAAGGGCCAGATCCCCGAGATCGCGGCCGAGCCCGGTCTGGTGGCCGAGGATCCCTCCAGCGGCTTCTGTGGCGCCGTCGTGGCCTGCGAGAAGGACACGGTGACCCTGGAGGACCGGTTCGGCAAGCGCCGGGTGTTCCCGCTGGCCAAGGCCGGTTTCCTGATCGACGGCAAGCCGGTGACGCTCGTCCGTCCCGTGCGGGCGGCCGGCCGCGCGATCTCGGCGTCCGGCTCCATCGCCGTGCAGGGCCTGCGCGCCCGCGTCGCGCGGGAGAGCCGCATCTACGTCGAGGGCAAGCACGACGCCGAGCTCGTGGAGAAGATCTGGGGCCACGACCTGCGGGTGGAGGGCGTCGTCGTGGAGTACCTCGAAGGCGTCGACCATCTGCCGGAGATCGCCGAGGAGTTCGAGCCTGGGCCGGATCGCCGCCTGGGCGTGCTGGTGGACCACCTGGTCGCCGGGTCGAAGGAGAGCCGGATCGCCGACCGGGTCGAGTCTACGTACGTCCTGGTCACCGGGCACCCCTTCATCGACATCTGGCAGGCGGTCAAGCCGGCCACCGTCGGCATCCGCGCCTGGCCGGACGTACCGCGCGGCATTCCGTGGAAGGAGGGCGTGATCGACGCGCTCGGCTGGAAGGGCGAGCCGGGCGAGGTGTGGCAGGCGATCCTGAGCCGGGTGCGCACCTACGCCGACCTCGAACCGGCGCTGCTCGGCCGGGTGGAGGAGCTCATCGACTTCGTCACCGCCCCGCAGGCGGACGGCTGACGGCGAAACCATCCAATGCGCGCGTACGTCTCATAAACTGCGACACCGCATCGCAGGGGGCGAACCCGAAGGAGGCAACGCACGATGACCCATGGCCCGGGCGGGCAGCCGTACGGGCAGCCGTACGGGCAGCCGTACGGCGGGGGCCACCCGCAGCAGTACGGCGCACCGCAGCACGGCCAGGGCGCTCCGCCGCCCCCGTACGCTCCCCCGCAGCAGTACGCCCCATCCGGCTACGGGCGGCCGCCGCACGCCGAGCCGTACCAGCAGCCGTATGACCCGTACGCCGAGGCACCGGCCACCCGGGAAGGCGGTCCGGTCACGGACGAGGACGAACGCTGGGCGGTGCCCGCCTATGTCGGGATGTTCGTGTCCGGCTTCGTGGCCCCCGCCATCGTCCTCGCGCTCAAGGGGCGTTCGTCACCCTTCGCGCGCTTCCACGCCGTCCAGGCGCTGAACCTGTTCGTCGCCGTGTTCGCCGGCACCTCCACGGCGCTGCTGCTGGCGTACTTCAAGGGCCCCGGCTGGCTGCCTCTCGTGCTGGCGATCCTCGCCGCCGACTGCTTCTTCGTGGTCAGAGCCGCCATCGGCGCCAACCGGTGCGAGTGGTACCGCCTGCCCGTCCTGGTGGCCTGGCGGATCTTCCGCTGACGTCCGTGGGTCAGGTCAGGTCGCGGACGACGGCGTCGGCCAGCAGGCGTCCTCGCAGGGTGAGCACGGCCCGGCCGGCCTCGTACGCCTCGGGCACCAGGAGACCGTCGGCGACGGCCCGGCACACCGCGGACGGGTCCTCGAACAGGTCGAGCGGGCAGCCCTCCGCCAGCCGCAGCTCCAGCATGATCCGCTCGAACCGCCGGTCGGCGTCGTCGAGCACCTCGCGCGCGTACGCCGGGGTGGCCTCCTCCGCGAGGCGGGAGGCGTACGCGGCCGGGTGCTTGACGTTCCACCAGCGGGTGCCGCCGACGTGGCTGTGCGCGCCCGGACCGACGCCCCACCAGTCGCCGCCGGTCCAGTAGAGCAGGTTGTGGCGGCAGCGGGCCTCTTCGCTCGCCGCCCAGTTGGAGATCTCGTACCAGCCCAGGCCGTGGCCGCCGAGAGTGCGCTCGGCGGCCAGGTAGCGGTCGGCCATCGCGTCGTCGTCGGGCGGGGCCAGCTCACCGCGGCGCACGCGCGTGGCCAGGCGGGTGCCGTCCTCGACGATCAGGGCGTACGCGGAGACGTGGTCGGCCCCGGCCGCGACGACGGCGTCGAGGCTGGCCTGCCAGTCGGCGTCGCTCTCGCCCGGCGTGCCGTAGATGAGGTCCAGGTTGACGTGCTCGAAGCCGGCCTCACGGGCCCAGGTCACGCACTGCTGCGGGCGACCGGGCGTGTGCGTGCGGTCGAGTACGGCCAGGACGTGCTCGCGGGCGCTCTGCATGCCGAACGACACGCGTGTGAAGCCCGCCTCACGCAGTCCGGCGAGGTAGGCCGGGTCGACCGTCTCGGGGTTGGACTCGGTCGTGACCTCGGCGTCCTCGGCCAGCCCGAACTCCTTGCCGATCGCCTCCAGCACCCGGCCGAGGTCGGCCGCGGGCAGCAGGGTGGGCGTGCCGCCGCCGACGAACACCGTCCGTACCGGCAGGACCACGTCGCCGAGCACGCGCCGCGCCATCCGGACCTCGGCGATCGCCGTGTCGGCGTACGAGTCGCGGGACGCGCCCCGCAGCTCGGTGGCGGTGTAGGTGTTGAAGTCGCAGTAGCCGCAGCGCGTGACACAGAACGGCACGTGCACGTAGAAACCGAACGGCCGGCCGCCGAGACCGTCGTGGGCACTGTCGGGCAGCGCTCCGTCTCTCGGAACCGGATCCCCGTCGGGCAGCGTCGATGGCACCACTCAAGTGTGCCGCCCGGGTGATAGTGCCCGCGCCGCCGCCTCAGGCCTCCGGCTTGGACAACGCCCAGGAGGCGGCCAGGAACTCCGCCCACACCGTCGTCGTCCCGGAGCCCTCGGTCACGCCCCAGGAGTCGGCGAGCACCTCGATGATGAGGATGCCGCGGCCGCCTTCTGCCTCGACGTCCGTCTTGGGATGGGGCTTGGCGGGCATCGTGCCGGCGTTGGTGACCTCGGCGCGGACCGCCCGCCCGTCGGCGACCAGACCGATCGTGATCTGGCCACCCTCACCGCTCGGCGAGTGCCGGATCGCGTTGGTGGCCAGCTCGCTTACGCCCAGCGCGACCTTTTCCAGGGCGGGATGTCGCGACCCGAGCGTCTCGCGTACGAAACGGCGGCCGCTCGCCACCGAACGCTCCACGCCCGGCAGGGTGATGGAGCCGGTCAGCGGGGTAGCGTCATCCGCGTCACTCAGGGCGTTGTCACGGCGAGATCCCTGCCCCGCCATAGCAGCGTCCACTGTTCCTCCCGACGACCGGCGAGCACGGCGTGTCTACCCCGGTGAGACGCGAAAACACAGAACCGTGGTTCCGGCCGCACCGGGGGAATGCCGAGGTCCGGGCCGATAAGGAACGCTCAGCGACTAGCGCAGCTCCAGGCCGTCGGCGAGTTCGCGCCACTGCGACCGCGGCAGGGCCACCTGATCGGCGGTCACGACCTGCAGCACGACCTGGTCGGCGCCCGCCTCCCGGTGGGCCGCGATCCGCTCGCGGATCACCCCCACGTCACCCCAGGCGAACGTGGCGTCGATCAGCCGGTCGCTGCCACCGTCGCGGAGGTCGTCGTCGGTGAAGCCGAGGCGCCTCAGGTTGCCGGTGTAGTTGGGCAGGGCGAGGTAGAGCTCGAGGTGGCCGCGCGCGGCGGCGCGGGCGCGATCGGGGTCGGTGTCGAGGACGACCTTCACCTCCGGCGCCAGCAGACGGTCCGGACCGAGGGTCTCGCGGGCCGTCGCGGTGTGCTCGGGGGTGATGAGGTACGGGTGGGCGCCGGCGGCGCGGTCGCGGGACAGCGCGAGCATGCGCGGGCCGAGCGCGGCCAGCACGCGGTCGTCCTTGGCCGATCCGGCGGCGTCGAGGCCGTCGAGGAAGTCCACCATCGCGGAGTAGGGCTTGCGGTAATCCTTCACCAGCGCGGCGTGGCTCGCACCGAGACCCAGCAGGAAGCGGCCGGGGTGGTCCGCGGCGATGCCGGCCTGCTGCTCGGCGACCTTCGCCGGGTCGTGCTCCCAGATGCTGAGGATGCCGGTGGCGACGACGATGCGTGACGTCGCCTCCAGCACGGGGAGCGCATGGTGCACGCCCGGACTGCCGCCGAGCCAGATGGCGCCGTACCCGAGCTCCTCCAGCTCCGCCGCGGCCTCGGGGATCTCACCCGCCACCTTCGGATCCTCGTCGCGCAGTCCGGAGTTCCAGATGCCGATCCGGCCAAGATCCATGCCCGCTCCAACCGTTGATCGAGTGTGCCCGGCGACAACCCGGCCGGGCGTCCGCCTATTTCTTGCCCTTCTCCGTACCGGAGCCGGTGGAGAGGGCGGCGACGAAGGCCTCCTGGGGGACGTCGACCCGGCCGATCGTCTTCATCCGCTTCTTGCCCTCCTTCTGCTTCTCCAGCAGCTTGCGCTTACGGGAGATGTCACCGCCGTAGCACTTGGCGAGGACGTCCTTGCGGATGGCGCGGATGTTCTCGCGGGCGATGATCCGGGCGCCGATCGCGGCCTGGATCGGCACCTCGAACTGCTGGCGCGGGATGAGCTCCTTGAGCTTGGCCGTCATCATCAGGCCGTACTCGCGGGACTTGTCCTTGTGCACGATCTGGCTGAACGCGTCGACGGACTCGCCCTGCAGCAGGATATCGACCTTGACCAGGTCGGACTCCTGCTCGCCGCTGGGCTCATAGTCGAGTGAGGCGTACCCGCGGGTCCGCGACTTCAGCTGGTCGAAGAAGTCGAAGATGATCTCGGCGAGCGGGAGGGTGTAGCGGATCTCGACACGGTCCTCGGACAGGTAGTCCATGCCGTGGAGCACTCCGCGCCGGCCCTGGCACAGCTCCATGATCGCCCCGATGTGGTCGCTCGGCGACAGGATCGTGGCCTTGACGATCGGCTCGTAGACCATGCCGATCTTGCCTTCGGGGTACTCACTCGGGTTGGTGACCCGGTGCTCCTCGCCGTTCTCCATGACCACGCGGTAGACGACGTTCGGCGCGGTGGAGATCAGCGACAGGTCGAACTCCCGCTCGAGCCGCTCGCGCACGATCTCCATGTGGAGCAGGCCGAGGAAGCCGCAGCGGAACCCGAATCCCAGCGCCACCGACGTCTCGGGCTCATAGACCAGCGCGGCGTCGTTGAGACGCAGCTTGTCGAGCGCGTCGCGCAGCTCCGGATAGTCGTCGCCGTCCACCGGATAGAGGCCGGAGAAGACCATCGGCTTCGGGTGTTCGTACCCGCCGAGTGCCTTGGGCGCGCGGTTGGACGCGCCCGTGACCGTGTCACCGACACGCGCCTGGCGGACGTCCTTCACGCCGGTGATGAGGTAACCGACCTCACCGACGCTGAGGTTTTCGACGGGCTTCGGCTCCGGCGAGATCACGCCGACCTCGAGCGTCTCGTGCGCGGAGCCCGTGGACATCATCAGGCTCTTCTCACGCCGCGACAGCTGGCCGTCGATCACCCGGACGTACGTGACGACGCCCCGGTAGGTGTCGTAGATGGAGTCGAAGATCAGCGCGCGGGCCGGCCCGTCAGGGTCGCCCACCGGCGCGGGCACGGTCTCGACGATGTTGTCCAGCAGCTCGACGACGCCCTCACCGGTCTTGCCGGAGACGCGCAGCACGTCGGACGGGTCACACCCGATGATGCCGGCGAGCTCCTCGGCGTACTTGTCCGGCTGCGCGGCGGGCAGGTCGATCTTGTTGAGGACCGGGATGATGTGCAGATCCGCCTCGAGCGCGAGGTAAAGGTTGGCCAGCGTCTGCGCCTCGATGCCCTGGGCGGCGTCCACCAGCAGGAGCGCACCCTCGCAGGCCTCCAGCGATCGAGAGACCTCGTAGGAGAAGTCGACGTGACCGGGGGTGTCGATGAGGTTGAGGACGTGGTCCCGCCACGGCAGGCGTACGGCCTGGCTCTTGATGGTGATGCCGCGCTCACGCTCGATGTCCATCCGGTCGAGATACTGCGCGCGCATCTGGCGCCCCTCGACCACGCCGGTGAGCTGCAGCATGCGGTCGGCGAGCGTGGACTTGCCGTGGTCAATATGCGCGATGATGCAGAAATTGCGAATCACCGCGGGATTGGTGTTCGGTACGGGCGGCACCGGGTTCCTCTGGAGTCATGGATTGGCGTAATCCATGGTCCCATGCCGGGTGCCGTGCTCGGTTACGCGACCGGGTTGCTCCGGCCTGGCAGGATCTGTTCATGTCCTCGCCTCCGCCGGTGGCCGGTGTACGGCTCGTGTGGACCGGACTCCCGGACCACATCCGCTCGGCCGTCGAGGCACGCGCCGGAGCGGCCGTCGTGGACGCCCGCGACCAGCGGGGCGGCTTCTCCCCCGGCGTCGCCGCACGACTGCTGCTGGACGACGGCGGCCGCGTGTTCGTCAAGGCCGTCGCGCCGTCGATCAACGCGGACACCGCGGCGCTGCACCGGGGTGAGGCGCGGACGCTCGCCGCATTGCCGCCCGGCCTGCCGGTGCCGCGCCTCCTGTGGACCTACGACGACGGGGACTGGATCGTCCTGGGCATCGAGGACGTCGAGGGGCAGTCCCCGTCGCTGCCCTGGCGCCGCGACGAGCTGGACCGTGTCGTGGCCGCCGTCACCGCCATGGCGGTGACGCTGACGCCCGCACCGGACGGCTTCCCCGGAGTGGGTGACGACATCTTCACCGGGTGGCGGACGCTCGCCGCCGACCCGCCCGCCGACCTCGGCCCGTGGGAGGCACGCAACCTCGGCCGCCTCGCCGCGCTGGAGGCGACCTGGCCGTCGTACGCCGCCGGCGAGACGCTTCTGCACTTCGACCTGCGCTCCGACAACCTGATCCTCGACGGGGACGGCGGGGTGCACGTCGTCGACTGGGCACACGCGTGTACGGGCCCGGCCTGGGCCGACCTCGCGATCCTGCTGACCGAGGTCGAGGACCCCGGCGCGGATGAGATCCTGGCCGGCGCTCCACCGGAGGGCGTGGCCGCGTTGTGGTGCGCGTTCGCCGGGTTACTCTCTGAGCGATGCCGCCGCCCGGCACCACCCGGCCTGCCGACGATCCGCGCGTTCCAGCGCGCGTACGCCCGATCCCTGATCGACCGGCTGGCCCGCTCCGGTTTGGGCGTTGGGTGAGGAGCTTGGTAGGCTGTCCCACTGCGTGTGGGCGCGGTGTCCCGCGCCCCATCCCATCGACTTACACCTGAGGCTTCTTTCGTGGCGAACATCAAGTCCCAGATCAAGCGCAACAAGCAGAACGAGAAGGCGCGCCTTCGCAACAAGGCGGTCAAGTCGGAGCTGAAGACGGAGATCCGTAAGTTCCGCGAGGCGGCTGACTCCGGCGACGCCGAGGCGACCACCACCCAGCTCCGCGTGGCGCTGCGCAAGCTCGACAAGGCCGCGAGCAAGGGCGTCATCCACAAGAACCAGGCCGCCAACCGCAAGTCGGCGATCGCCAAGCGCGCCGCCGAGCTGCAGGCGAAGTAGTTCTTAGCTTCACGACGCCGCCCCCCGCCAGCGGGTGCGGCGTCGCTGTGCTGTCCGAAATTGTCCCACCTTCCTGCTCAGTCAGTACGACGCGGCCCTGGGCGCCGGCTCCTACTCGCCTGCGCTACAGGAGGCCGCGATCTGCCACTCGAGCTGCGCCCAGGTGACGGCGGGCCATACCCAACCGGGTGGTTCGGCGGACCGAGGACCGAACAGGTAGAGGTGCGGCACCACGCCTCGCAGCGCGACGTGCACATCGAGACGGTCGTCGACCATATGCGTGATTCCCAGGTCACGGCAGTGCCCGGCCTTGTCCGGCCTTGTCTGCGCGCGGCGGCAGAATCGCACGTTGCCGGGCGCGATCCCGGTACGCAGAGCCCTTCCAGTCCCCGGCTGCCGAAGCGGGCTCAGCGCGCGCCGCGGGCGGCGACGATCTGGCTGACCGCCTTTTCCAGCGCGTACGCGACGTCGGCGCCCGCGCCCTTGACCTGCGCGTCCGTCTCGGCGACCACCTGGAGGGCCTCCGCCACGCCGTCCGGGGTCCAGCCGCGTAGCTGTTGGCGTACGCGGTCGACCTTCCAGGGCGGCATGCCCAGTTCCTTGGCCAGCCCGGCGCCGCGCAGCCCGCGTGGGGCGCCACCGACCTTGGCGAGGGACCGCACGCCCTGCGCGAGCGCGCTGGTGATGAGTACCGGGGCCACGCCCGTGGCCAGCGCCCAGCGCAGTTGTTCGAGCGCGTCGGCCAGCCTGCCCTCGACCGCCCGGTCCGCGACGTTGAAGCCGCTGACCTCCGCGCGGCCGCGGTGGTAGCGCGCGACCGCGGCGTCGCCGATCTTCCCCCCGGTGTCGGCCACGAGCTGGCTGCACGCGCTGGCGAGCTCGCGCAGGTCGTTGCCGACGGCATCGAGCAGGCTGCGCGCGGCGTCCTCGCCGATGCTGCCCCCGGCCCGGCGCACCTCGGCGCGGACGAAGGCGACCCGCTCACCCGGGCGCGTGATCTTCTGGCAGGTGACCTTGCGCGCGCCCGCCCTGGTGAACGCGTCGAGCAGCGCCTTGCCCTTGGCGCCGCCGGTGTGCACGACGACCAGGTCGATGTCGTCGGCGGGGTCGGCGGCGTACTTGCCGATCTCGGCGATGAGGTCCTTGCCGAAGTCCTGCGCGGCCCGGAGCACGACGACCCTCCCCCCGCCGAACAACGACGGGGAGGTCAGCTCCGCGAGCGCACCGCGGGTGAGCGTGGCCGGAGTCAGCTCGTGGACCTCGGCCTCCGACTCACGTGCGCGGGCGGCGGCGGTGACATCGGCGATCGCCCGGTCGATCAGCAGCTCTTCGTCGCCGACGACCAGGGTGAGACGTTCGGAGGACACGCTTGCAGCATGCCATGCCGCCGGGAGCCGCCGTGCCGTGATCGGGCCGGTCAGTCCGCCGCGGGGGGTACGTGCGGGCGGAAGGCGACGGCGCGTACGGAACCGAGGTCGTCGTTCTTCGGGTCGGCCGGCAGCGGGAAGACGCCTGTCAGCAGCCGGTACGTGACCGGACGCGCCTCGCGGCAGGACACGAGCAACGACCGGGTCTCCTCGGCCGGAAGGAAGCGATGCTCGGGCTCGGCGAACCGGAGGTGCCCGATTCGCAGCTCGAGGGCGCGGCCGGCCCTGAGGTTGCGCACCCAGTCGGCTCGGTTGCCCCAGGCAGCGATCGCAATGACCTCGCCCGTCTCGTGATCCAGGCGGGCGACCTGGAGCACGGTCTCGCGCCGGAGCCCGCTGAGGCGCCCCTGATGGGCGAGGTAGACGAAACGCCTGCCGAGCAAGGGACCAAGGTCACGGTGGTACATCCACAACGGCGCACGCAGGGCGCGGAGCAACGACCCCTCAGGCCCGCGGGCACCGGACACTACTCGGCTCATCGTCCAATAATGCCCGGGATCCCGACATGTGTAGGCCACAAAACCGGCACAGTGGACCGATCATCGACCGCAGCCCGTCGCTGCGGCCGCTACCGAGGCCGTCGCCCGGGCCCGTTGGCCGGCCGTCGTTAGGACCCGGCGTCTGGGCTGGGAATCGCGATCCCTGGCGGCCGGTTACTTGTTGTATGCCCGAATTTAGTGATGTGCGCTGGTCAGTGCTGGACCTCGTGCCCGTGAGCACGGCGACGACCCCGACGGAGGCGCTCCGGACCTCCGTCGAACTCGCGCCGGTCGTGGAGCGGCTCGGCTACAACCGCCTGTGGGTCGCCGAACACCACGGCATGCCCGGCATCGCCAGCTCCGCCCCCGCCGTGCTCATCGCGCACCTGGCGGAGGCCACGACGACGCTGCGGGTCGGTTCGGGCGGCGTCATGCTGCCCAACCACGCACCGCTGGTCATCGCGGAACAGTTCGGGACGCTGGAGGCGCTGCACCCAGGCCGCATCGACCTGGGCATCGGCCGCGCTCCGGGCACGGACCAGGCCACGGCGTACGCGCTGCGCCGTACGCCCGACCTCAGCGCCGACGCCTTCCCCGAGGATCTTTCCCAGCTGCGGGCGTTCCTCGACGGCTCGTACCCGCGGATCCGCGCGGTGCCGACCGGAGAGAACCCCCCGCAGGTCTGGCTGCTCGGCTCCAGTGGGTACAGCGCGCAACTCGCCGGCATCCTTGGCCTTCCCTTCGCGTTCGCGCACCACTTCAGCGCGCGGTTCACCGACCCGGCGCTGGAGCTGTACCGGTCGTCCTTCGAGCCGGTCGGCGCACTCGACCGGCCGTACGCGATGGTGACCGCGGCGGTGTTCGCGGCCGAGACGGACGAGGAGGCGCGGCGCCTCGCGGCTCCCCAGGGCCTGTCGATCCTGCGGCTGCGCTCGGGCAGCCCCGGCCTGCTGCCGACGCCCGAGGAGGCGCTCGGCTACCAGTACTCGCCCCAGGAGCGCGAGGCGATCGACACGTTCACGGAGTCGCACATCGTCGGCGGCCCGGACACGGTACGCAAGGGCCTCCTCGAACTCCTCGAACGCACCCGCCCCGAGGAGCTGATGGTCGCCACGAACATCGGCGACCCCACCGCCCGCCGCCGCTCGTACGAGATCGTCGCCGACATCGCCAAGGACCTCTGACCAGCCGCAAGCCACGAGTCTCGGCCAATGCGCGGCAGGACAGGGACGCGGGCCGAGCCCGTTCGCGGCTCGGCAGGCGCGTCGTTCAGCCGGCGGCTGTGCCGAGCACTCGCCGGGGCGTGAGCCGTACGACCACGCGGACGACCTCCGGTGGGAGGTCGAGGTACTCCTGGCCGGCGCCCGGGCCCTCGTACGTCTCGGCGAGCGCGACCGCCAGCCGCCTGCCGGTGTCCTCGGTGACCGTGGCCGTACCGCGGATCTCGACGTACTGCTGCGGATCGTTCTTGTCGTACACGCTCAGGCTCGCCCGCGGGTCGCGGCGGAGGTTCTTGTCCTTCCGCCGGCCCGCGGCGGTGGAGATCAGCACGTCGTCACCGTCACGGCCGATCCAGACGACCGAGGTCTGCGGGCTTCCGTCCGGGTTGAGGGTGGCGAGCACCGCGGGGTTCACACCATCGATGATCGCTCGTACCGCGTCGTTCAGCACTGTCACGATCGACCATCCTGGCCGAGGGCGGCGGCTCCGGTCCAGCGCCGTCAGTCCGCCTGGGCCCGCCGGCCGAGCAGCCGTTGGTTGCGCACGTCCTGGCTCCGTTCGAGGTAGACGGTGAGCTGGTGACTGTCCGCCAGCGGCGCCAGATCCGTTCCCGGGGCGACTCCCGCGATGTAGAGCTGCCGCAGATCCTGCAGCGCACCGAGCGGAGTCAGGTCGGTGACGTTCTCACACCTACGCAGCCAGAGCGTCCGCAGTCCAGTCAGTTCTGCGATGGGCGCGAGGTCGCCGATGTTGGTGTTCTCCAGATCCAGGAACGTGAGGTCGCGCATTTCCGCGAGCGGTGTGAAGTCGGTGATTCCGCGGCAGCCCCACAGCCCAAGGGTCCCGAGACGAAGCGGACCGAGCTGCCGGAGGTCCTCGACCAGCTGCGAGTGGTTGAGATGAAGATCCGTGATCCGGGGCGTGCGGCCGGCCAGTTCATCGAGGCCCGTCCTGAGATGTGAGTTGATCATCCACAGGGTTGTGAGCGAGTCCAGGTGCGGGAGATCACGCACCTCGCTCAGCGCGGAACAGTGGTTCACGGCCAACGACGTCAGCGAGCTCTGCGCCCCCAGCGGAGACAGATCCGTCACATCCGCCAGCCGACTGAGATGCAGGTGCTCGAGTTCGGGAAGCTCTTTCACGAAGCCCAGATCGGTGAGGCCGTCGACGCCCAGAGTCAGAGATCGCAGCTTCCGAAGCCGTAGCAGCGGCGTCACGTCCGTGACGGCGACATCCGTCGTCGTGATGCCGGCCTTCTCGAGACTGTCGGCATGGGCGGTGAGCGGGGTCAGATCACCGGACTTCAGCTGGGAAACGGACAGCCCGGTGAGGGGTTGTTCGAACTCTCGTAGAAATGACAGACCGGCCGCGGCGTCCACAGAGAAGGACCGCAGCTGCTTGATGTGCCGCGCGGCGGGAGCCAACCGCGGCACCGAGACAATGAGACGACCGTTGACCAGCGGCGTCTCGGCCAGGACATGCCGGGCGTACAGGTCGGCGTCGAAGTACTCCCAGCCCTTGACGAGCTCCTCCTGGACCTCAGCGCGAAGGTCCCGGCCATACCCGGCGAGCAGGTCCAGGGCCCGCGGTCCGTTCACCAGCCACGCGGTCCGTACGACGGCGCGTGCCGCGGCGGGCGAGAGCCCCTCCGGCGTACGGGGAAGGCGGTCGAGGACCGTCTCGCCGACGTTCGACAGTGATCGGGCCGAGGCCAGGTCGCGGGGCGGTACGAGATCGTCCAGGCATGCCTCGACGTCGTCCCGGAGCTCGCCGGGGATGGCCGGGAGTGTCTCCAGGCATCCCGCGACCAGCAGTTTGAGGCGGCGTGCGTTGCGGGGCTCCGCCTGGATCCGGCCGAGCAGGCCGGCCAGGAGTTCGGCGCGCTGCGGGGAGTTGGCATGGCCGGCGGCCATGATGACGGTCTCACGCCACTGGTCCTTGTGCGCCTGAGCGATCAGGGGTTCGAAGTCGCCGTCGTCGGCGAACTGCTTGGCGGTGAGGTACTCCTGCACGGTCCGGTGGACGAAGTCGATCCGGCCGGGTACGGGCTCGCGCAGGACGCCGCTGCGCTGCAGCAGGTGTTCGAGCACGGCCTCGGCGTCGCCCGGGGCGCTCAGCATCGCCGCGAGCTTCTCCCCCGTCCGGCGGATCACCGCGTCCTTCGGCAGCTCCGTACGGCCGGTGATCGACAGCCGCCAGGCGAGTTCTTGCAGGATGCTCAGCTTCTGGGCGCGCTCCAGCGTGATGCCGTCGTCGGCCTCGATGTGGCGTTCGACGTCCCGGCGTTCGAGCAGGAGCTCCAGCGCGGCCGCGTACAGGCCCATCCGGTCGCGGGGCAGCTGCCTCTCCCGGTCGAGGTTGAGCGCGCACAGCATCGCCGCGAGCAGCGGACTGCCGGCGAGCGCTCTCAGGTGGGGCGCCGACTCCATCCGCGCCAGCAGTGCCGCCTCGAACCCGGGCAACTGCTCGGGCGTACACGGCAGGTCGCCGGCGTCGCGTACCGCCTCGTGCCAGTGCCGGATCAGCTCCTTGATGTCCGCGTGGGTCATCCGCTCGAGCAGGGCGGTCGTGAAACCCTCCGCCGCGAGCCAGTCGGAACCGGCCGCCGCCGGCCGGGAGGTGACGACGACGCGCAGGTCCGGGTACGCGGCGACGAGGCCGGCTAGCCACGGGCGTACGGCCCGGCGCTGGGCGCTCGGCAGCTCGTCGACACCGTCGACCATCAGCAGGACCCGGCCGTCCTGGAGCCGGCGGTGCACCCAGCCGGCCGGCATCAGCCCGGCGACGGAGTCCGCGACGCCTTCGAGGAACCGCTCGGGCGGCGGCAGCGTACGCCCGGTATGGCTGCGCAGCTTGATCAGGAACGGCACCCGGCCGTTCCAGTCCGCGAGGTCACCGCTGAAGGCACCGCGGGCCGCGGAGATCGCCAGCCAGCGAAGGAGCGTGCTCTTGCCCGATCCGGCCTCGCCGCGGAGCAGGGCCAGCGGCGCGCGGGCCAGCGCCGTCTCGACCCGGAGCGTGGACTCGTCCGGCTCGCGCTCACCGGCACGCCATTCGTCGAGGTGGAGCGCGGAAGGCCGCCGGTGCGCGCCCGGGTGCCCGTCGGTGGAGACGCTGAGGCTGATGTAGGCGACGCTGAGGGTCGTACGGGGCCGGTAGCGTTCGACGCGTACGCCGAAGAGTTCGAGGACGTCGAGGGTGACGCTGATGTGCTCGAGGTAGCGGCGGCGGAAGGCCTCGTCGGTGGCGGTGCCCTCGGGGGCGTCGAGGGTGCGTACCGGCAGGCGGGCGAGCATGAGCGCGACCTGTTCCGACACACCGGAGAGGCGGGCCAGCGCCTCCGCCGAGGCCCGCGGCCCAAATTGTGGCAACTGCCGCACAATCCGGACGAAGCAGTCACAGCATTCGTCCAACACGACGTCGTACAGGCGGGCGCCGGCCTCCCCGAGCTGCGCGTCGATTCTCCGGCCGTTCAGACCCGCCCGCACCTGAGTGGCGAGACGCACCGCGTCCACATCGGCGGCGAACAGGGCACGGTCGGACAGATCGGCCTCAGCCAGCGTCGTGCCGACCTCGGCCAGCGCGGCCGCCTTGTCGTTCTCGGCGAGCCCGCCGTACTCATGCCCGCACACACCGAGCAACCGCTCGGCGACCTGATCGGCGATATCGGCGATCTGCCGCTCGAACCGCCGCCGCGCGATCCGGTCGGGGAACCTCGCCTGGATCAGCTCGGCCAGCTCGCTACGCCGCTCCTGCTCCCCGGAACGCCCTTGTAGCCAGACCTGAGCCAGATGCTTCCCGAGCGCCTTGCCGACGGCGACCGCCGCGGACTCCAGCACCATCCAGGCCTCCCCGAGGCAGAGCGTGAGCGCATTATCGACCAATACGGGGACATGGATGTGCCTTAAAGCCTGGAAAACAAGGGTTCCGGGCGGTCAATTGGATCCCTCGAAGATCGACAACGGTGGCGGCATCGGCGTAGCGGCGTGACACAGGGAAGGGCCTCCAGTACGAGCAAGCGCCAAGGTCGTCGAAGGATCGGACCCTTTCTCGCGTCAGGGACGGTCGATCAGCTCGCCGACGTGCAGGGTCGCGGCGAGCAGCTCGGGGTCGCCGGTGCGGTCGTACGACTCGACGGCCGTGTCGGCGAACTTCAGGACGTGCTCGTCGCCGTGCTCGGCTGCCCGCTGGAGCGCGTCCTCGCGGGTCAGCCCGGGATAGCGGCGGACGATCTCCGCGCACGGGGCCGGCCGGGCCGGGGCGTACGTCGCGACGACCGCCACCACGGCCGCCCAGGCCGCCGTCAGGCTCGGCAGCCACTGCTCGGTCGGCAGGACCGGGAGCACGTGCCGCACGGCGTTGGGCGCGGTAGCGGCGTGGACCAGCAGGACCGGCGAGCCGTGGCCGAGCCTGAGGTACGCCTTGGCGGCGCTGTCGACGAGCGACTCCAGCCGCGCCGGGACCTCCTCGGCGGAGGCGGCGGGTTCGAGCGCGCGCAGGCTCGCGGTCCAGCCCGGGCTGCGCTCGAGCCGGTCGAGCCGGTGGGCGATGAAGCCGCTCTGGTCCTCGAGCCGGGTGACGGCTGGCAGGGCCTGTTGCGGGGCGAGGATGCCCTCCGGCGCGACCACCCCGGCGAGCTCGCGGTAGCGCGCCGCCCAGAACGCCAGTCCGTGGGCCAGCTCGTCGAGGGTCTGGCGTGCCGGTGCGCGAGCGGTGCCGCGCAGTGTACGCACCGCGTGACTGACCCGGATCACGCCGTGGGTCGAGCCCGCCACGATCCCCGGCAGCAGCCGCGGCCACCACTCAACGAGCACCTCCGACCACGGGCGCTCGGTCAGCTCGCGCCGGAAGTACGCGGCCCAGTCGGGCAGCCGTCGCGCCTGGCCCAGCGCCGCGCCCCACTCGCCGGGCTGGATGGCCGCGCTCGTACCGGGCAGCCCCGCCAGGCGGCGTACGTAGCGGTCGAGCCAGCCCTCGACGTCGATGTCGAGCCCCCGCCGGACCATGACCTCCACGGCCATCGGGCCGTGGTTGGTCATCCCGTGGTTACCCTCCTCGTCGCCGCCGAACTCCGGTCCGTACGCATGCAGCCGTTCGTACGCTGCGGGCAGGGCCTCCGTCATCGGTCCGCGGGTCATGGCGCCCGCCTCAGTGGCCGACGTCATAGATGAGCTTCGTGATGCCGTTGGCGTACGTCTCGGACTCGACCACCTTCAGCATCTGCTTGGCCTTGTCGGTGTCGCTGAACATCCGCTTGCCGGCTCCGAGCAGCACCGGGAAGACCAGCAGGTGGTAGCGGTCGATCAGACCGGCGTCGGAGAGGTTGCGGGCGAGGGTGGCGCTGCCGTGGATGACGATCGGGCCGCCGTCGGTCTCCTTGACCTTCACGACGTCCTCGAGGGAGCGCAGGATCGTGATGTCACCCCAGTTATCGACGAGGGCGTCCTGGCCGAGGGTGGTCGAGACGACGTACTTCGGCAGTTCCTTGAGGGCGGCGAAGTCCTCCATGTCCGGCCACAACGGCGAGAACGCCTCGTAGCTGGTCCGGCCGAACATCAGCGCGGTGGCCTCCTCGGTCTCCCGGCCCTTGAGGTCGTACGCCTCGGGCAGGAACTCGATGTCCTCGTAGGTCCAGCCGCCGCTGCGGTGGGCCTCGGATCCGGTGCGGCCGCCGGGAGAGTCGACGACGCCGTCCAGCGAGACGAAGGCGGTGTAGATCAGCGTGCGCATCTTCGATGTCCTATCCGTGGTCTGAGTGGATGTCCTCAGTCTTCGGTGGCGTCACGCATATGGCCACGATTAGGCTCAGACCTAATCGGAAGGGGCGGTCGCGTGATCCACCTGCACTTCACGGCGACCGACTTGACCCGCGTACGCTTCGCCGCCTCGCCTCTCACGGAGACCGTCGCCAGCCTACGTACGCTGGCCGCCAGCAGACAGGGGCGGCACCTGCACCGTCCCTGGATCGACAGGTTCGCCGAGCGAGCGAGCCGGCTGCGCAAGCGCGACCTCGACCTACTGCGGGCGCTGGTGCGTCCGGAGGGCTACATCCCCGACTTCCTGGTGCCGCCGCCGGGTCGCCGGTTCTCGACCTTCGCGGACGCGCTCGCGCAGATCGCCGACGCCGATCCGGAGATCGTGGCGCAGGAGTTGGCGCACCTGGCGGCCCACCGGGTCGCCCAGCAGGGACCCGGCCGCGAAGAGCGGCGAGCCCTGCTCCAGGCGCTGGTGCACCGGCCCGATGCGGGCATCGGCCCCGTCACCGAGGCGCTCGATACGTACCACCGGGTCGCGATCGCCCCAGACTGGCCGCGGATCGATGCGTTGCTGGGCGACGACATCGCCTACAGACTCGATGCCCTGGCCGACGGCGGCGTCGACCGGATGATGAGCAACCTGCACCCGTCGGTCACGTTCGCCGACCGGACGCTGAGGATCGTCAAGTACTACGAGGGCCACGCCGACTGCGGCGAGCGCGGCCTGCTCCTCGTGCCCTGCGCCTTCGCCTGGCCGGACGTCCTGGTGCGGACCGCGCAGCCAGACTCCCCCAGCGTCTCCTACTCCCCGCGCGGCCTCGGCCGGCTCTGGGAGGAGCACCCGGAGCAGACCGGCTCGGCGCTTGCCGGCATCCTCGGGCAGACCCGGGCCGCCCTGCTGGCCCAGCTCGACCTGTCGATGTCGACCAGGCAGGCCGCCACCCAGATGGCGCTCTCCGCGCCGACGCTCAGCGTGCACCTCCAGGCGCTGCGCGCCGCCGGGCTGCTCAGCTCGCGCAGGGCGGGCCGGCAGGTGCTCTACTCGCGGACCGAACTCGGCGACCGACTGCTCAGCGAGGCAGGCCGGCAGCCCGACGCCTGAACCCTTGTTTACCACCTCACCCCCGCCTGGTCACGACGGCGAGTCCGGCGCTCGTGCGGACGACAGCGACGTCGCCGTCGCGGTCGGTGCGGTAGACGCGTTCGCCCAGCCTGGTGAGTTCGGTCATGGTCGACGGTGCTGGATGGCCGTAGTCGTTGTCGGCTCCGACCGAGGCGATGGCGATGCGCGCGTGTACCGCGGCCAGGAAGGCGGGGTCCTGGTGTGACGAGCCATGATGAGGGATCTTCAGGACTTGGGCCGTGGGGACGCCGGCGGCCAGGAGTTCTCGTTGTGCCTCGATCTCGACGTCGCCGCTCAGCAGTACGGACAGGCCCGGCCAGTGGGCCAGCATGACCACGCTGGTGTTGTTGACCGTCGTGCCGGTGTCGCGGGGGGTGACGCGTACGGTGTTCAGCGGGCCGAGCACCGTCAGGGTCAGCGGGCCGACGGTCCACAGCTCGCCGGGTGCCGCTGGACGGGTCGTGCGGCCGGGTAGCAGCCGCCTCTCCTCACCGTCGGTGTCGGGGCTGACCACGATCGCGCCGACCGTGCGGCCGCGTAGGACGCCGGGGAGGCCGTCGATGTGGTCGGCATGCGGATGCGTCAGGAACACCAGCGGGATGGTGCCGACGCCGAGGTCGTGCAGGCAGCGGTCCATGGGGCGCGGGTCCGGGCCGGTGTCCACGACGACGGCCTGCCCCGGGCCGGTGAACAGCGCCAGCCCGTCGCCCTGGCCCACGTCGCAGGTGACGAACAGCCAGCCGCGCGGCGGCCAGGGGGGTGCGAACAGGCGTATGCCGACGACGACCAGTACGACTCCGGCCAGCGCGGCCGCGGCGATCCTGCGGGGCAGCGGCCGGCGTAGCGCCATGGCGGCCGCGGCGATGACGGCGAGCAGCAACGCGACGCCGGCGAGGCCGTTCGGCCATCCGATGACGGCGTACGGAACACGCGCGCAGAAGCGTGCGACACCGGTGATCCAGCCGACCGCGAAACCGGCGGGCACGACGATCAGGCGGGCGGCGTGTAAGGAGAACGGGGCGATCGCGGCGGCGAACACTCCGAGCAGCGTCGCGGGCCCGACCGCCGGAGCGGCGAGGAGATTCGCCGGGATCGCGACGAGGCTCACCCCGGCGCCGAGCATCACGAGCACCGGCGCGCACGCGGCGTGGGCCGCGGCGGCGACCGCGAGGGGTTCGGCGAGCCCCCGGGGCATCCGCGCGCTCAGCCGCTCGCGCCAGGGCGGCGCGAGGACGAGGATGCCCGCCGTCGCGAGTGCCGAGAGGGCGAACCCGTACGAGCGGGCCAGCCCGGGATCGAGGAGCACGAGGAGGAGCACGGCACCGCAGAGCGCAGGTATGCCCTGCCGCTCACGTCCGCTGACGACGGCGATGAGGGCGATGGCTCCCATGACGGTGGCCCGCAGCACACTCGGCGAGGGGCGCGCCACGATGACGAAACCGATGATCGCCGCTCCGGCGAGCAACGGGCCGGCCCGTCGGCCGAACCCGGCGAGCCTGCCGAGGCCGAGCACGGCACCGAGGATCAGGGAGAGGTTCTCCCCGCTCACCGCCATGAGATGGGTGAGCCCGGCCCGTTCGAAGGCGTCGGCGAGATCGGGCGGGACGAGAGAGGTGTCGCCGTCCACCAGGCCGGGCAGCACCGCGCGCGGATCGCCGGGCAGGCCGCTCGCCGCCGCGCGCAGGCGTACCCGGATCCTGTCCGCCGCGCGCTGCGCCGACGAGGGTGCACCAAGAGCGACCGGCGGTCCGCGTACGAGCGCCACCGCCGCCAGGAGCTCGCCGCGTTGCGGCGTCGCGAGACGTGCCGTGAAACCGACCCGTCGGCTCGGCAGCACCTGCTTCCAGGCAGGATCAGCGGCGAACACGAGCACCGGCACCCGTACCTGCTCCTGGTCGGCCTCCTCCACCCGGACCGCAACGATCACCGTCTCGCGGTGGTGGACGGCGCCGGTCTTCGCGATGACCTTCGGGTCGCCGGTCACCACGGCCTCCAGACGCGCCGTGGAATCGCGCTTGGCGAGTGCGCGCACCGGCCCCGAGCCGACGGCCGTCAGGCGTAACGCCACACCGAGCGCGGACGCGGCCACGCAGATCAGCACGGCCACCACACCGACCCGCCCGCCTGGCATCCGATGTCGATCGGGATCGTCGGCCGAGCCCCGCCTCGCGGCGTCGTCCGGGGGCGACCCGTCGCCACGAGCTGGGGAGCTTCGTGCAGAGTCGGGCCGCCCGCCCCAGCCGGTCTCCGCGTGACCGGAATGAACGAGGGCGCGGAGCATCGGCCGCGTCAGAAGGACGAACGCCGCGCTCAGCGACACGACGGCCGTGACGTACGCCGGGACGGCACCCGCGCCGAGCAGTATCAGCGCGGCCAGCCAGGCGGCCACGGCCGGACCGACCAGCCGCAGGTCGGTCGGCGGCACAGGCCGCGCGTCGTCGCCCGCCGCGCCATCGAGCTGCGGCTCCCCCTGGCCCCCCAGGGGCCCGGAGGCGCAACGCGCCGACCCGCCGTGAGGCTCATCCACGCCCGCCACTCCATCCATCACCGGTTGGCCTTCGGCGATGGGCACGGCGGGGGCGTGGCCTCCGGTCCGGCGTGGACGGTGATCGTCTCCGAGTGTGGCGGTCATACGCGGACCAGGTTTTTCAGGTCGGCGAACTTGGCCTCCCCGATGCCGGAGACCTGCCGTAACTCGTCCACCGAGCGAAAGCCGTTGTGCTGCGTGCGGTAGTCGACGATGCGCTGGGCCAGCACCGGACCTACGCCTGGCAGTTGGTCGAGTTGTGCGGCGGTCCCGGTGTTCAGGTCGACGGGAGCGCCCGGCGCCGTCGCAGACCCCGACGTGTCGCCCGGTGGGACCGGGGCGGACGGGCTCGGGGTGATGCCGACGAGGATCTGCTCGCCGTCGACCACGTGGCGGGCCAGGTTGAGGGTGCCGGTCTTGGCGCCGGAACGGACGCCGCCCGCCGCGTTGATCGCGTCGATGACCCTGGCTCCGGCGGGCAGTGTCACGACGCCGGGATGGTGGACCTTTCCCGCCACGTCGACCACGAGCGGACTTCCCGTCGGGCTCGGCGACGCCGCGGACGCCGACGGGACCGGCTGCGCGGCGGCGGGGCGCACCACGGGGGCGGGCGCCGGCCGGGGCCTCGGCCTGGACCACCACAGAAAGACGCCAGCCAGGACGGCGGCCAGCAGGCCGGCGAGCGCCAGCACCCGGACGCCCGGCAATCCCGGATCGAGCCGGAAGCGACCTGCCCGTACGTCACCCCACTCCTCCGGGGCATCGGGCGAGGCGCGTAACGACGCGGCAGGTGGCCCCAGTGGCGGTGTCCCGGCCGCCGCGCCGAACGACCCGGGCGGCCGGAACACCTCACGGAGCCGCTCGAACGCGGACGGGGAGGCAGGGGGCTTCATGTCGCATGACGCTAGCCAGCCGTCACCGAGAGCGACAGAGAGAAAACGATCTGTGGATAACCGCAGGCATGACCGGCAGTCGTGCGCGGTACGCGAGTGCGCGGGGCGCGGGTGCGGCGTAGGACCACGTGCAGGTGGTCTCAGGTCCACCGTCGGGCTGGGGGCAGCCCCACTGACGGGGCTCAGCGTGTGTCGGACAGTCGTAGTTGTCCGATCGAAAAGCACGGAGGTGTGCCATGTCCGAACCGCCACGCCGATGGGTACGGCGAATGTTCCACGGCAGGACGTCGCGGTGGATGGTCGCGGTGACCGGGGTCGCCGGGTTCGTCGCGACCGGTCTGGCGGCTCCCGCCACGGCGAGTCGCGTCCACGGCGCCGCCGACCCCGCCCTGGTCCGTACCGACGCCGGTGCCGTTCGTGGCACCGTCACCAGCGGCCACCGGGAGTTCGACGGCATCCCGTACGCCGCGCCCCCGTCGGCGACCTGCGCTGGGCCGAGCCGCGGCCCGCGAAACCCTGGGCCGGGACACGAGACGCCACCAAGCCCGGCAACTCCTGCCCACAGACAGAAGGTTTCCTGGGGGACGCCGCCAGCGACACCGAGGACTGCCTCTACCTCAACGTCACCACACCACGGAACAGCGGCGGCACGAAGCTGCCCGTCATGTTCTGGGTCCACGGCGGCGGTTTCTACTCCGGGTCCGGGAGCCTGTACGGCGCCCAGCGTCTGGCCGAGCAGGGCAAGGTCATCGTCGTGACGCTCAACTACCGGCTGGGCGTGTTCGGGTTCCTCGCCCACCCGGCCCTCGGCCACACGACATCAGGTGATTACGGCCTGGAGGACCAGCAGGCCGCGTTGCGCTGGGTGCGGGACAACGCGGCGGCGTTCGGCGGGGACTCGGGGAACGTCACGCTCTTCGGTGAGTCGGCCGGAGGCGTGAGCACCTGCTCCCATCTGGTGGCTCCGGCGTCCGCCGGCCTGTTCCGCCGCGCGATCATCCAGAGTGGTCCCTGCGGTGACCTGGCACGGACCTGGCCGTACACCGAGGGCAACTGGGGGGTACGGCCGCGCGCGGTCGCCGAGCGTCAGGGTGCCTCGCTGGCGGCCGCGGTCGGCTGCGGTGACGTGAAGGACGCCGCCGCCTGCCTGCGCGGCAAGCTCGTGTCGGCGCTCCTGGAGGCCTCGCAGGGCGGACAGGGCTTCGGGCCCGCAGCCGGAGGCAAGGTGCTCCCCGCCATCCCGGCGACGGCGATCGCCTCGGGTCGGTTCAACCGGGTGCCGGTCATCAACGGGACCACCCGCGACGAGCACCGTACGTTCGTCGCCGCCATCGAGAGCTTCACCGGGCACACGGTCACCGAGGCCGACTACCGCAAGGACATCGCGGACTTCTACGGCGAGGACAAGGCCGCCAGGATCAGGAAGCAGTACCCGATCAGCGCGTACGACTCCCCCAGCACGGCACTCGCCGCGGTCTGGACCGACTCCTCCTGGGCGTGCCCGGCGCTCGACACCGACCGGCTGCTGAGCGGCAAGGTGCCGACGTACGCGTACGAGTTCGCCGACGAGAAGGCGCCGTGGGCCAGCGACGGGACGACGCCGAGCTTCCCGACCGGCGCGTTCCACGCCGCCGAGGTGCAGTATCTGTTCGAGGACCCGCAGTTCGCCGGGCCGCTCACGGCGTCCCAGCGCGAGCTGTCCGACCAGATGATCGGTTACTGGACGAGGTTCGCCCGTACCGGGGACCCGAACGGCCCCGGCACTCCGTCGTGGCCCCGGTTCGCCGCCGACTGGGTGCGGTCGCTCGGCGGGAACGCCGACGCCGACCTCGCACAGGAGCACCGCTGCGGTTTCTGGCGGTCCCTCAGGGGCTGAAGGTCAGAACCGCCGCCGCGACACGACCACCCCGAGCATCCCCGGGCCGACGTGCGCTCCCACGACCGGGCCGGCCTCGCCGACGTACAGCTCGAACAGACGCGGGATGCGTTCACGCAGGCGGTCGGCGAGGGCGGCGGCCCGCGACGACGCCGCGACATGCTGGACGGCCACGTCGACCTCCCGGTCTCCGGCGAGGTCGACGGCCAGTTCCTCCAGCCGGGCCAGCGCCCGCGACGTCGTCCGTACCTTCTCCAGCGGCGCGATCCGGCCGCCCGTGACACGCAGCAGCGGCTTGATCATCAGAGCCGAACCCAGCAGGCTCGCCGCGGCGCCGATGCGGCCGCCGCGGCGCAGGTGTTCGAGCGTGTCGACGTAGAACAGCGACCTGGTCGCGCGTACGCGGCGCATCGCGGCGTCCGCGACCGCGTCCAGGCCGGCCCCGGACGCGGCGGCCTCGGCGGCGGCCATGACGCCGAATCCGAGGCCCATGCCGATCGAGCGGCTGTCCACCACCTGGACCGGTATCGACGCCCCTTCCGCGGCGAGGCGGGCACTGTCGATGGTGCCCGACATCTCGCCGGAAAGGTGGATCGACGCCACCGCAGCCGCGCCCGCCCCGGCGGCCTCCTCATAGACGCGTTCGAAGCGTTCCGGCGAGGGCCGCGACGTGGTGACGGCCCGCCACTCGCGGACGGTGTCGGACGCCGTACGACCCCGGCCCTCCTCGCGCACGTCGGCACCGACCGCGACCTGGAGTGGAACGACCCTGACCCCATGCTCGGCCACGACCTCGTCCGGCAGGTACGCCGTGGAATCGGTGACGATCGCGACCGCTGCTGTCATGCGGGGAGTCTAGGGCGCTGCACGTCAACGCGGCGCTCACGACATTCCGGCCAGTTTGTACAGGATGAGCGATCCGGCCACCGCGACGTTCAGGCTCGCCCCGGCGCCGATCATCGGGATCTCGACGACCTCGTGCAGCAGGTCGACCGCCTCGGGCGGGATGCCCGACTGCTCGTGCCCGAGCACGGCGACCGTACGGCCACGCGCCATCGGCAGGTCGGCGAGGCGTACGGCGTTCTCCGCCAGCTCGACGCCCAGCACACGGGTACCCTGCTCGGCCTGCCCGGCCAGCCAGCGCGACGGGTCGTTGACCCAGTGCACGCAGGACCTGCCCCGCAGCGTGTTGCCGCGGGCGAGCGCCTCGGGCACCCAGGGGTGACGCGGCACTGCGAGACACGCGCCGACGGCGTCGCACGTACGGAGGAGGGTGCCGAGGTTGGCTCCGTGCAGCGGCCACAGCGGAGCGACGATCAGATGGTCCCAGCAGCGGTGCGACCGCCGCCGACGTACGCGACGCAGGTCACCACGGGTGCTCACCCGGATCGACCGCGCGCTCACTGAGCCTGGGCTCGTACGCCCCTTGTCATGTTGATCATCCAGAGCGCCCTTCAGCGGCGGACGCGAGCCATCGACGTGCCCGGCGAACTCCCGGGGCGAATACCGCGATCGTACCGGCGAGCGCTTGACCGTGACACCGTGTCAGGCCGTGCACTGGGAGGCGTCATGCTCACCATCGGAGACTTCGCCAGACACGGCCGCGTATCGGTCCGCATGCTCCGGCACTACGACGCGATCGGCCTGCTGCGGCCGGCCCGCGTCGACCCTGCCAGCGGGTACCGCTTCTATGAGGCGGCGCAGCTCACCACGCTCAATCGCGTCATCGCACTGAAGGACCTCGGTTTCTCACTCCAGCAGGTCCGGACGATCCTCGACGAGCGGGTGAACACCGACGAGCTGTACGGCATGCTCCGGCTCCGCCGCGCGGAGCTGGAAGCCCGCATCGACGCGGACGCCGCACGTCTCACCAGGGTCGAGGCGAGACTCCGAATGATCGAAAGCGAGGGACACATGCCCACCGCCGACATCGTGGTCAAGCGCGTTCCGCCCGTACGGGTGGCCGAGCTGACCGGTATCGCCTCAAGCTACGAACCCGACGACATCAGCCCGGTCATCCAGCCGCTGTACCCCGAACTCGACCGCCGCCTGGCCGAGGCCGGCGTCGCGGTGACCGGACCGGGAATCGCCTACTACGAGGACTCCCCCGACGGAACGATCATCGTCCACGCCTGCCTGCCGGTCGCGGCGCAGCCGAGGGAGGAGTACGGCTTCGCGGTCGTGGACCTGCCCGCCATCGAGGCGGCGGCCACCATCGTGCACCACGGCTCGATGGACGGAGTCGTCACCACGGAGCAGATCCTGGCCCGGTGGCTGGACGCCAACGGCCACCGCGCCACCGGATACGCCCGCGAGCTCTACCTCGACTGCCCGGACGGAGTTCCCGACAAGTGGGTCACCGAACTCCAGACCCCTATCGAGACGAACTGACCTCGATGGCGGTGACCTCGACGCACTCCCCCTGCGTGCCGCTGCGGCTGCTCTTGCGCCAGTTCTGCGTGGTCAAAGCCGCTCCATCGTTTGCTCGATCAAGCTCAGCGAATCCGCAGCCGACAGGGCAGCGGCCCTGATGAGGTCATATGTCAGGGTCATTTCAGCGACCATAGCCGGATCCTCGATGACCTGTCCGCCGCCGGGTGACTCCGCATAGGCGACCTCATGACCGTCTTCCAGGGTCAGGAGCTGAAAAGAGCCGTCGAGACCAGCATGTATGCCGGCCCGATGCGGCACGATCTGGAGCACGATGTTGGGTCGGCGAGCCATCTCTGCCAGGTGCTGAAGCTGCGTCCTGGCGATTCCCGGCTCGCCGATCTGACGATGGATGACGGTCTCTTCGAAAATCACCCATAGGCGGGGTGGATACTTGCGGGCCAGGATCGCCTGCCGATCCATTCGGTTGGCGATCAGTTCCTCGACGTTGGGTGCGGGTCTGGCTGACATCACCACGCGTGCATAGTCCTCGGTCTGCAACAAACCGGTGATGACCTGCGTCTGGTACGACTTGATGACCGTCGCTCGGGATTCGGCGTCGAAGAAGCGGAGTAGCCAGTCGGGGGCTAAGGACTGGCGGGCGTACGGGGCGTGTTCCTGGAAGTAGTCGCCGGTGCCGAAGAGCTCGTCCAGTTTCACGCAGACCTTCGGGCCGGGGACGCGGACGCCGCGTTCGCATTTGCCGATGAAGTCGCCTGTCGTGTTGACCTCGCGGCCCAGCCGGTCCTGGGTCCAGTCGCGTTCTTCGCGGTGCGCGCGGATCTTCGTGCCGACGAGGGCGGACAGGGACCTGCTGGGGCCGCGTTGCGACATGGGGAGCCTTCCGCCCGGACAACGGCGCCGGTCGTCGTCCGGTCTGTTTTCGGGGACGCAAGTGTCCGAGGAGTCCTGATGCGGACAGTAGCCACCCGGCGACAGTCTTGGGGTCCAGACGATGAACTTTCCCGAGACAGAGGTATTCGACGTGATGGGCACCGAGACGCGGGCTGGGATGACGATCCGGTTGTTGCAGGACCTGAAGACACACGTGGAGGGAATCGGGCTGGTCGGCCGCGTCGTGCAGACGAGCACAGCCCAGCCGCCCGTGCTCGTCGTGATCAATCCGTACAGCGACTCGCTGTCCGAGGAGATCACCTGCGGCGAGCGCGACGGCGACTGGTGGCTGTTCTGGTCATGGGGCGAGCCGATCTGCCGGGCCGGGGACGTTGAGTACGCGGCCCGGGCCATGCGCCGTGTCGTCGGCGGCCGGATGTGAGTACGCGCGGCGTCTCCTGGAACTGAGCCCCCCTGAGCACCTCCGGCCGGCGCGGTGCGGCGCGGTCACGCGCACCTTCCCCCAGTGCCGCCCGGCCGGAGGCGACGCCTAAAGCGCCGTGCGGTACGCCTCCAGGTGGTCGACCAGTTCCTTCGGGCGGCTCAGGGCGGGCAGGTGACCGCTGGGGAACTCGTCCGGTTCGATGTCCAGCCGGTCCCGTACGACCCGGCGCATGAACGGGGCCGGAAAGAAACGGTCGTCCCGGCACAGCAGGAAGCGGGTGGGGACGTCCGGCCACGTGGTGAGCGGCCACGGGTCGGTCCACATGGCCGCGGACTCGCCGCGCGGCTCCCGCGCCATCGCCTCGTCGGTCACCTCCGGCGGCACGTCGTGGAAGAACGACGTCCGCAGGTCGAACTCGGGCGGCCGGCCGGAGCGGGCGTCATGTTCGCGGCGGGCCTGCTCGGCCCCGGTGTTACCCCACCAGTCACCGGCCGTCTCCCCCGGCGACGGGACCATCGCGGCCACCATCACCAGCAGGTCGGCCGGGACACGGGCGCAGACGAGAGGGCCGGTGAAGCCGCCCAACGACTGGGCCACGACGACCAGGTCCGTACGGTCACCGATGGCGCCCACGACCGTGTCGGTGTAGCCGGCGAGCCCGGCCGCGTCGTCGCTCGGCAGCTCCGGAGCCACGACCTCGTGGCCGAGGGCGCGCAGCTCGGGGACGATCCGGTGCCAGTACGAGGAGTCGCCCGCGCCGTGGATGAGCACATAGGTCGCCATCATCGTCCTCGCCGCTGGAAAGCCTCAACGCCACCGGGGAACCGCGGCTGGAAGTCCAGAACGCCAACCCATGACGGCCGGCCCGCGACCCGCGCCATGCGCGTGTCCGGCTGGCGAGCGTCGCCCTGGGAAATAGACATGCTCCTACTCTAGGAGTAGTCACTCCTGTATCACAAGGTAGAATCCGGGCATGCGCAGCTACGACGACCCGTGCGGCATCGCCCGCGGCCTCAACGTGATCGGTGAACGCTGGTCGCTGCTCATCGTGCGCGAGCTGCTGTTCGGCCCCAAGCGCTTCACCGACCTGCACCACGGCCTCCCCACGGCCAGCCAGAACGTCCTGTCGCAGCGCCTGCGTGAGCTGGAGCAGACCGGTGTCGTACGCCGCCGCAGGCTCAGCCCTCCGGCCGCCACCTGGGTGTACGAGCTGACCGAGTGGGGTCGTGACCTCGAACCCGCGCTGTTCCACCTCGCTCGCTGGGGCAGCCGCGGCGCCCTGACCTCCGGCGACGAGCTCAGCGCCGATGCCCTGATGTTCGCGTTGAAGACGAGCTTCGACCCCGAAGTCGCCGACGAGATGCGCGGGACGTACCAGATCCGTCTCGGCGACGACCGCTTCCGCGCTCAGATCGCCGACGGCCGGCTGGACCTCACCCGGGGCACCGCCGAACGGCCGGACGCCGTGCTGGACACCGATCCGGCCACGCTCCGGTCACTGGTCTTCGGCGACCTCAACATCGGGGAGGCCCTGGACAAAGGGACCCTCAGGGTCGAAGGCGACGGACGGGCCGCGGCTCGCTTCGTCACCGTCTTTCCCCGCCCGGTCCCCGTCGCGTAGCGCAGCACGACCACCACGGCCGGCTGGCGCCTGCCTGGCGGCGATAAGGCCCGCAGCCTGCTCGTTGCCCTCCTGGACGCGGCACCCTAACGGGACAGCAGCGGGGGTCACAGTCCGCACTGAAGGGCTGCGACCCGTACTTTCGCAGCAGGCCCTACGGCTGGACCGGAACGCCGCCGCGCCAGACGCGCTGGGCGCGCAGGCCGAACGCCCACGCGAAGGCGCCCTCGTGGTCGGCGTCCCACAGCACGATGTCGGCGTACATGCCGGGCGCGAGTGCGCCTCGGTCGTTGACCCGCAGGGCGGCCGCGCCGCCGAGCGTCGCGGCGCGCAGGGCCTCGTTGACGCTGAGGCCGAACATCGCGACCGACAGGCCGACGACGAGCGGCATCGACGTGATGCCGCACTGGCCCGGGTTGTGGTCGGTGCCGAGCGCGATCGTGACGCCGCGGTCGAGCAGGGCGCGAACCGGTGGGGTGCGGCCGTTGTGCAGGGCGCTGCCCGGGCAGATCGTGGCGGCGACGCCTCCGTGGTGGAGGGCCTTGATGTCGTCCTCGTTGGCCTCGGTGAGCAGGTCGGCGGAGGCACAGCCGACCTCGGCCGCGACCTGTGCGGCACCGACGCGCTCGTTGGCGCATGCGTGCAGGCGGGCCTTGAGGCCGACACGCTGGCCGGTCATCAGCAGGACACGGGCCTCGTCCGCGGTGAAGTGGCCTTCGTCGCAGTAGACGTCGATGCTGTCGGCGCCCGCGGCCGCGGCGTCGCCGGCCCAGAGGCGCACGGCCTCGATGTAGTCGCGGCGGCGCCCGAAGTATTCGGGCGGCAGGACGTGCGCGGCGAGGAAGGTCGCGTGGATGCGCGGCATCGACGGCTCTTCCTCGAGCGAGCGAAGCATCCGGATGTCGGCCAGCTCGCCGTCGCGGGTGAGGTGGTAGCCGGTCTTCGCCTCGATCGTGGTGGTGCCGGCGCAGATCCACTGCCGGAGCCGCTCACGGACGTTGTTGCACAGGGTCCAGGGATCGGTGCCACGGGTCACGGTCACCGTGGACGCCACGCCGCCGCCCGCCGCGACGATCTCGTTGTTGGTCGACCCGCTCGTGCGCATGGCGAGCTCGGCCCAGCGGTTGCCGGCGTAGACCGGGTGGGAGTGCGCGTCGATGAGGCCGGGGGTGACGAGGCCACCGCCGAGGTTCTCCACATGGTCGACGTCGACGATGTCGTCGATGACGCCAGGGACGCTCTGCGGGAGATCGGAGGCAGGTCCGGCCCAGACGATGCGGTCGTCGTGCACGAGGATCGCGGCGTTGCTGCAGACGTCGGTGCCGGTCCAGAGCCGACCGATGTTGGTCAGCAAACGTACGGTCATTGCATCACCGCCCGGCTATGCCATCGCGCCGGTGAAAGGTGTCCGGACGCCATGCAGCGGGTCACCTGCTCTCGCTCGACTGACACCGGCAACACTGCCGACTGACCCAAGTGCGGTTAAGGAGACGGCCGTCAGGCCACCTGGAGCAACGAGCCCGTAAAACTCGGTTTCGTCACGGTAGTGCACCGACGCCCCCCTGTACAGCCTCTGGCCGCTCACCACTAGTCCTCGACCGCCCCTACGGCCCGACTGTCACAGGCGCCTTGACGATACCCCAGAAGGACTCGGCGGCCGGGGCGAACACAGAAAGACGACCGGGGCCGAGATCTCGGCCCCGGTCGTGACGTGATCAGACCTGCGCGGAGGCGTACGGCTCCAGCTCGGCGGCCATGCGCTCGGGGACCCGGGCGTGCAGAGTGGTGCCCTCGGCGGTGTGCTCCTGGGAGAGCACCTCCCCGAGGTCATGCACCCGCGCGACCAGGTCGCCGCGGTCGTAGGGCACCAGGGCCCAGACCTCGCGCTCGGCGCGCGGCAGGTTGTCCTCGACGGCCTGGAGCAGTTCTTCGACGCCGGCACCAGTGCGCGCCGACACGACGATGCTGTGCGGCTCCTGACGGCGGAGCCGTGCGATCGACATCTCGTCGGCGACGTCGGCCTTGTTGATGACGATCAGCTCCGGGATGTCACTGCCGCCGACGTCGCGCAGCACCTCGCGCACGGCGGCGATCTGCGCCTCCGGGTCGGCGTCGGAGCCGTCGACCACATGGAGGATCAGGTCGGCGTCGGCGACCTCCTCCAGCGTCGAGCGGAACGCCTCGACGAGCTGGTGCGGCAGGTGCCGGACGAAACCGACGGTGTCGGCGAGGGTGATGGCGCGGCCGTTCGGGGTGCTCGCCCGGCGTACCGTCGGGTCGAGGGTGGCGAACAGGGCGTTCTCCACCAGCACTCCCGCGCCGGTGAGCCGGTTGAGCAGGCTCGACTTGCCGGCGTTGGTGTAGCCGGCGATGGCGACGGCGGGCACCTCGCGGGCGCGCCGGCGGGACCGCTTCGTGTCGCGTGCCGTGCCCATCTCGCCGATCTGGCGGCGCAGCTTGGCCATGCGGGTGCGGATCCGGCGCCGGTCCAGCTCGATCTTGGTCTCACCGGGGCCACGGCCGCCGATGCCCACGCCGCCGGCGGCACGGCCACCGACCTGACGGGACAGGTTGCCACCCCAGCCGCGCAGGCGCGGCATGAGGTATTCGAGCTGGGCCAGTTCCACCTGGGCCTTGCCCTCACGGCTGCTGGCGTGCTGGGCGAAGATGTCCAGGATCAGCGCGGTCCGGTCGATGACCTTGACCTGGACCACCTCCTCCAGGCGGCGCAGCTGGCTGGGCGCCAGCTCTCCGTCGCAGATCACGGTGTCGGCGCCCGAGGAGATCACGACGTCGCGCAGCTCCAGCGCCTTGCCGGAGCCGACGTAGGTCGCGGGGTCGGGCCGCGAGCGCCGCTGGATCAGACCCTCGAGGATCTCCGAACCGGCGGTCTCGGCGAGGAGGGCCAGCTCGCGCAGGGAGTTCTCGGCGTGAGCCTGGTCACCGTCGGTCCACACGCCGATGAGTACCACGCGTTCGAGCCGTAGGGCTCGGTATTCGACCTCGGTGACGTCGCGGAGCTCGGTGGAGAGCCCGGCGACCCGGCGCAGCGCCTGGCGCTCTTCGAGATCCAGCTCACCGGTCAGCGGCTCTGGCTCTTCGTACGGAAAATTAGTCATCGTCCCCCATGTCAACGCCGGAGCGTCCCCGGATCTTCCTTGATGCTGCCACGGCTGGGTGATTCGCACACCTGGATATCCGTATGAACCGTCCTACCCACCGCGCGGGTACGACGGAGACAAGGACCCCTTTGACCGGTCCGCAGGAACGTGAATAGTCTTCCACTAAGCAGAAGTGGAATTTCGCTAGACGAAAGGTAGGACGCATGGCTGGGACGGCTGGAACCGCGGGCGTGGAGCTGACCGGCGCCGTCGACGAGCGGTTCAAGGACATCCTCACGCCTGAGGCGCTGGGCTTTCTCGCCAACCTCCAGCGGGAGTTCGGCGGCCGGCGCCGCGAGCTGCTCGCGCAGCGGGTGGAGCGTCAGAAAGAGCTCGCCCAGGGCGGCACGCTCGACTTCGCGCCGGAAGGCGCCGACGTCCGGCAGGACGACAGCTGGCGGGTGGCCGACCCGGCGCCCGGCCTCGAGGACCGCCGCGTCGAGATCACCGGTCCCACGGACCGCAAGATGACGATCAACGCGCTGAACTCCGGCGCCAAGGTGTGGCTCGCCGACTTCGAGGACGCCAACACCCCGCTCTGGGAGAACATGGTCGGCGGCCAGCTCAACCTCCGCGACGCCCTCGACCGTAAGCTCGACTTCGAGACCGGCGGCAAGTCCTACGCCCTGAAGGCCGACGAGGAGCTCGCCACCATCGTCGTGCGCCCGCGCGGCTGGCACCTGGACGAGAAGCACGTCCTCGTCGACGGCGAGCGGATGTCGGGGTCGCTGTTCGACTTCGGCCTCTACTTCTTCCACTGCGCCCGCCGTCAGCTCGACAAGGGCAAGGGCCCGTACTACTACCTGCCGAAGATCGAGAGCCGCCACGAGGCGCGCCTCTGGAACGACGTCTTCAACCTCGCCCAGGACGTCCTGGAGATCACGCGCGGCACGATCCGGGCGACCGTGCTGATCGAGACCATCCCGGCCGCGTTCGAGATGGAGGAGATCCTCTACGAGCTGCGCGACCACTCCGCGGGGCTCAACGCCGGCCGGTGGGACTACCTGTTCTCGATGATCAAGAAGTTCCGTTCGCGCGGCCGCCAGTTCCTGCTGCCCGAGCGGAACGCGATCACGATGACCGCTCCGTTCATGCGGGCGTACACGGAGCTTCTGGTGCGCACCTGCCACAAGCGTGGCGCGCACGCGATCGGCGGCATGGCGGCCTTCATCCCATCGCGACGCGACGAAGCGGTGAACAAGGCCGCTCTGGAGAAGGTGCGCGCGGACAAGACCCGGGAGTCCGAGGACGGCTTCGACGGGTCCTGGGTGGCCCATCCCGACCTCGTGCCGATCTGCCGCGAGATCTTCGACGGCGTGCTCGGCGACCGCCCGAACCAGCGCGACCGGCTCCGCGACGAGGTCTCGGTGTCGGCCTCGGACCTGCTGGCGGTCGACAAGACCCCGGGCGACATCACCGAGGCGGGCCTGCGCAACAACATCAGCGTCGGGTTGCAGTACATCGCGACCTGGATGGGCGGAAACGGCGCGGTGGCCATCTTCAATCTGATGGAGGACGCCGCGACGGCGGAGATCGCCCGCTCGCAGGTCTGGCAGTGGATCCACAACGACGTCGAGCTCGCCGACGGCCCGAAGGTCACCCCCGAGCTGGTCGAGCGGCTCATCGACGAGGAGCTGGCCAAGATCCGCGAGGCCCTCGGAGACGCGTACGACGAGGAGCGCTTCGCCGACGCGGTGAGCCTGTTCAAGGAGGTCGCCCTCGCCGACGACTACGCCGACTTCCTCACGCTTCCCGCCTACGAGCGGATGCCGTGACGAGACGCCGGAGCCCAGGCGCCGCCTGGGCTCCGGCGCGGTCCTCGCAACCGGATCACGCATTGATACCGACTAGTTTGGATCTGTCGCAAAAGGTCAAGGATGGGTGTTGTGACAGCAGGGCTCGACGTGCTCGCGGAGCGGCTGAGGGTCGTCGCCGGAGCGCAGAACGTCATCACCGACCCCGCCGAACTGCGCACGTACGAATGTGACGGGCTGACCTACCACCGCGCGACGCCCGGGATCGTGGTGCTGCCGGAGGGCGCCGAGCAGATCGCCGAGATCGTCAAGGCCTGCACCGCCGAGGGCGTGCCGTACATCGCGCGCGGCTCCGGCACCGGGCTGTCCGGCGGCGCGCTCCCCCGTACCGACGGCGTCCTGATCGTGACCTCGCGCATGCGCCGCATCCTGGAGATCGACATCGACGACGAGCGCGCCGTCGTCGAGCCGGGTGTGATCAACCTCGACGTCTCCAAGGCCGTACGTCCACGCGGTTACTACTACGCGCCCGACCCGTCCAGCCAGCAGATCTGCTCCATCGGCGGCAACGTCGCGGAGAACTCCGGCGGGGCCCACTGCCTGAAGTACGGCTTCACCGTCAACCACGTGCTGGCCTGCGAGATCGTCACGCCCGACGGTGACATCGTGGAGCTCACCGACGCTCCCGGGTACGACCTGCTCGGCGCGTTCGTCGGCTCCGAGGGAACGCTCGGCATCGCGACGAAGATCACCGTACGGCTGACGCGGTTGCCGGAGAAGGTCGAGACGCTGCTGGCGGCGTTCACCTCGATCGAGAGCGCGGGCGAGGCGGTGTCGGCGATCATCGCCGCCGGCGTCGTACCCGCGGCGATCGAGATGATGGACGCCCTGTCGATCGAGGCCGCCGAGGCCGCCGTGCACTGTGAGTATCCCGTCGGCGCGGGCGCGGTCCTGATCGTCGAGCTGGACGGGCCGGCCACCGAGGTGGACCGGCAGTTCGAGCAGGTCAAGGAGTTGTGCGGCGACGCCTTCGAGATCCGGGTGGCCGCCGACGACGTCGAGCGGACGCTGATCTGGCGCGGCCGCAAGTCCGCGTTCGCGGCGGTGGGGCGGATCAGCCCCGACTACATCGTGCAGGACGGCGTGATCCCCCGTACGGCGCTGCCCGAGGTGCTGGCCCGCATCGACGAGTTGTCCGGCGACAGCGGCGTCCGCGTGGCCAACGTCTTTCACGCCGGCGATGGCAACCTGCATCCGCTGGTGCTGTTCGACGACGCCGTGCCGGGCGCGGGCGAACGCGCCGAGATCGTCTCCGGCAAGATCCTCGACCTGTGCATCGAGCATGGCGGGTCGATCACCGGCGAGCATGGCGTGGGGGTGGACAAGGCCAAGCACATGCCCCGGATGTTCACCGAAGAGGACCTGGACACCATGCAGATGGTGCGGTGCGCCTTCGACCCGGCCGGCCTGTGCAACCCCGGGAAGATCTACCCCACCCCCCGGCTGTGCGGTGAGGTTCCGGGCCGAAACACCAAGGTCCACCCGCTCGTGGAGAGCGGAAAGGCGGACCTGTTCTGATGACCTCCCCTCGTGGCCCCCTCGACGCCCTCGCGAAGACGTGCGACACCAGGCCGGGCGAGCCGGAAGACGCCGTGCAGGGAGTGACGCCGTCCTACGTCGCCGCACCCGCCACCCTCGCGGAGGCGAGCGAGCTGATGCGGACCGCGGCCGAGTACGAGCTGGCCGTCGTACCCCGTGGCGCCGGCACCAAGCTGCACTGGGGCTCCCCGCCCGAGCGTTGCGACCTGCTCATCGACACCCGACGGCTCGACCGGCTGATCGAGCACACCGCAGGCGACCTGGTCGTCAAGACCGAGGCGGGCCTGCCGCTGGCCGACCTGCAGGAGGTCGTCGCGGGCACCGGCCAGCAGCTCGCGATCGACGACCTGGTGCCCGGCGCGACGATCGGCGGGGTGCTGGCCACCGCCTCCGCGGGTCCGCGGCGGCTCCTGTACGGCTCGGCGCGCGACCTGCTCATCGGGATCACGGTGGTGCGGGCCGATGGCGTCGTCGCGCACGCCGGCGGCAAGGTGGTCAAGAACGTCGCCGGCTATGACCTCGGCAAGCTGTTCACCGGCTCGCGGGGCACGCTTGGCCTGATCACGGAGGCGGCGTTCCGGCTGCATCCGCTGCCGCAGGCGAGCGCGTACGTCACGGCCACCGCCGAGGACGCGGACCAGGCCTTGGAACTGACGCGGGCGCTGCTGCACTCGCCGCTCGTGCCGGCCGCGATCGAGGTGGACGGCCCCGGCCCGATCAGCGTCACCGTGCTGCTCGAAGGGGTCGCCGACGCCGTTCCGCAGCGCGCGGAGGCGGCGCGCGAGCTCGTCGGCGGGAAGATCACCGCCGAGCCGCCGGCGTGGTGGGGACGGCTGCCCGAGGGCGACGTGCTCGCCGAGGTACGCGCCGCGCCCTCGAAGCTGACCGCGATCCTGGCCGAGGGGCCGGGGCACGTCCGCGGCTGCGCCGGGCGCGGGATCTGGCACGTCGGCCTGCCCGCCGACGGCGCCGAGGAGACCCTGGCGCGGCTGCGTGGGCACGGCACCGCCGTCGTGCTGGTGGCACCGGATGACACGACGCTCGACCGGTGGGGACCCATACCGGCTCTCCCGCTGATGCGGCGCGTCAAGGACCAGTTCGATCCCGGACACCGACTGTCACCGGGACGCTTCGCGGGAGGGATCTGATGGAGGACTTCCCCAAGCTGCTCGACGACTGCGTGCACTGCGGGTTCTGCCTGCCGACCTGCCCGACGTACGAGCTGTGGGGCGAGGAGATGGACTCCCCGCGCGGCCGGATCAACCTGATGATCCAGCATGAGGAGGGCGAGCCGTTCAGCGACTCGATGGTCGAGCACTTCGACCGTTGCCTGGGCTGCATGGCCTGCGTGACCGCCTGCCCGTCGGGCGTGCAGTACGACCGGCTCATCGAGGTCACCCGCGCGCGGGTCGAGGACGACAAGCCCCGTACGCGCACCGACCGGCTCCTCCGCGAGGCGATCTTCGCGTTCTTCCCGTACCCGAAGCGGCTCCGGGCCCTGCGCTGGCCGCTCCGCGCATACCAGGCCTCCAAGATCAACATGGCGCCGCTGCTGCACCGCATCTCCCCCACGCTCGCCGCGATGGAACGTCTCGCGCCGCCGCGCGCCGAGCACGTACGCCTGCCGGAGCACGTGCCGGCCCGTGGTGAGCGCCGTGCCGTCGTCGGCATGCTGACCGGCTGCGTGCAGCGGGAGTTCTTCCCCGGCGTCAACGCGGCGACCGCACGCGTTCTGGCGATGGAGGGCTGCGACATCGTCATCCCCAAGGGCCAGGGCTGCTGCGGGGCGCTGTCGCTGCACAGCGGCCGGTCCGCCGAGGCCAAGGCGTTCGCCAAGGAGACGATCGAGTCGTTCGCCGACGTCGAGGTGGTGATCGTCAACGCGGCCGGATGCGGCTCAGCGATGAAGACCTACGGCGACGTGCTGGCCGACGAGCCCGAGTGGGCCGAACGCGCTCAGGAGTTCGCCGCCAAGACACGCGACCTCAGCGAATACCTCGCCGAGCTCGGTCCCCGCGCGACCCGGCATCCGCTGGAGATCACGGTCGCCTACCACGACGCCTGCCACCTCGCCCATGCCCAGGGCATCCGCGCCCAGCCGCGTGACCTGCTGCGCGGCATCCCGGGCCTGGAGATCCGCGAGATCGCCGACCCGGAGATCTGCTGCGGGTCGGCCGGCGTCTACAACCTGCTCCAGCCTGAGGCCGCCGGTGAGCTCGGCGACCGCAAGGCGGGAAACGTCTCGGCGACCGGCGCCGAACTGCTGGTGGCGGCCAATCCCGGCTGCTCCCTCCAGATCGCCACAGCGCTGCGCCGCCGGGGCGAGGAGATCGCGGTGGCTCACACCGCAGAAGTACTAGACGCGTCCATTCGGGGGATCGACAAGGTGCTGTTGTCCCCCCGGAGGTGACCCCCGTTGTACCGCCAAGTGCTCGACCCCGTGGCGCACTCGCTGGCCTGGAGCTCGCTCGTCGCGGCCCTTCCCCTGCTCACCCTTTTCGTCCTGCTCGGCATCCTGCGGATGCGAGCGTGGCTGGCGTCCGTCATCGCGCTCGTCGTGGCGCTCGTCATCGCGGTCTGGGCGTACGGGATGCCGACCGGCCAGGCCGTCCTGGCCGGGAGTGAAGGGGCGATATTCGGCTTCTTCCCGATCCTGTGGATCGTGATCAACGCGATCTGGATCTACACCATGACCGTCGACACCGGGCACTTCGATGTGCTGCGACGGACGTTCGCCCAGGTCAGCGACGACCAGCGGATCCAGGCGATCATCATCGCGTTCTCGTTCGGCGCACTGCTGGAGGCGCTGGCCGGGTTCGGCACGCCGGTCGCGATCACGTCGGTCATGCTCATCGCGATGGGCTTCAAGCCGCTCAAGGCGGCAGTGGTCGCGCTCGTGGCGAACACGGCGCCGGTCGCGTTCGGCGCGATGGCCATTCCGATCATCACGCTCGGTGGCGTGACCCACATTTCGACCGACACCCTCGGCGACATGGTCGGCCACCAGACGCCCATCCTCGCGGTGTTCGTCCCGCTCGTCCTGGTGTTCATCGTCGACGGACGCCGCGGTATCGCCCAGACATGGGTCGCGGCGCTGGCGGCGGGCGTGTCGTTCGGCGTCGCCCAGTGGATCACTTCCAACCATCTCTCGGTGCCGCTCACCGACATCGTCGCGTCGCTGTTCTCGGTCATCGTGCTCGTCGCGCTCCTGCGGGTCTGGCAGCCGGGCGAGACGCTCGGCGGCGTCGAGCCCACGCCGGTCATCGCCGGTGGGGCAGCCGACGAGCCGACGCCGGAGTTCGCCGGACGCGTCGCCCGCCCCGACGACCGGGGCGAGGTCGTACGGGCGTACGCGCCGTACGCGATCATCATCGTGGTGTTCGTCCTGGCGCAGATCAATCCCATCAAGGGCTGGCTGGACGAGCCGACCAAGATCGTCAATTGGCCCGGCCTGCACCTCACCACCGCCGCCGGTAAGGCGTCCACCCTGCCGCAATTCAAGATCAATTATGTGAACGCGGCGGGAAGCCTGCTGTTGGTCTCCGGGGTGCTGACCGCGATCGCGCTGAAGGTCAGTGTGAGGCGGGCGTTCCGCGCGTACTGGGCCACTCTCGTACAGCTGCGCTGGGCGATCGTCACCGTCATGGCCGTGCTGGGACTCGCGTACGTGATGAACGCCTCCGGACAGACGATCACCCTCGGCACCTGGATGGCGGGCGCCGGCTGGTTCTTCGCCTTCCTCTCCCCGGTGCTCGGCTGGCTCGGCACCGCGGTGACCGGCTCCGACACCTCGTCGAACTCACTGTTCGGCGCCCTGCAGGTGGCCGCGGCGGGCAAGGCCCACCTGTCCCCCGTGCTGATGGCGGCCTCGAACAGCTCCGGCGGCGTACTCGGGAAGATGGTCTCCCCGCAGAACCTCGCGATCGCCGCCGCCGCCGTCGGCATGGACGGAAAGGAAGGCGACATCTTCCGGCGCGTGATCGTCTGGAGCCTGGTGTTCCTCGCCGGAATGTGCGTGCTCGCACTGTTGCAATCCGTAGCGGTCCTGTCGTGGATGGTGCCCTGACCGTTTGTCATCGGCCCAGTGGCGGCATTTTCGTTGAAAGTTGCGCTATGTTTTGGGCTCTTGATCAGCGTCGGCCCGCGCCTACCTGCCCTAACGTCACGGAGCGCATCCGACCGCGACCCGGACGTGGAAGGCCATGGCACGGAGTCAGTACTCACCGCCCGATCATTCGCACAGCCATTCGCATAGAAGGCAGAAGCAGGCCCGGCACGCCGCCCGTCTCGGTATCGCGGGCGGCGTGACCGGGGTGCTCGGGGTGGGCGCGATCGCCGGTCTGATCCTCGTGCTCCGCGCCCACGCCGACCAGACCGCGCCCATCCCGCGGACCGTGGCGGAACGCACCAGCGCCTCACGCGCGCAGGCCCCGGTGCCGGGCGCCTCCACCGGCGTACGCAGCCTGTCCCAGCTCAAGACGGGCGCCAAGCTGGACGTCAGCACCCCGGACGGGTTCTCCTACTCACTGGCCGCGGTCAAGGGCGGGACCTCCGACCGGCCGCTGGCCAGCACCCGGACCCCGCCTCCGCACAGCACGACGCTCGGCTACATCGACTACGTGATCACCAACACGGGCACCGAGCCTGCACTCCTGGACTTCCCGGCCGACCTTTTCGTCAAGCGGTCGCTCGTGCCGTCGAAAACCCGCTGCATGCCGCAGCCGGGAGCTCCGGCGGACATGTGCACGCTCCCCGACCACACGGACGTGGTGAACACGCTCGGCTTCGCACCGCCGCGATCCGAGGACGAGGACCAGTACATCCCGGCGGGCGCCAGCTACCTCGTGAGGGTCGCCACCGACATGCCGGTGAGCACCTCCGCGTCCCAGCGCGACCTGGGGTTGTACGTCTGGAACCCGCGCTTCACGCCCGACCGGCGGGCCGTCGAGGTTCCCTTCCCCTGACCAGGTGAGATTTCAATGAGAAACGGCCACGTAACCGGCTGAACAGGTCCAATGCGGAGCTACCGTCGATGACGTGCGCATTCTGGTCGTTGACGACGAACCCGCAGTCCGCGAGTCCCTCGCGAGCAGCCTCACGTTCGAGGACTATGAGGTCATCACGGCCACCGACGGCCTATCGGCGCTGGACGAGCTCGACCGTACCCGCCCCGATCTGGCCATCCTCGACGTGCTCATGCCCCGCATGGACGGCCTGACCACGTGCCGGCGCCTGCGCGCCCGAGGAGAGACGCTCCCCGTGCTGATGCTGACCGCGCGCGACACGGTCGGCGACCGGGTGACCGGCCTGGACGCCGGCGCCGACGACTACCTCGTCAAACCGTTCGAGCTGGACGAGCTGCTCGCGCGGGTCCGGGCGCTCCTGCGCCGCAGCGTGGTGACGGTCCGCGGCGACGACGTGCTGGAGTACGCCGGGTTGCGGATGAACACCCTCACCCGCGAGGTCACCCGCGACGGCCGTGCCCTGGAGCTCACCCGCACCGAGTACTCCCTGCTCGAGCTGTTCCTCACCCACCCGCGCCAGGTGCTGACCCGCGAACAGATCCTGAAGGCGGTGTGGGGGTTCGACTTCGAGCCCTCGTCCAACTCCCTGGACGTGTACGTGATGTACCTGCGGCGCAAGACCGGCGAGCCGCGTCTCATCAACACCGTGCGCGGCGTCGGCTACGTACTGCGCGCCCCATGAAGGAGGGCTCGTGAGACGGCACCTGTCCCTGCGCGCCCGGCTGGCGGTACTGACCAGCCTGGCGGTGGCGGTGGCGGTCGCCGCCTGCGCGGTCGGCTGCTGGTTCGTCGTACGCGGGCGGCTGATGGACCAGCTCGACCAGTCACTGTCGGGGCCGCGCGGCGGCGGACCACGGGCCGCCGATCTGCGCTCCGCGGGCCAACAGGGCAGCCTCTGTGACGACCCACCGCCCGGCGACCGGCTCGGCGGATTCCTGCCCACACTCCTGGTCGTGAGCCGGGACGGCACCGTATGCAGCCCGCCCCGCACCACCATTCCGCTCAAGGTCTCCCCCGACGACGTCGCCATCGCCCGCGGGCTGAAGGGGGCCACCTACCGCGACGGCACCCTGACGGACGGCACGCCGGTGCGTGTCTTCACCCGCCCGGACCAGCCCGGGGTCGCGGTGTCCGTGGCCAAACCGCTCACGCAGGTGACCGACTCGCTGAACGGGCTCGCGCTACTCCTCCTCGCCCTGTCGGCGGTCGGCGTGGTCGGGGCGGCGGTCGCGGGCCTGCTCATCGCGCGTGCCGGGCTGAAACCCGTGGACCAGCTCACCGACGTGGTCGAGCACATCGCCCGCACCGAGGATCTGGCGACGACGATCCCGGCGGGCGGAACGGACGAGATCGCAAGGCTGAGCCGGTCGTTCAACAGCATGACCCGCGCTCTCGCCGGGTCGCGGGAGCGCCAGCAGCGGCTGATCGTGGACGCCGGGCACGAGCTGCGCACGCCCCTGACCAGCCTGCGGACCAACGTCGACCTGATGCTGCGCAGCGAGACGACGGGCCGGCCGCTGCCCGACGCCGACAAGAAGCGGCTGCTGGTCAACGTGAAAGCCCAGCTCGTGGAGCTGTCCAGCCTCGTCGGCGACCTGCTCGACCTGTCACGCGCCGAGTCGGGGACGCCGGGCGCGTCGGAGGTGGTACCGCTGCACGAGGTCGTGGAGAACGCCGTACGCCGGGTACGGCCGCGCGGCCCCTCACTCCACATCGACGCCCAGGTCTCGCCGTGGTACGCCCACGGTGACGCGGCGTCGCTGGAGCGTGCCGTGGTGAACCTGCTGGACAACGCGGTCAAGTTCAGCCCGTCCGATGGCACGGTGACCGTTCGGCTGCGCGCCGGCGAGCTGACCGTACGGGACGAGGGTCCCGGCATCCCGGCCGAGGACCTGCCCTATGTCTTTGACCGGTTCTGGCGCTCTCCGTCCGCGCGGGGGCTGCCGGGGTCCGGACTCGGCCTGGCCATCGCGGCACGGGCCGTACGCGAGGCAGGCGGGCAGATCCGGCTCGACCCCGCCGACGGCGGCGGCACCCGGGCATGGCTGCGGCTGCCGGGCGCGCTGGACGCACCTCTCATCGGCGGGTAGGAGAGGGCTCACTCGGCCGCTCCCGGAGCGGCCGCGTGCCGTACCGCCGAGCCGCGTCGGCTTCGGGCGCCTCCAATGTCCCTGACACGCCTGGACACGGTCCGCTACAACGCGTTTACACAAACGAACCAAAGCCCTTGCCGCACCCTCGAATAGGCGCCGACATGCGCTTTCGTGGTCGTGTCCGGTCAGGGGCCGGTCGTCGTCGGTAAAGTCCATGTCACGGAGGCGCATCGGATCGCGGCCTGCGGCCACATTCCTGCGTTAGGGCCTGTTCACCCTGGGCAAGGGCCATTAGCATCGCCACCACTGAACACCGTGGGCAGAAGGGTGCCGGCGATGGCGGGATTTCTGCTTGACAACCCGTTCTATGGGAAGCTCGCGCAGGCGGTAAATGGCGTCAGGAAAGACGCTATCGAACTTGAACGAATGCTCAACAATTCGTTCGACGTGGCCCAACGTGCGCAGCTGGATGCCGGCGGCGCCGTCGACAGTCAGCGTAGACAGCTCAGATGGGCCCTCATCAGCATCGTGCAGGCTGCCGAGGACGCGCTCCACAACACCCCGCTGAAGGTCACGGCCGAAGAAGCCGTGCTCGGCGGGAAGGGCCCGTACGGCTCACCGAGTTTCTGGTAAACGCCGGAAGCCGACGTCGGTCCATACCGGCGTGGAGAGGCCGAAGGCTCCCCAGTTCACCAGGTTCCGCCGCGCGGGAACGATCTGCGGACGCTGGAACAACGTCACCGAGTGCACCTCGGCCCAGATCATCCGGTCCGCCTCGTTCGCGTACTGCCGGGCTCTCGCCGTGTTCAGCTCGCCGGTCGCCCGGTCGAGCAGCGCGTCGAGGCGCGCGGAGCCGACGCGGGCGACGTTCTGCTGCGGATCGGTGCCGCGGGGGCGGCCGTAGATGGACCTCATGCCCGAGATGGGGAACGGACCGCCGATCCACGAGAACGGCGCGATGTCGTAGGCGCCCGGGATGAGATATCTGTCGAAGAAATCGCTGTCGGGCACCGGCCGCAGCTCCAGCCGTACGCCGACGCGGCCGAGCATGATCTGGATCAGCTCACCGTTGCGCCGGCTCGCCGCGGCGCTCAGCGGATAGACGTACCGGAGTGTCAGCGGCGTGCCGTCCTTGCGGCGGGAACGCCCGGCCGGCCGCCAGCCGGCGCGGTCCAGGAGGCGCGCGGCGCGATCGGGGTGGTAGGCGTCCAGCTCGCCCGCGTCGTCCACATGGCCCTGCTGGGTGTTGACGAAGGCGTGATCGTTCAGGAGGCGTACCGGCACGTCGAGCCCGGCCAGGGACGAGCGGGCGAGTGCCCGGCGGTCGATGGCCATCGCCACCGCACGGCGCACGTTCACGTCGGCCAGCGCCGGAGCGGCACCGTTGAACGTGAGCTGACTGAAGTCGGGGCCGGCCGCCCTGCGGACGACGGCACCGGGGACCTGCCGGGCCCGACGGTATGCGGCGGCGTCCGAGCCGGCGTCGAAGGTGTCGATCTCGCCGCTCGCGAACGCTCCGGGCATCGCGTCGCGCGCGAGGTAGCGGAAGATGACGCGGTCGAGCCTGGCCCGGGCGCCCCACCATCGCGGATCGCGGACGATGGAGAGCGTCCCGGCGGTCCGGTCGATGCGTTCGAGCCGGAACGGGCCCGCGGTGACCGGGATGCGGCCCTGCCACGCACGGTCCCACGCGGCCGGGCCACCGATCGCCTTCGCCGGATAGAGCGGGCTGAACAGACTCCGCCACTCGCCGAACGGCCGGGCGAAGGTGATGACCACCGCCCGGTCGTTCGTACCGCGCCGGACGCTCTCGATCCGCTCATACCCGGTCGACGCGGTGATCTGGTACGCCGGGTCGTGGCCGCGGCAGGCCCGCCACAGCGCCTGGAAGTCGCGGTAGCCGAGCGGTGTGCCGTCGGACCAGCGGGCCCGCGGGTTAAGTTCATAGGTGATCACCTGCTTCGGGCGGGTGCGGGTGACCTCGGCCCGTACGAGGTACGCCGGGTCGTTCGTGACCCTGCCGTTCTGGTCGCCGCGGAACAGCCACGGCATCATCGCGCCGAGGATCCGCGCGGTGTCCAGGTCCGCGCCGCCCAGATGCCAGTAGTTCCACTGCGTGCGGAACTCCGTGGTCGCCAGCCGGAGCGTGCCGCCGTCCCGTACGTGATCGCGCGGGACCGGGGCGACGTCGTACGCCGCGAGCTCGGGCGTCGCGGTCGACTCCACCTGTGTCGCCGGCCCACATCCGCTCACCAGCGCGGTCATCAGGATGGCGAGCACTCGACGCGGGCGTCGCCCGCCGTCACCGGGTACGGCGTCACGCATCGGTTCCTCCTCGTTCGGGGTAGTGGCATGCCACGGACTGTCCGGTGCGGGTGGGACGCAGGATCGGTTCGTCGTCCTCGCAACGGCGGCTCTCCTCCGGCCCCAGGGCGGCGAACACCGGGCAGCGGCCGCGGAACCGGCAGCCGGACGGCGGATCAGGCCGCGGCTCGTCGCCGGGTAAGACATGCGGCCGTGCACGCGGGTCGGGGATCGGCACGGCCGACAGCAGCGCGCGGGTGTACGGGTGGGCGGGTGTCGCGTACACCGCGTCGGCGCCGCCGATCTCCACGATCCGGCCGAGCCGCATCACCGCGACCCGGTCCGCGAGCTGCCGTACCGCCGCCAGATCATGGGCGGCGAGCAGGTACGACAGGCGGAGACGCGCCTTGAGCTCACGGAGCAGGCCGATGATCCCGGCGCGGACCGAGACGTCGAGGGCGGAGAACGGCTCATCCATGACCAGAAGCCTCGGTCCGAGCGCGAGCGCGCGGGCGATGCCGACGCGCTGCCGCTGGCCGCCGGACAGCTCGCCGGGACGGCGGGAGGCGTACGCGGGATCCAGCCCGACGAGACGCAGCAGCTCCGGTATGCGGGCGGAGATCTCGCCCTTGCTGCGACCGTGGGCGCGCAGGGGCTCGGCGAGGATCGCGCCGGCCGTCATGCGCGGATCGAGTGCCGCGACCGGATCCTGGTGGACCAGCTGCAGGTCACGGCGGAGCACGCGGCGTTCGGCGGCGGACAGCGCCGCGGTGTCCCGGCCGAACACCCTGATCCGGCCGCCCGGAGGGGCGGCCAGCCGGACGGTCTCCAGCAGCGCGGTGGTCTTGCCACATCCGGACTCCCCCACGAGTCCGAGCGCCTCGCCGGTACGGATGTCGAAGCCGATCCCGTCCACGGCGCGTACGGTGCCGGTCCGCCGTCGCAGGAACGGCCCTGTGAGCAGCGGATAGTGCTTCACCAGACCGTCGACCTCCAGGATCGGCAAGCCGCCGGCCGCCGCGTGGGTCCCGCGGAGCACGAAGGGGACCACGGTCGTCCCTGGTGGTTCGCGCCCGCCGATCTCCTCCGCACGCAGACAGGCGGCGCGGTGACCGATAGCGCCGACCGGTCGCAGCAGCGGCTCGGTGACAAGACATCGCTCGACCGCCAGCGCGCAACGGGGAGCGAACGCGCAGCCCCGGCCGATGTCATCCGTGGACGGCGGACGGCCGGGGATCGGCAGAGCGGGCGTGCCGTCCAGCCGGGCGACGGCGTTGAGCAGGCCGATCGTGTAAGGCATGCGCGGGTGGTCGAAGATGTCGTCGACCGGGCCGGCCTCGACCGGACGACCGGCGTACATCACCATCACGCGGTCGGCGCGGCCGGCGACGACACCGAGGTCGTGGGTGATGAGCACCAGAGCGGCGCCCGTACGGGCCTGCACGGTCTGGAGCGCGTCCAGTGTGCGGGCCTGCGCGGTCGTGTCGAGGCCGGACGTCGGCTCGTCCGCGAGGATCACCGCCGGCTCGGCCGCGACCGTCATCGCGATCATCGCTAGGTGGAGCTGCCCGCCGGACAGCTCGTGCGGGAACGCGCGGGCGGCCCGTCGGGCGTCCGGACTCCCGGCGAACGTCAGCAGTTCGACGGCGCGGGCGGCGGCGGTACGCCGCGGCACCCGCGCATGGAGCCGTACGACCTCGGCGATCTGGTCGCCGATCCGGTAGACCGGGGTGAACGCGGAGTCCTGGAAGATCAACGCGATGTCGTTGCCGCGGACCTCCGCGAGCTCCCGGTCGCGCAGGCCGAGCAGCTCGCGTCCCTGGAACCGTACGGAGCCCCCGGTGCGGGCCGTCGCGGGCAGCAGTCCCATCACGGCCAGCGCGGTGGCCGACTTGCCCGCCCCGGCCTCGCCGACGACCGCGAGCACCTCGCCGGGCGCGACGCTGAAGCCCACGCCACGCACCGCCCGCACCCCGCCGGCGAACGAGACGTGCAGGTCGCTCACCAGGAGCAACGGACCCGCAGCGCCTCCCCGCGACGCGCGGGCGGCCATCGGGCTCACGCGTGCCGCTCCGGGCCGAACGCGTCGCGCAGGCCGTCGCCGATCAGGTTGACGGCGAGCACGAGCAGGATCAGGACCATCACCGGCGGCAGGAACAGCCACGGGAACGTGGTCGCGGACGGCGCCCCGTCGGCGATGATCGTGCCGAGGGAGACGTCCGGCGGGCGGACGCCGAGTCCGAGGTAGGACAGGCTGGTCTCGCCGATGACGGCCGCGCTCACGTTGAGGGTCGCATCGACGATCAGCAGTGAGGCGAGGTTGGGCACGATGTGCCGGATGATGATCGTCATGGGGGCGACCCCCAGATGACGGGCCGCCAGGACGTACTCCCGCTCCCTGAGCGAAACGGTCATCCCCCGGACGACGCGGGCGGTGACCATCCACATGAACGCGGCGAGCAGCGGACCCAGCAGCGGCAGGTGCGCCCCAAGAACCGCCGGGGACAGGACGGCGACCGCGAGCAGCGGCGGCACGACGAGCAGCAGCTCGGCGACACACATCAAGCCCCGGTCGGCCCAGCCACCGAAGTATCCCGCGACGGCGCCGGTGATGGTGGCCAGCCCGGTGGCCGACACGGCGACGAACAGCCCGGTGACAAGCGACGCGCGCAGGCCGCGCAGCGTGATGGCGTACATGTCGCGGCCGGTCTGCGTCGTGCCTAGCCAGTGCGCGGCGGACGGCGGTTCGCGGAACGCGGTGAGGTCCACGCCGCTCCACCGCCACCGAGTGAGACACGGCCCGGCGAACGCGAGAAGCAGCAGCAGGGAGAGCAGCAGCAGACCCCCACGAACCCGGCGACCACGCACGACCCGGAGCCGGCGGGCCTGGCCACGGGGTGGGATGACCAACGGCGGGACGACGCTGGTCATATCCGCCCTCCGCCATGACGTGCCGCACCGACGGAACCCCGTCGCGTATCGGAGACCTCGCCCCCGCCCGGCCCGACGGGCCGGAACGCCCGCCGAGCCGGTGGCAGGTGATGAAGCCGTGTACAGGTCCCTGCGGTGCCCGCCACCCGTGCGAAGACCCGAACACCGTCGAACCGGCCTGCCGAAGGCGCACACCACCGAAGCGAAGCGACCAACAGGAGACCCGTGCGGAGAGTGGCGGTCGGCCGTGCGCGGTGTGGCCATGGTCGCGTCGTGACGAACGGCGGGTGACTCGATGCCCCGTCGCGAGGAGGGCCGAGGCGGCGGGTCGCCGTCATGAGCGGATCCTCGGGTCCAGGGTCGCCTGGGCGAGGTCGGACAGGAGGCCCGCGGCGGGGATGGCGATCGCCGCCACGCAGCCGCAGGCCGCGACCGCGTTGACGTCGTTTCGGGTGACCGAGTCGATCAGCCATTCGCCCATGCCGTGCCAGGCGAAGATCTTCTCTGTGATGGCCGTGCCGGTGAGCAGGGCGGCGAGGCCGTACGCGGTGAAGGGTGTCATCGGGATGACGGCCACTCGCAGGGCGTGTCTCGTCAGGGCGCGGCGGCGGCGCAGGCCCTTGGCCATCGCGGTGCGGACGTACCCCGCGTCCAGGACGTCGAGCATCACGCCGCGCTGGTAGCGGGCGCACATCGCGGCCTGGCCCAGCGCCAGCGTGGCGGCCGGGAGCAGCAGGTGCCGCAGCCGGCCCGCCGGCCCAGAGGACCCCGGCGTGTACTCGCCGGTCCATTCGAAGACCCGGATGCCCGCGCGGGCGTTCACGAACTGCGCTCCGGCCTGTAACAGCACCGCCAGGGCGAACACCGGAACGGACAGGGTCACCAGCGTGCCCGCCGTGAGCAGGCGGTCGCCGAGCCCGTACTGACGGGCCGCGCCGGCGGCGCCCAGCAGCACCCCGCCCACGAAGCCCGGCACGGCGCCCGCGACCACGAGCCGCAGGCTCACCCCCAGCCGCCGGCCCAGCGAATCGCCGGCCGAGGCGCCGTCCAGCGTCTGGCCGAAGTCGCCGCGCGTCACCCCGGAGGCCCAGGTCGCGTACCGCCGGAGCAGCGGCACGCGATCGTCCAGGTCACGCGTCCGCAGGAAGGCCGTGACGGCCGTCGTCGACGGGCGGGGGCTCCGCCCCTCCACCTCGGCGCGCGGATCGAGGGAGAGCGCGGCCAGGAGGTAGATCAGACTCGCCCCGGCGACGGCGAGCACGGCACGGCCACCCAGCCTGCGCAGCAGGAACATGCGTTTCCCTCCGTCAGTCATTGACTGCGGAAAGTTATCGCAAAGTCACGCTCCGCGCACAGGCCGGGCCGGGCCTGGGGAAAAACTCAGTCGAGCAGGAAGGCCGCGACCTCCGCCCGCTGGCTCCTGGCCGGCCCGTCGAACGCCGCCAGCCACTGCGCGCGCTTGTAGTAGCGGTGCAGCACGTGCTCCCAGGTGAAGCCGATGCCGCCATGCCCCTGGATGGCGTTCTCGCAGGCGAACACCGCGGCCGAGCCGGCCAGCGCCTTGGCCGCGAGGCACGCCTGCCGCGCCATCTCGTCGTCCGCCGAGACACACCACGCCGCCCAGTACGCCAGCGAACGCGCCTCCTGCAACTGCACATAGACGTTCGACGCCTTGTGTGACACCGCCTGGTACACGCCGATGGGCTTGCCGAACTGCTCCCGCTCCTTGGCGTAGGCGACTAGCAGGTCGAGCGCGCGCTGGGCGACGCCGACCCCCTCCAGCGCCAGCGCCGCGTACGCCCGGTCCCGGATTCGGCCCAGTAGCGCCCGGGCCTCCTCACCGGAGGCCAGCGCCCGGGCGGGCGCGCCATCGAAGCGGACGTCCGCCACGCGCCGCGTGCCGTCGATCGTCGCGTGAGCGGTCACGTCGGCGTCAGCCGCGTCGACGGCGTAAAGGCCGTCCGCGGCCACCACGACGAACAGGTCGGCGGAGGCGCCATCGGGCACCAGCACCTTCGTGCCGGTCAGCCGCCCCCCGGAGGCCGAGGCGCCGACCGGGTCCAGCAGACCCTGCGGCCGACCCGGCTCGGCCCACGCGAGCGTGGCCTTCAGCGAGCCGGCGGCGATGCGCTTGCCGGTCTCGGCGTCCAGGGCCGGCGCGGCGAGGGCCACGGTCGACAGGTACGGGGCGGGCAGCGGCCGAAAGCCCGTCTCCTCGAACAGCACGGCCTGGTCCAGGAAGGTCAGCTCGGCGTCGAGCCAGCCCATCTCGGCGAGCCTGGGCCACACGTCGTCATCGACGCCGGTCGCCGAATCGGCGATCGTGGCCAGGCGCGCGTCGTCGTAGCGGGACGCCAGGAACTCGCGGGCGAAGCCGCGCAACTGCTCCTGCTCCTCGGAGAACGCGAAGTCCATGGTTCAACGTCCCTTCGGCAGGCCGAGGACACGCTCGGCGATGATGTTGCGCAGGATCTCGGAGGTGCCGGCCTCGATGGTGTTGCCGCGCGAGCGGAGCTGCCAGTACTGCCAGAAGCCGTTCAACGGCGCCTCGTCGCCGGTGATCTGGGCGTGCAGCCCGAACACCGACTGGGCGAGCGCGGTCAACCGCTGGTTCGCCTCGCTCCACGCCAGCTTGACTCCGGAGCCCTCGGGGCCGGGGATACCGGTCTCCAGCAGGGTGGTCAGCGACCGGTAGTTCGTGAAACGCAGCGACTGCATCTCGATCCACTCGCTCGCGACGGCGTCCCGGACCACCGGGTCGTCGGCGGGACGGCGACCGTCCGGGCCGGGCTCCTTGACCAGCTTGATCAGCTGGTTGACCATGCGCTCCAGCTCGGAGGAGAGCGCGAAGCCGAGCGTGCCGCGCTCGTGCAGCAGCGTGGTCATCGCGACCTTCCAGCCATCGCCCGGCTGCCCCAGGATCGACGAGCGCGGCACCCGCACGTCGTCGAAGAAGATCTCGTTGAACTCCGGGTCGCCGGTGATCTGGACCAGCGGCCGTACCGTCACGCCGGGCGCGTGCATGTCGACGATGAGGTAAGACAGGCCGGCGTGCTTGGGCGCCTCCGGGTCGGTGCGGACCACGAGGATGCAGAATTCGGCCACGTGCGCGTACGAGGACCAGACCTTCTGCCCGTTCACCACCCAGTGGTCACCGTCGAGGACCGCGCTCGTACGGCCCGCGGCCAGGTCGGATCCCGAGCCGGGCTCGGAGAACCCCTGGCACCAGATCTCCTCGCCGGTCAGCAGCGGCTTGAGGTAGCGCTGCTTCTGCTCGTCGGTGCCCCACGCGATGATCGTCGGGCCGGCCATGTTGAGCCCGATGACGCCGGGGTGCCCGGGCGCGTTCGCCCGTGACATCTCCTCCAGGTAGATCGCCTGGTACGTCGGCGACAGCCCGCGCCCGCCGAACTCCGACGGCCAGGTCAGCCCGACATAGCCGGCGTCGTACAGCTCGCCGCCCCAGCGGCGCATGGTGTCGAAGTCACCCCGGCCGCCTTCGAGAGGGCGACCGGCCCAGTGCTCCGAGAGCCACGAGCGGAGCTCCGCGCGGAACGCGGCCTCCTCCGGCGTGTCGTGAAAGTCCACACTGGCCTCCCTTAGATACCGATCGCCCGGCAGTACAGCCGGGTCAGCTGCTCCACGTCGTCGTCCTCATGCGGCCGGCCCAGCACGAACCAGGTGTACGCGGTGCGCCCGATCATGGTGGCGAGGGCCACGGCGGCCGTACGCGCGTCGATGTCGGCCGGGACGAGGCCGGCCTCCTGCCAGCCGCGGATCGCGTGCTCCTGGCGGTCATAGAACACGCCCCATGCCCGCAGATAGGTCTCTCGCATGCCCGGGGAGAACGTCGCGACCTGCTCGAACACGGCCATCAGCCGGGCGTTCCGCTGGTAGGCGCGCAGGTACGCGCGGTTGGCGCCGGCGATGCGCGCCTCCGGTCCGTCGCCGTGCAACGGCTCGGCCCGCATCACGTCCAGCAGGCCGCGCAGCATATCGTCGATCAGCTCGGCGAAGATCGCGTCCTTGTCGGCGAAGTGCGTGTAGAAGCTGCCGTACGCGACGCCGGCGCGGTCGCAGATCTGGCTGATCTTGGCGTCGAGGAAGCCGTGCTCCTCGAACACCTCGCGGGCCCCTCGCAGGAGCGCGGCCCGGGTGCGCTCCGCGCGGGCCTGCCGCTTGACCTGGGTCACGCCGACATCGTAACCGAAACCGATTCGGTAATCGACAAGAGGTTCAGGCCGGTGACACGGCCTGATCAGAGCGGTCCGGACGACGGGCATCTGGGCGGGCAGCACACCTAGCTACAGGTGCAGCTCGCCCTCGGCGAGGAGTACGGCCGGGCCGCGCAGGAAGCTCGTCGCGCCGTCCAGGATCACCGTGACGACTCCGCCGAGAACGGCGATCTCCCAGGTGCCCTCGGCTCGTCCTTCGGCGTGCGCGGCGGCGACGGCCGTCGCGACCGCTCCCGTGCCGCACGAACGGGTCTCGCCCGACCCGCGCTCGTGCACCCGCATCTCGACCCGGCCGTCCCCGAGTGGGCGGAAGAACTCCACGTTGACGCCGTCCGGGAAGAAGGCGGCGTCCACCTCGGGCGCGCGGGTGAGGTCCAGGCCGGAGACGGGTTCGACGATCGCGCAGGCGAGGTGCGGGTTGCCCATGGAGACGCCCAGGCCATCGTGGACGTGCCCGGCCACCGTCGCCCGGCTCTCGCCGAGCACGCGCGGCGCACCCATGTCGACCGTCACGTCGCCGCTCGCGCCCAGGTGCACGGCGCGCACCCCGGCGCGCGTGCCGATCCGCAGGTCGCCGGGGGCCGCCAGCCCCGACTCGACCAGGTAGCGGGCGAACACCCGCACCCCGTTGCCGCACATCTCGGCGATGCTGCCGTCGGCGTTGCGGTAGTCCATGAACCACTCCGGGTCGCCGTCGCGGCCCAGCGCCTTGGACCGTACGACGCGCAGCACCCCGTCGGCGCCGATGCCCGCCCGGCGGTCGCAGATCGCGGCGACCAGAGCCGGGGTGAGCTCAAGCGAGCCGCCGGGGTCGGGCAGGATCACGAAGTCGTTCTCGGTGCTGTGCCCCTTCACGAATCGCATGCGTTGATCGTATCCAGCGCCCGCTCGACCGGCGCGTCGTAGTCGATCCAGCGCACGCGAGGGTCGCGGCGGAACCAGGACTCCTGGCGGCGCGCGAACCTCCGGGTGGCGCGTACGGTCTCCTCGCGGGCCTGGTCCTCGGTCCACTCCCCCGACAGATATCTCAGCACCTGGGCGTACCCGAGCGCGCGGCTCGCGGTGAGCCCGTCGCGCAGCCCGTACGGCTCGAGCCCCCGCACCTCCTCCACGAGACCCGCTGCCCACATGCGCCCCACTCGCATCTCGATGCGCTCGTCCAGCAGGGGACGCGGGACGGTCAGCCCGAGCTGCGCGGCGTGCTCCTTCGCGTCATAGGTGGGCATGGAGGCGCTGAACGGGCGCCCGGTCAGCTCGATCACCTCCAGCGCGCGCACGATCCGCCGACCGTTGCCCGGCAGGATCGACGCGGCCGCCAACGGGTCGGACTCGGCGAGCCGCGCGTGCAGGGCCGCCGGGCCGGCGTCGGCGAGCTCGGCCTCCAGCCGCGCCCGCAACTCGGGGTCGGTACCGGGGAAGTCCAGGTCGTCGATGACCGCGCGGATGTAGAGCCCGGACCCGCCGACCAGCAGCGGCACCCGGCCGCGCTCGTGGACCCGCGCGATCGTCTCCCGCGCCAGCCGCTGGTACTCGGCGACGCTCGCGGTCTCGGTGACATCCCAGACGTCCAGCAGATGGTGCGGGACGCCCCGGCGTTCGTCCATGGTGAGCTTCGCCGTGCCGACGTCCATACCGCGGTAGAGCTGCATGGAGTCGGCGTTGACCACCTCGCCGCCCAGACGCAGGGCCAGCTCCACCGCCAGGTCGGACTTGCCCGCCGCGGTCGGCCCCACGACGGCGACGAGTTCGGTCCCGGCGGCGCCGTCCTGCCCGATCGCTCCAGTCACACGCTAATTCTGGCCCTACTCGGGTATGGCTCCTCACGTACCGGCATCGAAGCCGGTGCCGCGACGGGACCATCAGGGGAGATCCCATGTCCATCATGGACAAGATGAAGAACCTGCTCGGCCAGCACGGCGACAAGGTCGACAAGGTCGTCGAGAAGGCCGGCGACATGGTCGACCACAAGACCGGCGGCAAGTACGCCGACAAGGTCGACAAGGCTCAGGAGCAGGCCAAGCGTACGGCCGAGCGCTGGGGTGACGAGGACCGGCGGCCGTAGCAGTCAGCCGCGGGTCCAGGTCGCGACGAGGTACCCCACGCCGTACGGCGCCTCGTCCGCCAGCAGCGCGCCGGTGAATCTCTCGCCGCGGGCGGCGCCCGCGAGCACCTGCCAGGGCGCCCGGCCCGCCGCCAGCAAGTCGGCGGCGAGGACGGGGTCCAGGCGGGACAGCGCGCCGGTGTCGGCCTCGGCGAGGGCGCGCGCCACCTCGGCGTCGAAGCCGATCGCGCGCTCGTCGAGGTAGGCCGGCGCGCGCTCGGTGCGGCACGCGCTGCCGTCGCCCATCACCAGCAGTCCCACCCGGGGGGCCAGTGCGGCGAGCTCCTCGCCGAGCGCGCCGCATGATTCCTTCGAGGCGTCCGCCGCGACGGCCCGATAGAAGGCCGGATGGCGGTCCCCAACCAGCCACCGCCCGATCGTCAGGGACAGCGGCAGCACCGGGTCTCCATCGCCCACGGTGACGTCCGCGCCGTACGGCCGCAGCGTGCCCGCGGCGTGCGCGCCGAAGTCACGCGTCACCGGTCCCGAACCGACCACGACCACCACGTCGGCGCCGCCCAGTCGGCCTACGGCCTCATCGCATGCCGCACGCAGGGCGTCGAGCTCCGGCGCGGCACCGCACGCGACCTCCGGCACGAGCAGCGGCGGATGCGGGCAGACGGCGGCCGAGATCAGCACCGGATCACCACGCGGCCCGGCTCAGCGGCAGGAGGGAGCGGCCGGAGCGGAGACGGCGGGCCTGCCGACGCCGGGCATGCCGAGCGAGACGCCTCTCGCCGGCTCCGCCATGCGCCTGTCCCACGCGTCACCGGCGGCCGTGCGCCGCACGGAACGTACGGGACCGTCGGCGACCAGGTGGTGCGGCGCGGCATAGGTGACCTCGACGGTGACCACGTCGCCGGGGCGGGCGGTGTCCTCGGCGGTGAAGTGGACGAGCCGGTTGTCGGGCGCGCGGCCGGACATGCGGTGGGTGTGCTGGTCCTTGCGGCCCTCACCCTCGGCGACGAGGACGTCGAGGGTACGGCCGACCTGCGTCTTGTTCTCCGCCCAGGAGATCTCCTCCTGCAGCGCCACGAGGCGTTCGTACCGCTCCTGTACGACCTTCTTGGGCACCTGCCCGTCCATCTCGGCGGCGGGCGTGCCGGGCCGCTTGGAGTACTGGAAGGTGAACGCGCTGGAGAACCGCGCCTCGCGTACGACGTGCAGCGTCTGCTCGAAGTCCTCGTCGGTCTCGCCGGGGAAGCCCACGATGATGTCGGTGGTGATCGCGGCGTCCGGGATGGCCGCGCGGACGCGGTCGATGATGCCGAGGTAGCGCTCCTGACGGTACGAGCGCCGCATCGACTTGAGCACGCGGTCGGAGCCGGACTGCAGCGGCATGTGCAGCGACGGCATCACGTTGGGCGTCTCGGCCATCGCGGCGATCACGTCGTCGGTGAAGTCGCGCGGATGCGGAGAGGTGAAGCGCACCCGCTCCAGTCCCTCGACACCGCCGCAGGCGCGCAGCAGGTCGGCGAACGCCCCACGGTCCCCGAACTCGGCCCCGTAGGAGTTGACGTTCTGGCCGAGCAGCGTGATCTCCAGGACGCCTTCGCCGACGAGCGCCTCGATCTCGGCGAGGATCTCCCCCGGCCGCCGGTCGGTCTCCTTGCCGCGCAGCGCAGGCACGATGCAGAAGGTGCAGGTGTTGTTGCAGCCGACCGTGATCGAGACCCACGCGGCGTACGGGGACTCACGCCGCGTCGGCAGCGTGCTCGGGAACGCCTCGAGCGACTCCTTGATCTCGACCTGAGCCGCCTCCTGGACGCGGGCGCGTTCGAGCAGCACCGGCAGCGAGCCGATGTTGTGCGTGCCGAACACCACGTCCACCCAGGGCGCTCGCTTCACGATCGTGTCGCGGTCCTTCTGCGCCAGGCAGCCGCCGACGGCGATCTGCATGCCGGCGTGGCCTTCCTTGACCGGCCGCAGGTGCCCGAGGTTGCCGTAGAGCCGGTTGTCGGCGTTCTCTCGGACCGCGCAGGTGTTGAACACGACGACGTCGGGCGTCGCCCCGTCGTCGGCCCGCGCGTATCCGGCGTGCTCGAGGAGTCCCGCGAGCCGCTCGGAGTCGTGCACGTTCATCTGGCACCCGTACGTGCGTATCTCATAGGTACGGGTGCGTTCGTCGAATGCCGTGGGCGCGTTCATCTCAAGAAGAAAGGGTACGCGCGCCCGGCACCTGGGTGGGACCTATGATCCGCCGAATCGGCATCCATCGCCGTAACACGTCCGACCATGCGCGCAACGTGATCGGATCGGTATAGGGGATGACTGGTGCCGTTCTTCGGATGACGTACGCTTTGCGGGCATGACCGACAGCGGCAAGGTGGCCCAGGAGGCCGGGGTGAGTGGCGGCGGCCCGCTCGTCGTACTTGAGAACGTCAACAAGTACTTCGGTGAATTGCATGTCCTGAAGGACATCGATCTCACCATCCACCGGGGCGAGGTCGTGGTCGTGATCGGCCCGTCAGGCGGCGGCAAGTCGACGCTCTGCCGCGCCATCAACCGGCTCGAACCGATCGACGACGGCACGATTCGCATCGACGGGCAGCCGCTGCCCGAAGACGGCAAGGAGCTCGCGCAGCTCAGAGCCGACGTCGGCATGGTCTTCCAGTCGTTCAACCTCTTCGCGCACAAGACGATCCTGCAGAACGTCACCCTCGGGCCGACGAAGGTGAAGAAGGTCGGTGCCGCGGACGCCGAACAGCACGCGATGGAGCTCCTCGAACGCGTCGGGATCGCCAGCCAGGCCGAGAAATATCCGGCGCAGCTGTCCGGCGGGCAGCAGCAGCGGGCGGCGATCGCCCGCGCGCTCGCCATGCGGCCGAAGGTGATGCTCTTCGACGAGCCGACGTCCGCACTCGACCCCGAGATGATCAAAGAAGTGCTCGACGTCATGACGAATCTGGCCGCCGAGGGAATGACAATGGTCGTGGTGACCCACGAAATGGGGTTCGCTCGCGCGTCGGCCAACAAAGTCGTCTTCATGGCGGATGGCCAGATCATCGAAGAGAACACCCCGGAAGAGTTCTTCACCAACGCCCGAAGCGATCGCGCCAAAGATTTCCTTTCCAAGATCCTGACGCACTGACCGCAATGAATTCGCCGGTCCGCGTCGCGGCGCCGGCTAGAAAGCGAAGGAAGATCATGCGAGTACGTCACTTTGGCGTCGCCGTCGCCGCTCTGGCCGTCGCCACGATGGGCATTTCCGGCTGTGGCTCCAAGAAGGCCGCGTCGGTCGTTGACAAGGCCAAGAACGACAAGAAGCTCACCATCGGCGTGAAGTTCGACCAGCCGGGCCTCGGGCAGAAACAGCCGGACGGCAGCGTCAAGGGCTTCGACGTGGACGTGGCCAAATACATCGCCAAGAAGCTCGGCGTCGAGGAGAAGAACATCACCTGGAAGGAAGCACGGTCGGCCAACCGTGACTCCTTCGTGCAGAACGGCACCGTCGACATGGTGATCGCGACTTACTCGATCACGGCCGACCGCCAGAAGAAGGTCACCTTCGGCGGCCCGTACTACGTCGCGCACCAGGACCTCATGGTCAGGGGCGCCGACAATTCGATCAAGACGCTGGCCGATCTCAAGGGCAAGAAGATCTGCGCGGTACAGGGGTCGGTCTCCTGGAAGAACATCACCGACGGCACCAACAAGCTCAATCAGAAGGTCGACGCCAAGACCGTGCCGGCCAACGGTTACGACGACTGCATCACCAAGCTCAAGGGTGGCAGCGTCGACGTGGTCTCCACCGACAACACCATCCTCGCCGGCTTCGCCGCGCGTGAGGGCAGCGCCGTCAAGCTCGTCAATGTCCCCTTCACCGACGAGAAGTACGGCGTAGGCATCAAGAAGGGCGACACCAAGTCCTGCGATGCCATCAACAAGGCCATCTCCAGCATGTACCAGGACGGCTCCGCCAAGCAGTACCTGCAGTCGGAGTTCGGGCAGACGAGTCTCAAGTTCGACACGACGCTGCCGGCTCCCGTCGGCTGCAGCTGACCTCGCGAAGCATCGGGTGCCGGTGAACGTTCACCGGCACCCGAACCATTCGGTGGAGTGCTATGAACCTGCATCAACTGCTCGACTTCGCGCCGGTATTCGACCACCTCGGGCAGATACTGAGCGGCTTCTGGACGACGGTGCGGCTGTCGGCGGCCACCGCCGTGTTCGCGCTGATCATCGGTACCGCCGTCGCCGGAATGCGGGTCTCGCCCATTCCGGTGCTCCGTGCCGCTGGAACGCTCTACGTCAACATCTTCCGCAACACCCCGCTGACGCTCATCCTGTTGTTCTGCGGCCTCGGCCTGCGCGACACCCTCGGCCTGTGGACCAACGCCGACGCGAGTCTGAGCGGCTACTGGCTCTCGGTTCTCGGCCTGTCCGTCTACACCGCGGCGTTCATCTGTGAGTCGCTGCGGGCCGGCATCAACACCGTGCCGCTCGGGCAGGCGGAGGCCGCCCGGTCGATCGGGTTGACGTTCAACCAGTCGCTGCGCCTCGTCGTGCTGCCGCAGGCGTTCCGTTCGGTCATCGCGCCCCTCGGCAGCGTGCTGATCGCGATGATCAAGAACACCTCCGTCGCCCTCGTCGCGGGCTCCGTGGAGGCCGCCGCGGTGATGAAGCAGATGTTCGACGACGTCGGCGGCACGATCCCGGTCTTCCTCGGATTCGCGATCGGCTACATGATCCTGACCCTGCCCACCGGATACTTCTTCGGCTGGCTGGCCAAGCGGATGGCGGTGTCCCGATGACGACGACCGAGACGACACCGAAGCCGGCCACCCGCCGGCCGCGGAAGAAGAACGCGTCGGTCCTCTTCGACGTGCCGGGGCCGCGAGCCCGCAGGCGCAACCACCTCCTCACCGTCGTCTTCAGCCTCGTCTTCCTCGGCGTCCTGGCCCTGCTGATCTGGAAGCTCAACCAGAAGCACCAGCTCGACGGCAAGCTGTGGAAGCCGTACACGAACGCCGACGTGTGGCAGAACTACGTCTGGCACGGCCTGTGGAACACCCTGAAGGCGACGATCGTCGCGGCGATCCTCGCCCTGGTCTTCGGGGTCGTCTTCGGCATCGGCCGGATGTCGGACCACCGGTGGATCCGTCTGCCCGCCGGCGCGGTGGTGGAGTTCTTCCGCGCCATCCCGGTGCTGATCATGATGTTCTTCGCGCTGGCCGGCCCGCCGATCATCGCGGACGCGTTCGGGCGCGTGATCTCCCCGCTGTCCGGGTTCGAGGCCGTGGTCGCCGGCCTGACGCTCTACAACGGATCGGTGCTCGCCGAGATCATCCGGGCGGGCATCAACTCGGTGCCGCGCGGCCAGGCCGAGGCCGGCTACTCGATCGGCCTGCGCAAGAGCGGCGTGATGCTGCGTATCCTCGTGCCGCAGGGCATCACGGCGATGATGCCCGCGATCGTCAGCCAGCTCGTCGTGCTGCTCAAGGACTCCGCGCTCGGCTACATCATCGCCTACGAGGATCTGCTCAACTCCGGCTTCTACCAGGTGAAGAGCAACTACGGGAACCTCATCCCGGCGGCCATCGTCGTGACCGCGGTCTACGTCGCGATGAACATGGCGCTCGGCTACTTCGCCAACTGGCTGGAGCGGCGCAGCCGCCGCAGCGGCAAGAGCGCGGCCCGGAGCCTCGGCACCGGGACGGGCGCTCCCCCCGCCGTCGGCGTAGGCTCCCTCTAGCGGCAGCTCGTACCGTGTCAGTGAGGTCGGGGACCGGTGGCTCCGCCGCCGCCCCGGCCTCAGATCTTTTGCGACCTCAAGTGAGGGTTCGTGGCCCCATTGTCCCCCGGTTTGCGAGACGATTCCGATATGACCGCTCGCACGACCGCCCCCTATGGATCCTGGCCCTCCCCTATCTCCGCCGCCGACGTCGCCAGGGCACGCCTGCGTCTCAGCTATCCGACGATCCATGGTGATCATGTGTGGTGGCAGGAGACCCGGCCCGAGGGGGGCGGGCGCACCACGATCGTGCGGTCCGGCGTCGACCTGCTGCCCGCGCCGTGGCACGCCCGTACGCGCGTGCACGAGTACGGCGGGCGGTCCTACCTTCCGTTGCCCGACGGCGACCTCGTCTTCGCCAACTACGCCGACCAGCGGCTCTACCGGCTCACCGAGGGGCAGGCCCCGCGGCCGCTCACGCCGGAGCCCACCGAGCCGTCCGGCCTGCGCTACGCCGACTTCACGCTGTCCCCCGACGGCCAGCACGTCTGGTGCGTCCAGGAGAGCCACACCTCCGGCAGCGTGCGGCGCGCGATCGTCGCGGTCCCGCTCGGCGGCACGGCCGCGCAGGACCCCCGCGCGATCGGCGAGCTCGTCAGCGGCGCCGACTTCTACGCCTTCCCGACCTCCTCACCCAACGGCGGCCACCTCGCCTGGGTGCAGTGGAGCCACCCCCGGATGCCGTGGGACGGCACCGAGCTGCGCGTCGCCACGTTCGACACCAGGGGCATGCTCGAACGGCCCCGTACGGTCAAGGGCGGCCTGAGCGAGTCCGCGCTGGCGCCCACGTGGATCGACGACGCCAACCTGTACGTCGTCTCCGACTGGCCCGGCTGGTGGAACCTCTACGAGGTCAACCTGCGCGGTGATTCGCCGCAGGCGATGTACCCCGCCGAGGAGGAGTTCGCCGGCGCGCTGTGGCAGCTCGGCGGCCGGCCGTACGCCGTGCTGGACGACGGCCGCATCGCGGTGCTGCACGGCCAGGGCGACCAGCGGCTGGGCCTGTACGACCCGGAGACCGCCGAGCTGACCGACTTCGACCTGCCCTACACCGACTGGAAGCTCCAGCTGTCCGCCGACGGCACCACCATCGTCGGCATCGCGGGCGCGCCCGACATCCCGTGGTCCGTGGTCGCCGTGAACGCCGACAGCGGCGAGGCGAAGGTGCTGCGCGCCGAGATCGAGTCGCCGCCGGAGTCGGCGTACCTGCCGCTGCCGCGCGCCCAGGAGCTCGAGGGGCCGTTCGGGCGTCCCGTGCACGCCTTCGTGTATCCGCCGTCCAACCCGTCCGCGCAGGCGCCCGAGGGCGAGCTGCCGCCGTACATCGTGTTCGTGCACGGCGGGCCGACCGGGCACGCGACCAGCGTGCTCGACCTGGAGATCGCCTACTTCACCAGCCGCGGCCTCGGCGTCGTCGACGTCAACTACGGCGGCTCCACCGGCTACGGCCGCTCATACCGCGAACGGCTCCGGCGCCAATGGGGCATCGTCGACGTCGAGGACACGGTCGCGGCCGCCGATGCGCTTGTACGCAACGGCGCCGCCGATCCCGGCCGCCTCGCCATCCGCGGCGGCAGCGCCGGGGGATGGACCACGCTGTGCGCGATCACCCAGAGCACCCTGTTCAAGGCCGGCACGTCGTACTACGGCATCGCCGATCCGCAGAACTGGCTCAAGGAGACCCACGACTTCGAGTCCACCTACCTCTACGGCCTGATCGGCCCGATGCCGGGGTTCGAACGCGCGTACGAGGAGCGCTCCCCGCTCGCGCACGCCTCCGACACGGCCTGCCCGGTGCTGCTGCTCCAGGGCCTGGACGACCCGATCGTGTCGCCGCCCCAGTCCGAACGCTTCGCCGACGCGGTCGCACAGAAGGACATCCCGTACGCGTACCTGACGTTCGAGGGCGAGTCCCACGGCTTCCGGCGCGCCGACACGGTGATCGCGTGCCTCGAGGCGGAGCTGGCGTTCTACGGGCAGACGCTGGGCTTCGACCCGAAGGACGTCCCGGCGCTCGACCTGACCGTCGGCCGCCGCCCGGCGAGATCGGCCGCTGGGCACGGCGAGTCACGGCAGGCCGGAACCGCACCGGCACCGGCCGCGTCGGCTCCCGCCGCTCATCCGGCCGGCGGCGTCGCGGAGTAGGCGCACCGGCGTCCGGGTGCGCCGCTGGATCGGCAGGAGTGGGGCCATGGACGTGGACGGCCTAGGTCTTCACACGCCTGCGGACTACCTTGCCGCGGCCTCTCACCCGGAGGCCGGCGACGGCATGTTGGGCCATCTCGCTCGCTGCCCGTACACGTTCGTCTGGCAGGCCGTGGCCTCTCATCCGCGTACGCCCGCGCATCTGCTCGGTGAGCTGTGCTCGAAGCGCGACAGCGCGTGGAACGACAATCGGCTCCTCCGGTTGATAGTCGAGCATCCGAATGCCGACCGCGGGGTTCTGCTCACTGTGCTGGGAGAGCTCGAGTCTCGGCTGCGGACATCGACGATCCGGCCGTTCGCGGCTGCGCTGGCGCTCGCCGACCGGCCCGAGCTGACACCCGAGGAGGTCGAGCCTCTTGCCGCGTTGCCGGGCGCCTCAGCGCGAATGCGCCGAGGTCTCCGGCGCCGCCTCGCCCAACGGCAGCGCGTACACGGCGACTAGGCGCGGCGCGTCCGCACGGCCGAGCGACCCTCGCCGCTCAGCGAGCGAACTCGGTGGCGCGGGACTCCCGTACGACGGTGATGCGGATCTGGCCGGGGTAGGTGAGTTCTTCTTCGACCTGCTTGGCGATGTCGTGCGCGATGACCTGGGCCTGGATGTCGTCGACCGAGTCGGGGCGGACCATGACGCGGATCTCGCGGCCGGCCTGCATCGCGAAGACCTTCTCGACACCGTCGCGTTCGGTGGCGATCTCCTCCAGGCGTTCGAGCCGCTTCACGTACGCCTCGAGGGACTCGCGGCGGGCTCCGGGGCGACCTCCGCTGATGGAGTCCGCGGCCTGGGTGAGCACGGCCTCGACCGTGCGGACCTCGACCTCGTTGTGGTGCGCCTCGATGGCGTGGACGACGTCTTCCTCCTCGCCGTACCTTCGGGCGATCTCCGCGCCGATCAGCGCGTGGCTGCCCTCGACCTCGTGGGTGAGCGCCTTGCCGATGTCGTGCAGGAGCGTGCAGCGCTTGAGGAGCACGGTCGGCAGCCGGAGCTCGGCGGCCATGATGCCGGCGATGTGCGCCGACTCGATGAGGTGCTTCAGGACGTTCTGCCCGTACGACGTGCGGTAGCGCAGCTGGCCGAGCAGGGCGATCAGCTCCGGGTGCATCTCGGTGATCCCGAGCTCCACGAGGGCGTCCTCACCGGCGCGTACGCACAGCTGGTCGACCTCGGTCTTGCTGTGCTCGTAGATCTCCTCGATACGCTGCGGGTGAATCCGGCCGTCGAGGACGAGCTTTTCGAGCGTGAGCCGGCCGACCTCGCGGCGTACGGGGTCGAAGCAGCTCAGCAGGACCGCTTCGGGGGTGTCATCGATGATCAGGTTGACGCCGGTGGCCGTCTCGAACGCCCGGATGTTACGGCCTTCGCGGCCGATGATGCGGCCCTTCATCTCGTCACTGGGAAGGTGCAGCACCGAGACGACGGACTCGGCGGTCTGCTCGGTCGCCACCCGCTGGATCGCCAGCGTCACGATCTTGCGGGCGCGCTTCTCGCCCTCTTCGCGCGCCTCGCTCTCGATGTCCCGGACGATCAGCGCCGCCTCGCGCTTGGCCTGGTTCTCGATGACCGTGACGAGCTCGGTCTTGGCCTGGTCGGAGGTGAGCCCGGCGGCCTGTTCGAGGACCTGCTGGCGTTCTTCGTCGACGCGTTCCAGCTCGGCCTTGCGTTCCTTCAGCGACTGTTTGACCTCATCGAGCTTCTGGCCGCGCTCCTCGAGACGCCGGATCTCGTCATCGAGCCGCTGCTCACGCTCGGCAAGCCGGATCTCCCGGCGCTCCAGGTCCTCGCGCACCGGGCGGAGGTCGTCCTTGAGCGCCTTGACCTCTTTTTCGGTGTCGGCGCGCGTCGCCGCGGAGACGTCCTTCGCCTTCGTTTCGGCTTCGGAAACGATCGCCTGCGCCTGAGCGTTCGCCCGCGCTACGATCTCGTCCGCGTCCCGATGAGCGCTGGTCTCCTCGTCGGTCCGTCCCGTGCCTTTGACCGCCGTGACCAACCGGGCGAGGAACCTCCGGAGCAACACGAAGCCAAGGACGACGAACATCGCGATGACGAGCAGTGCCGCACCTATGACAACGAAGATCACGGCACTGACCCCTTTCTCGACTCCGACGCCGCCTAACGCCAAGGCAGCACGTGAGGGGTTACGGGCGCGCCGTGGGTACGCCGGGCCGCTGACGGGGGGCGAGCCGGGACACGACCTTCCGGGGCTCCGGACTCCCGCCGGAACCCTTCAAATCAGAACCAACCGGCCATAGGGGGGCCGGCCGGACCACCTCTCAGCTCGTCAACGTCAACGGTCGTATGGCAATCCGCACTGCGCGGAGTAACTCCTCACTGCCGTAACCGTAAGCGTCGGGGAGGTAATGGGCAAGGAAAGACTCCGCGTTCCGGATGATTCGTTGCATGTGGCATGCAGATAGTAGAAACGCCCCACATCACCGGGGCAGACAGGCCTCCTGATGGCCTGCCATCCAGCCCGAACGGTGCCTTCGGTGTAAGCGAAATCACCCCCTTGAGAGGGGGCTTCGGCCCAGCCGATCTTGACTCGCCGCACGTCCGGACGGGTAAGCCGACCACCGTGTAGAGGTGATGACGACCCGCCGGTCACGCCTAAGGGCCGCCGCCCGGAACACCCGCCGCCCTCTCTCGGCCATGGCCACGGGTCGTAGGTCACGACCGCGGGCGGCGGATGGGGTGCGGTGGGCAGCGTGCAGCACTCCTCAGGCGGCACACGGCAGCCTCGACACAGCGCGGCCGCCGACGCATGGCACCCGACGACCAGCGCGCGGCGGATGGTGCCGCAGGTGACGGTCGGGGTTCAGTCCTCGAAGGGGACGTCGGGGTCGTCGATGCCTTCGTTCTCAAAGGCCTCGCGTACGAGGCGGTAGGTCAGGCCGCTGGGGTATCCCTTGCGGGCGAGTACGCCCAGGATGCGGCGGGTGCGTTTGGTCGGGTCCAGGCCGCGGGTGGCGGCCATTCGTTTGGCGACGAGTTCGCGGGCGGCGGACTCTTCCTGTTCGGGGGCGAGCTCCTCGACCGCCTCCTTCACCGTGTCGTCGGCGACTCCCCGCTGCCGCAGCTCGGCGGCCAGTGCACGGCGTCCGAGGCTGCGGCCGGCGTGGCGTGACTGGACCCATGCGCGCGCGAAGGCTTCGTCGTCGATCAGGCCGACCTCGGTGTACCGCCCCAGCACCTGATCGGCGACCTCATCGGCCACCCCTTTGCGCCGCAACGCGTCGGCGAGCTGCGCGCGAGTACGGGGTGAGAAGCTCAGCAGCCGAAGGCAGATCTCCCGTGCCGCCGCCTCCGGATCGGCCGGCCCACCATCGGAGGTGGCTCCCCAGCCGGAAGCATCCCTCCCGTCTCGGCCCGATCGGGCACCGGCGCGGTCCCGTCCCGGCGTGGCACCTCCGGAGCCCCGACCGGCCCCCGCCCCCTCAGACCCCCAACCGGATGCGGCGGTCCCTGTACCCCGGCCGCCGGCGGCATTCCGCGATCTCCGGGTGGCACCGCGAGACCGCCGCCCCGACCTGCGACGAGGAGTGACCTCTCCAGGTCCGTCGGGCTCAGAATCAGGGCCGCCAAAGCCATCCCCCTGAGTGGACACGACACCCTCCCAACTCTTAGCGCCAATCCCCGAGTGTCACCGTTCGCCTGAAGGGCTCGCCGCGACTGGTCGGCAAGCCGGGGCACACGCCGGCCAGGAGCCCGCGCGCCCGCCTGTCCCGGTGGAGCGTGCGCCCACCCAGGAAGGACACACGCCAGTTCAATCGAGTGTGCCTTCCGGGTGCCCGTCGCCCGATCGCACCAGCCGGGGTGGCGAGCCGTCCCGTTCGAAAACCTCGGCCACCACCCGCAGACGACGGTCGCCATAACCGCGGACGATGGCCGCCCGTGCCCACAGACGACGGTCGCCGTGCCCGAAGGCAACGGACGACGCGCCATGTCTCGTGGACTCGCCGTCGTGGAGCGGCGGGACCGAGCCAGGCAGCCGAATCGGCCGGCTCTGGCGGCTCCCCCGGGCCCCAGTGATGGACTCCTAGGCGGGGGCGACATCGCCGGGGAAGGACTCCGCGCCGATCTCGGTCCGGCGCGAGGTGCGACGCCGCCGCCCGCCAGGAGGGCTCATCGGTCATTCGTCAGGTCAAGGTCACACGTCGCCCGGCTTCGGGGTGGCCTTGGCGCCTCGCTTGGCCGGCGCAGACTTGCCGGCCGCGCCCGCACCCGCGGCCGCGCCCACGCCCACACCCGCCGCATCGGCCGGTGCCTCGGCGAGAGGCGCCGCGGATGAGCCGGCGTCGGCGTCGAGCTTCGGCCCCACCCCGAGCTTTTCCTTGATCTTCTTCTCGAGCTCGTTGGCCATGTCCGGGTTTTCCTTGAGGAAGGTGCGGGCGTTCTCCTTGCCCTGCCCGAGCTGGTCGTTCTCGTAGGTGTACCAGGCGCCCGACTTACGGACGAAGCCCTGCTCCACACCCATGTCGATGAGGCCACCCTCGCGGCTGATGCCCACGCCGTACAGGATGTCGAAGTCGGCGACCTTGAACGGCGGCGCCATCTTGTTCTTCACGACCTTGACGCGGGTGCGGTTACCGACCGCCTCCGTGCCGTCCTTCATCGTCTCGATGCGGCGCACGTCGAGGCGGACCGACGCGTAGAACTTCAGCGCCTTGCCGCCGGTGGTCGTCTCGGGCGAGCCGAACATGACGCCGACCTTTTCCCGCAGCTGGTTGATGAAGATCGCGGTGGTCTTGGTCTGGTTGATGGCGCCGGTGAGCTTGCGGAGGGCCTGCGACATGAGGCGCGCCTGCAGGCCGACGTGGCTGTCGCCCATCTCGCCCTCGATCTCCGCGCGCGGCACGAGGGCCGCGACGGAGTCGATGACCACGACGTCGATCGCGCCGGAGCGGATCAGCATGTCGGTGATCTCGAGAGCCTGCTCCCCCGTGTCGGGCTGGGAGACGAGCAGGGCGTCGATGTCGACGCCGATCCTCTTCGCGTATTCGGGGTCGAGCGCGTGCTCGGCGTCGACGAACGCCGCGATGCCACCGTTCTTCTGCGCGCTCGCGACCGCGTGGAGCGCGAGGGACGTCTTACCGGAGGCCTCCGGGCCATAGATCTCGACGACGCGGCCGCGCGGCAGACCGCCGATACCCAGGGCGACATCGAGGGCGATCGAACCGGTCGGGATCACCTCGACCGGAGGGCGCCCCTCCTGGCCCAGCCGCATGACGGATCCCTTGCCGAACTGCCGCTCGATCTGGGCGAGCGCAGCCTCAAGAGCCTTCTCGCGATCGTTAGCTGCCATGTGAGGTGTCCCTGTGAAATCGGTGACTGTTGTTGTCGAGGGTGACGTTACGGGGCTCCACTGACAGTTTTCGAGAGCCCGGTCCGTCGGTGTGGATGACGTCGCTCGGTGCGGTCAACTCTAGCCGAACATGTGTTCGATCATGCTAAGACACTCCGATTCCATCCTGAAACCCCGATGAAGGTGGCCTACGCTGAGCGCAGCATGCCGGTCACCATTCTCATGTGCGCCGACCCGCTCAACCCCCGGAGGGTCGACGAGCACTTCACCCGGGAGGCCGAGGCCGTGCGCGCGCTCGGCGGATCCGTCGCGCTCCTGGACCATGACGCCCTCCAGCGCGGTGACGCCGGCATGGCCGTCCACCGTGTGCCCCGTGACCTGGGCACTGTCTGGTACCGCGGCTGGATGGCCACGACCGTGCAGTACTCCGCGCTGACCTCGGCGCTCGGCGCCAGGAAGGTCACCATGGCGGTGCCGCCGGACGGCTACCAGAAGGCGCACGAGCTGCCGGGCTGGTACGACACGTTCGCCGGCGTCACCCCCGCGAGCGTATGGCTGCCGATGCCCCCTGGCGCGGCGCCGGACAAGGACAAGCTCGCCCGGCTCGTACGCCCGCTGCCCAAGGGCCCCGCGATCGTCAAGGACTACGTGAAGTCGCGCAAGCACGAGTGGGACGAAGCGTGTTTCGTACCCGACGTGACCGACACCGAGCGGCTGCACGCCGTCGTCTCGCGGTTCGTCGAACTCCAAGGCAATGACCTTGCCGGCGGCGTCGTGATCCGCGAATACGAGAGGTACGAGGGCGGCGAGGCACGCGTCTGGTGGGTCGATGGCGAGCCGGTGCTGGTCGGGCCACATCCGGACAGCCCTGACCGCCACCCCCGCCCGCGTACGGACCTGGTCGCGCCCTGCGTACGCTCCCTGGGCTGCCGGTTCATCACGACGGACCTGGCACGCCGCGCCGACGGCGCCTGGCGGGTGATCGAGGTCGGCGACGGGCAGGTGAGCGATCTTCCGGCGGGCGCCGAACCCGCCGATCTCTACCTGAGCTTCCCTATCCGCTAGGCCGCTCTACACTTACCGGGCACCACCCCCGGAACCGGAAGACGGCGGCCATGCCTCCCCAGAACGCCCGACGGCGGATGCGCTCCGGCGCCGTACGGCTCAGCGCGGTCGGCGCGCTGTCGCTGACGCTCGCCGCGTGCTCCTCCGGCACCAGCGCGTCCTGCGTCGACGGCCAGAACTCCCGCGGCGGCTCGCACCGCGTCGTGGGCGACCGCAACTGCGACAACGGCGGCTCGTACGGCCGCTACTACTGGTACTACGGCGGCCGCTACCACGGCGGTTACATCTCCCGCGGCAGCACCATCCGCCCGCGCGGCAGCAAGATCACCTCTCGCGGCGGCCGGGTGATCTCCCGCGGCGGCTTCGGCGGTCACTCCGGTTCACGGGGCGGCTGAGCCGTGCGGCGCGAGTTCTCGGACCCGCGGGCCGACTGGGCTCAGATCATCGAGTCGCAGGGCCTCGCGTACCACCGCACCTCCCACCCTGAGCACCTGACCCGCCCGTACTGGGACGAGTCCGTGCACTACGTCTTCGGCATGGACGAGGTCCTCGCCCTGGAGACGGTCGTCGAAGAGCTCCACGGGATGTGCCTGGCGGCGGTCGAGCACGTCGTGACGACCGGCCGGTACGACGTGTTCGGCATCCCGCCCTGGGTTCGCCCGCTGATCGAGGCGTCGTGGCGGCGACGCGATCCGCACCTCTACGGGCGGTTCGACCTCTGGTACGACGGCGAGGGCCCGGCCAAGCTGCTGGAGTACAACGCCGACACCCCCACCGCGCTGGTGGAGAGCTCGATCGTGCAGTGGTACTGGCTGCAGGACGTCCACCCCGAGGGCGACCAGTGGAATTCGGTCCACGAACGGCTCGTCGACCGCTGGAAGCAGATCTCCCCGGCCGGTCCCGTGCACTTCGCCTGGACGACCGAGGACGGCACCGGCGAAGAGCTGATGACCGTCGCCTACCTGCAGGAGACGGCCGAGCAGGCCGGCATCCCGGCCACGGCGATCGCGATGGAGGACGTCGGCTGGCACGCGCAGAACGAGCGGTTCGTCGACCTCGACGAGGCGGAGATCCGCACGCTCTGCAAGCTCTACCCGTGGGAGTGGATCGTCGCCGAGCCGTTCGGCCGGCACATCACGCGCGCCTCGTGGATCGAGCCGATCTGGAAGATGCTCCTGTCGAACAAGGCGCTTCTCGTGGTGCTGTGGGAGCTGTACCCGGGCCACCCCAACCTGCTGCCGACCTTTCTCGGCACCCCGAGCACGCTGACCTCCTACGTACGCAAGCCGCTGCTCGGCCGGGAGGGCGCGAGCATGAGCATCGTGACGCCCGAGGGCGTACAGACCACCCCCGGGGAGTACGGCGCCGAGGGCTTCGTCTTCCAGGAGCTGTGCCCGCTGCCGGAGTTCGACGGCGAGCATCCCGTCCTCGGCGCCTGGGTCGTGGGCGACGAGTCGGCGGGCCTGGGCATCCGCGAGACCTCCGGCCTCATCACCGACGACACCTCCTCCTTCGTACCGCACCGCATCGACGGCTGAGCCCCCGACAGGGAGATCCACATGTATCTTGCGTTCTCGGACGGCTTCGGCACGGCCCTGGGCAAGGGCGCCGGCGCGATCGCCGCCTACACGGCGCTCGGGCTGGTGCTGCTGATCATCGGGTTCTTCGCGGTCGACATGACCACGCCCGGACGGCTGACCACGATCATCCGGATGAACCGCAACGCCAACGCGACGCTGCTCGCCGTCTGCGGCACGGCGGGGGTCGGTCTCGTCGTGGCCGCGTCGATCTTCGCCTCCGGCGGAAAGCTGCTCGAAGGGCTGATCGCGACGCTGGTGTGGGGCCTGGTGGGCATCGTCGCCCAGCAGATCGCCACGCTGGTCGTGCGTCTTCTCCTGGGCATCGACGTGACCGGGCTGATGAACAAGGAGAAGCTCGAACCCTCGGCGATCCTCCTCGGCGCGATGCAGGCCACGGTCGGCCTGATCACCGCGATCGCCGTCATCTGAGGTCGTAGGAGGCGAGCCGAGGCCGTACGAGACCGCGGGTCACCGGGAGGCCGGCCGCCCGCCATTCCTGGAAGCCGCCCACGACGTCCGTGGCGTTGACCAGCCCCATCGCACGCAGCGACACGGCGGCCAGCGACGAGGAGTAACCCTCGTCACAGATCACGATCCAGTGGACACGGTCGTGCGCGGCCTCGGGGATGCGAGATTCGCTGTGCGGATCGAGCCGCCATTCGAGTTGGTTGCGCTCCACGACGACGGCGCCGGGGATGTCGCCGTCGGCGCGCCGCTGGTATTCGGGGCGCGTGTCCACGAGGAGCCCCCCGGCGCGTACGGCCTCGGCGACGTCGTGCGGCTTGAGCCGCCTGAGCCCCGCTCTCGCCTCGGCGAGCAGCCGGTCGATGCTCACCGTAGTTTCTGGGGCACGTCGAAGGTGGCGCAGACGGCCCGCCACACCTCCTTGGCGGCGACGCCCTCGGCCAGTGCCTGATCGACGGTGCGGCCGCCGAGCTCTGCCAGGACGTAATCCTTGGCCACGCTCTCGGCGTAGCCCTCGCCGAACTGCTGATTCATCCGATCCCAGAAAACGGTGAGACGCACCGTTCCACGCTACCGGCCGGCGCGTTCTGTCGGTGCCACGAGGCATCATGGCAGCATGAGGCCGCTAGACCGCTTCTCCGACGCCGGGCGCGCGTGGTTCGCCGGCGCGTTCGCCGCGCCCACTGCGGCGCAGGAGGGCGCATGGGAGGCGATCGCCCGGGGCGAAAACACCCTGGTCGTCGCCCCGACCGGTTCGGGCAAGACCCTCGCCGCGTTCTTCTGGTCGCTCGACCGGCTCGCCACCGCACCGCCGCCCGATGATCCCAAGCGGCGGTGCCGGGTGCTCTACGTCTCCCCTCTCAAGGCTCTGGCAGTCGACATCGAGCGCAACCTGCGGGCCCCGCTCACCGGGCTGCGGCAGACGTCGCAGCGGCTCGGCCTGCCCGAGCCCGACATCAGCGTGTCCGTACGCTCCGGCGACACCCCGGCCGACGAGCGCCGCCGGTTCGCGGCCAAGCCGTCCGACATCCTCATCACGACGCCGGAGTCGCTGTTCCTGATACTGACCTCGCAGGCGCGCGAGGCGCTGCGCGGGGTCGAGACCGTGATCATCGACGAGGTGCACGCCGTCGCGGCGACCAAGCGCGGCGCGCATCTGGCGCTGTCGCTGGAGCGGCTCGACTCGCTTCTGGAGCGGCCGGCCCAGCGCATCGGGCTGTCCGCGACGGTGCGGCCGGTCACCGAGGTCGCGACGTTCCTCGGCGGCACGAGGCCCGCGACGGTGGTGCAGCCGCCGCACCAGAAGGAGGTCGACCTCGAGATCGTCGTCCCGATCGAGGACATGACCGAGCTGGGCCGGCCGACCGACGACCTGACCGGGGCGGCCGCCGGTGAGCCCAACCGCGCGTCGATCTGGCCGCACGTGGAGGCCCGCGTGCTGGACCTCATCGAGGCGCACCGCTCGACGATCGTCTTCGCCAACTCCCGGCGGCTGGCCGAGCGGCTGAGCGGGCGGCTCAACGAGCTTTCGCTGGAGCGGGCCGAGGAAGAGCCGGCGGAGGACGGCTCACCCGCCGAGGTGATGGCGCAGGCCGGGGCTTCGCGCGGGGCACCCGCCGACGTCGTGCGCGCGCACCACGGGTCGGTCTCCAAGGAGGAGCGGGCCGGCATCGAGGAGGCGCTCAAGGCCGGGCGGCTGCCCGGCGTGGTGGCGACCTCCAGCCTGGAGCTCGGCATCGACATGGGCGCGGTCGACCTCGTCGTGCAGGTCGAGTCGCCGCCGTCGGTGGCCGGCGGGCTGCAGCGCATCGGCCGGGCCGGACACCAGGTCGGGGCCGTCTCCAAGGGGGTCATCTTCCCCAAATACCGGGGCGACCTGGTGCAGACCGCGATCGTGGCCGAGCGGATGCGCGACGGCCAGATCGAGGAGCTGCGCTATCCGCGCAACCCCCTCGACGTCCTCTCCCAGCAGATCATCGCGATGGTCGGCATGGACGAGTGGCCGGTCGACGAGCTGGAGACGCTCGTACGACGGGCGGCTCCGTTCGCGACACTGCCCCGCTCGGTGCTGGAGGCCACGCTCGACATGCTCGCCGGGCGCTACCCGAGCGACGAGTTCGGCGAGCTACGCCCGCGCCTGGTGTGGGATCGCGTCGCCGGGGTCCTGCGGGGGCGCCCCGGGGCGCAGCGGCTCGCGGTCACCAGCGGCGGCACCATCCCCGACCGCGGCCTGTTCGGCGTCTTCCTCGTGGGCGAAAAGGCCTCGCGGGTCGGCGAGCTGGACGAGGAGATGGTGTACGAGTCGCGGGTCGGCGACGTGTTCGTGCTGGGCGCGAGCTCCTGGCGCATCGAGGACATCACGCCCGACCGGGTGCTGGTCTCCCCGGCGCCGGGCCGGCCGGGCAAGCTGCCGTTCTGGCACGGCGACGCGCCCGGACGGCCAGCCGAGCTGGGACGTGCCCTGGGCGCGTTCAGCCGGGAGCTGTCGGCGATGGAGCCCGCGCAGGCGCGCGAACGCGTACGGGCCGCCGGGCTGGACGAGTGGGCGGCGGACAACCTGCTCGCGTACCTGTCCGAGCAGCGTGAGGCGACCGGTTACGTGCCCGACGACCGCACGCTGGTGGTCGAGCGGTTCCGTGACGAGCTGGGCGACTGGCGGCTCGTCGTGCACTCTCCCTACGGCGCCCTCGTGCACGCGCCCTGGGCGCTCGCCATGGCGGCGCGGCTGCGCGAGCGCTACGGCGTGGACGCGCAGGCCGTGCACTCCGACGACGGCATCGTGCTGCGCATCCCCGACACCGGCGAGTCCGATGTGACTCCGCCGGCGAGCGACGTGGCGCTGTTCGACCCCGAGGAGATCGAGCAGATCGTCACCGACGAGCTGGGCGGCTCGGCGCTGTTCGCGTCGCGATTCCGCGAGTGCGCGGCGCGTGCGCTGCTGCTGCCCCGCCACCGGCCGGGCAAGCGCATGCCGCTGTGGCAGCAGCGCCAGCGGGCGGCGCAGCTCCTGGCGGTCGCGAGCAAATACGGCTCGTTCCCGATCGTGCTGGAGACCGTGCGCGAGTGCCTCCAGGACGTCTTCGACGTGCCGGGGTTGATCACGCTGATGCGCGACCTGGCGGGCCGCAAGGCACGGCTGGTCGAGGTCGAGACGCCGATGCCCTCGCCGTACGCGCGGTCGCTGCTGTTCAGTTACGTCGGCGCGTTCATGTACGAAGGTGACGCGCCGCTCGCCGAGCGGCGGGCACAGGCGCTCGCCCTCGACTCGACGCTGCTCGCCGAGCTGCTCGGCCAGGCCAACCTCCGCGAGCTGCTCGACCCCGAGGTGGTCGCGGAGGCCTCGAGCGAGCTGCAGCGGCTCCCCGTCTCGCGGCATGCCCGAGACGTCGAGGGCACCGCCGACCTGCTGCGCGAGCTGGGGCCGCTCACGACCGCCGAGCTGACCGCGCGTGGTGCGACGGCGCGCTGGCTCGTCTCGCTGGAGGAGTCGCACCGCGCGATCCGGGTGCGGATCGCCGGCGAGGAGCGCTGGGCGGCGATCGAGGACTCCGCGCGCCTGCGCGACGCGCTGGGCGCGCCGCTGCCGGTCGGCGTTCCCGAGGCCTTTCTCGAGCCGGTCGCCGATCCGCTCGCCGACCTGCTGAGCCGGTACGCCCGCACGCACGGTCCGTTCCACGCGGCCGAGGCCGCCTCGCGGTTCGGGCTGGGCGTCGCGGTGGTGACCGATGGGCTGCACCGGCTCGTCGGCCGAGTGTCGGAGGGTGAGTTCACCCCTGGTGAGCGCGGCACCGAGTGGTGCGACGCCGGCGTGCTGCGCCTGCTGCGCCGCCGGTCGCTGGCCCGGCTGCGGGCCGAAGTCGAGCCGTCGCCGCACGACGCCCTGGCGCGTTTCCTGCCGGCCTGGCACGGCATCGGCGTCACGCGGTTGCGAGGCATCGACGCGCTCGTGCAGGCGATCGAGCAGTTGCAAGGCGCCGCGGTGCCGGCTTCTGCCCTGGAGTCGCTGGTGCTGCCCGCCCGGGTTCCGGGCTACTCCCCCGCGATGCTGGACGAGCTGACCGCCTCCGGCGAGGTCGTGTGGGCCGGGCAGGGCAGCCTGCCGGGCGGCGACGGGTGGGTGTCGCTCTACCTCGCCGACACCGCGCCCCTTCTCATGGCCGAGCCCGCCGAGATCACTTTGACGCCTCTTCACGACAAGGTCCTGGAGGCACTGGGCGACGGTGGGGCCGTGTTCTTCCGCACACTGTCCGACCGGGTGGGCTCGCTGAACGACCAGGAGCTCGTCACGGTCCTGTGGGACCTGGTGTGGGCGGGCCGGCTGACCAACGACACGCTGACCCCGCTGCGTTCGCGGCTCGGTTCGAGCCGCACCACGCACCGGCCCCGCACGCGCCGCCGCCGGCCGGCCATGCCCTCCCGCACCGGCCCGCCGACGGTGGCCGGTCGCTGGTGGCTGCTGCCCGGCCGCGACTCCGATGCGACCCGACGAAGCCACGCGCTGGCCGAGACACTGCTCGACCGGTACGGCGTGGTCATCCGCGGCGCGGTGATGGCCGAACGCACACCGGGCGGTTTCGCCGCCGTCTATCCGGTGCTACGGGCGTTCGAGGAGACCGGCCGGTGCCGCCGCGGCTACTTCGTCGAAGGCCTGGGCGCCGCCCAGTTCGCCCTGCCGGGCGCCGTCGACCGCCTACGAGCGACCCAGCGAGCCGAAGGCGAGGCGGCCCGCGCGCTCGTCCTCGCCGCCACCGACCCGGCCAACCCGTACGGCGCCGCCCTCCCCTGGCCCGAACGCCCGGGTCAGGCGGCGAGCGGCCACAAACCGGGCCGCAAGGCGGGCGCACTCGTGGTCCTGGTGGAGGGGCAACTGGTCCTCTACGTCGAACGCGGCGGCAAGACCCTGCTGTCCTGGCACGAGACGGACCTGCAACCCGCCGTCGACGCCCTGGCCCTGGCCGTCCGCGAGGGCGCGTTGGGCCGCCTCACGGTCGAACGCGCCGACGGCGGGGCGATCATCGACTCTCCCTTGGCGGCCGCTCTGGAGGCGGCCGGCTTCCACCCGACGCCCCGGGGCCTCCGCCTCCGCTCCTGACCCACCAAGAATGGCCGCGCTGGCCAGTGAGCCGTGCTTTCTCTGGTGGGCGGGGTGGCCGACGCGGGGACGATCACCGACTCCCCCTTTGCCAGCCGCTGCTGGACGCGACCGGCATCCACCCGACGCCCGGCGGCCTACGCACCAACCAGGGGTCAAGGCCGCGCTGAGCCGCCGAGTCCGGCTTATGCGATGTGACTGGGGGGCCGTAAGTCCCCTGCTGACGCGGAGCGAGGGCCCGGATCGGGATCGGGGATCCGCGATCGGGGTCCTGGGCACGGCCCCCACGCTCGGCAGCACGGGGACCTGGCGCGCGGTCTCCAACCCCGGCGTTGTTGACACGTCACGCGGCTGCTGTAGCCCCGCGACCATCGTGGCCGTCTTCGCCTTCCCTATCGCCCTCAGGTGACTGGCGGCTCAGGCGGTGCTCGTTTTGAAAATCCATTTGTCCGGCGCCACTCAGGCCGAACAGAAATGTCAGTGGCGTGCTTCATCGTGGTCTCAGTCCCCAAGTCCCACCACTCGCGAAAAGAGGCCTCGTGGCACACCGGAGAAATCGACGCATGGACACCTGATCGGCCAGGGATGCAACGCACTCGGGATGTCGATCGCCTTACGGCAAGCACGGAAACGGCATATGTGCGGGTTATCGGGCTACCAATCCGACCTGACGGGCGCGCCCGCGGACGGCGCTCCACTACGCCCGCCGAAGGCGCGGGCCCCGGCGAATCCGCCGAGCGGGCACGTCAGAGGACCGGTCCTCGCCGTAACCGGTTGCCGAGGTCATGCCGGGAGCGGCCGCCGACGCGCTGCTTGCCGTCGTGCCGGGAGCAGCCGCCGGCGCGCTGCCACGGCCATGCCGAGAGCGGACGTCGGCGCGCTGCCCATGCCGGGAGCGGCTAGGCCGCGATTGACGCGCAAGCGGTAATCGACCTGGCGGCCTGGCCACCGAATGGAACGCACATACGTGGATCAACGTAAGCGCACCGCGCACGTGCCGAGGGCTATTTGATGGGCGGCGCGGAGATGCGCCCCTCTACGTGACGAGAGCCACAAGACCAATACGCCCGCATGCGACGGACGCGCGCCACGGAGTATCTCGTGGTTCGCCCATCGTCGCCAAGGCGCCCGTCGGCAGCAGCGTATTCACTTTCCGCAGTGGCTCCAGCCACTTGTCCATTTGGCGGTCTTGGAGGCGCCGCCCCACATCACGCACTTGCCCCTCGCCGGGAGGCGTATCGGGCCCGCGTAGAACGGGAAGGCGCCCGAGCGGCTCGCCCGCTGGCCGCCCTGGACGACCAAGGAGGCGGTCAGCGAGACCTTTCCGTTCGAACGGGGCACCATCGTTACTACGCAGTTGGTGCCGGCGCGGTTGTTGTAGAGCAAGTAGGTCCTGGCCTGGCCCAGGGCGTGCGTGTCGACGACGCCGTAGCCGGCACCGCAGAGTTTCTGCGGCGTGTACGGGTTGGCCCTGACGGGCTTGGCAGCCACCGGCCGGCGCGACGGCGTACGTGACGGCGTACGTGACGGCGTACGTGACGGTGGCGGCGTGCGGTGCCTGGACGGGCGGTGTGCCTGCTCGGCCGGTGACGGCGGTGCGGCGGCCGGCTTTCCCTTCTCGTGGCCGCTCGAGGCGAGCGCGCTGATTCCTGCGATCAGCGCGATGAGCACCGCCGCGACCGCGCCGATGATCAGTGCGGTACGGCCTTTGCGCCGCTCCGGCGGCCCCGGCGGCGCATCAGCCGGCCCGGAGAAACCGGCATGGCCGGGCGGCCCACCCGACGGGAACGAGCCGGAAGCAGGAAGACGCGCGGTCCCCGCATCGACAGGCCCATGCGAACCCGACACACCCGCGCCTGAGGCAGCAGCCGTCCTGGGCAGGTGCGCGGTCCGTCGTTCACCATCCGGCGACGGACCTTGCCACGACGCGGCTGCGGGCAGGCGCACGATTCCCGCGCCCTGCGGGGTGACACCGGGAGGGGGCGTCGTTCCAGCACCGGCCGGCATGGGCGACGCCGACGTGCCGCCATACCGGGGTGCAGCACCGGGCGGGGGCGTCGTTCCCGAGCCGGCCGGCATCGGGGAGGCCGACGTGCCGCCGTACGGGGGCACGGCGCCGGGCATGCGCGGCGTCCGCGAGTCGGAATCGCCTCGTGGGCCCGAGTCGGCGTGCGGGGACGGAGCACGTGCGGTTCTCGTGTCAGGTGCGTGCGTGTTCTCGGCCGGCCGGCCGGGGGGCGGTTCGGGCTGTTCGGTGGAGACGGACGGCAGGGGCGGCATGTGCCGGCCCATCAGTTCGTCCATCAGGTCGCGGGCCGTGGGGCGCCTGGTCGGGTCCTTGGTCAGGCACGCGGCTACGGCGGGGCGTAGGCGGCCGTCCAGTTCTCCCAGGTCGGGCTCGTCATGGAGGATCCGGTTCATCACCTGCGGGATGGAGCGGTGACCGAAGGCGGGGACTCCACTGGCCGCGTAGACCATCGTGATCGCCCACGCGAACATGTCCGTGTGTGGGCCGATCACGCCGTCCGCGAGTTGTTCGGGTGCCATGAACGCCGGGGTGCCGACGACCTGGCTCACGGCACCCGCCATCATGCCGGTCGCGTCCAGCGCACGGGCGATGCCGAAGTCGATCACGACCGGGCCGTCCGGGCCCATCAGGACGTTTCCCGGCTTGAAGTCGCGGTGGACCACGCCGGCCTGGTGGATCGCGGCCAGTGCCGTCGCGGTGTTGATCGCCAGACGGTCCAGGGCCGATCCCCGGCGCGGGCCCTCCTCGCGGAGCTGGCGGTGCAGAGACGGCCCAGGGACGTACTCGCTGATGATGTACGGCCGGCCGGCCGCCGTCCCGGCGGAGAGCACCTGCGCGGTGCAGAAGCGCGCCACCCTCTTGGTGACCTCAACCTCACGTACGAACCGGGCGCGGGCCGCTTCGTCCTCGATCAGCTGGGCGTGCAGCAGCTTGATGGCCACCAGACCGCCCGTGCCACGCCCCAGGTAGACGACACCTTGGCCGCCCTCCCCGAGCCGGCCGGTCACGTCATAGTCCCCCAGCCGACGGGGATCCCCGTCAGTGAGCGGCTGGGCGTTCGCCACGGCGGCCTCCCGATCGCACGACACGGACGCCGCAGAACCTACCAACGCCGCCCGGATTCGCCACCTTGGCCGGAGACCTTCCGCCGACGACAAGCGATCGGTCAGAGGGTGCCGGAGGTCCACCGCGACGCCCCAGCGATGCGATCCAGGGTTCGACGGCGCACCGAACGCCTACGACGGTGGGAAGGTGCCGGCTCAAGGGACCTGCCGAACCGAACCACTGGACGGGAGGTCGGCCGACAGAGTCCCACGAGCTGGCAGCGCACAGCGGCGGCGCGCCGGAGAAGCTACTCGCCGCTCGAGAAGACCTCGTCGCGGGCACGGTCCAACGCCGCGAGCAGGGCTCCCCGGAGTACCGGGTTGCCCACGACCTGGCTGAGGGCCACCCGTGGCCGCGTCGGGCAGATGCGCCCGACCGCCTCCTGGATGCGGCTGATGAGGGGTTCGCCGCCGGCGCGTCCCAGCTCCCCGGAGATCAGAACGAGCTCCGGGTCCAGCACGATCGTCACCGAGGCGACGCCGTACGCCAGTCGCGTCGCGAGTGCGTCCAGGAACGGGCCGCCCGCCTTGTCCGCCGCCACCGCCGCGCGTACGCATTCGGTGGCGGTCGGCTCGTCGAAGCCGTGCTGGCGGGCGAGGTCGCGTACGGCGTCCGCGCCGGCCAGGGCGCCTAGGCCGCCGGCCAGTGCCGGCATGCCCCAGGTGACCGATTCGGTGTCCTTTTCCGGCAGTGCCGCACCGGGCACCGGCAGGTAGCCGATCTCCCCCGCGCCGCCGGAGAAGCCACGGTGGAGACGGCCGCCCAGGACGACGGCCAGGCCGAGGCCGCGGTCGGCCCACAGGAGCGCGAAGTCGTCGACGTCGCGGGCGGCTCCGTACTCCCTTTCGGCGAGGGCACCGAGGTTGACGTCGTTCTCGATCGTGACGGGGATGCGCAGGTCACGGCGGAGCGCTTCGAGGACGCCCTCGTGCCAGTGCGGCAGGTCGTAGATGAACTGCACGTCGCCGCTGCGCGGGTCCACGACGCCCGGGGTGCCGAGCACCAGGGCGTGCAGTTTGGTCAGGGGCACCTTCGCCGACCGGCACGCCTTCACGACGGCGTTGTGCACCAGGGAGACGGCGTCGTCGCCGGGCTCGATGGTGATCTCGGCGGCGACGTGCCCGGTGATGTCGGCGATGCCGGCCGTCACGCCGTGGGGCCCCACGTCGAGACCGGCCACGTACGCGCTGGAGGGGACGACGGCGTACAGGGCGGCGTTCGGGCCGCGTCCTCCGGCCTGCTCCCCCACCACGGCGACCAGCCCGCGGTCCTCGAGCCGGGCCAGGAGCTGGGACGCGGTCACCTTCGACAGGCCCGTACGCTCCCCGATCTGCGTACGCGTCAGCGGGCCCGAGCTCACCAGGAGATCAAGGGCGGACCGGTCGTTCAGTTCGCGCAGGAGTCTTGGCGTCCCCGGACGACTCGCCATCTCCGGCCACCTTCCATCTCGATCCGCTAACGGCTCTTCTTGGTTAGGAAACTTTCCTGTTAGTTTAGTCCAAGCAGACCGTTACCCCATAATCCGGCAGACCCACAGCCCCCCGACTGTAGGCAGGCGCCAGCGACCGTGTGCACGGCATGCCGCATCAATATCAGTAAGCGCGGCGTCGCGCACCGGCCCGGCGGTACCGAAGGGAGTTCCATTGTGAGGTACACCAGGGCCGCCGCGGCGGCCGTCGCACTCGCTGTGGCCGTTACCGGCTGTGGCGGCAAGAAGGACGACACCTCCGCCAAGACCGCGGACCCCGCCAAGATCGTTGTCTGGCAGATGGGCGACGGCAGCCCCGAGCAGACCAAATTCCTCGATGGAGTGACGGCGGAGTTCCGCCAGAAGCACCCCAACACGGCGGTGCAGATCCAGTACGTCCCCTGGCCACAGGCCACGCAGAAGTTCCAGACCGCGATCGCCGGTGGCTCCGGCCCGGACGTGACCGAGGTGGGCAACACCGACGTGCAGTCATGGGCCGAGCAGGGCGCCTTCGCCGACATCACCGGCAAGCTGGGCTCCTGGGCCGAGGGCAAGACCCTCAGCAAGGGCGCCCTCGCCAACGACCAGCTGGACGGCAAGACCTACGCCGCTCCCTGGTACGGCGGCGTACGAGCGGTCTGGTACCACAAGGACTGGTTCAGTTCCCTGGGCATCCAGCCGCCGAAGACCTGGGCGGACCTGCAGGCCGCGGCTAAGAAGATCCAGGACAAGAAGAAGGTGCCGGGCATCGCCGCGCCCAGCGACTTCACCAACGGCATTCTCAGCTTCGTGTGGGCCAACGGCGGCGACGTCGCCACCAAGCAGGGCGGCAAGTGGGTCGGCACCCTGGACCAGCCGCAGGCCAAGGAGGCCATCGACTTCTACGCCGGGCTGGTCAGCAAGGACAAGGTCGCGCCGGCCAAGTACGTCGGCAAGAACGAGCTGCAGGGCCCACAGCAGGACTTCGCCCTCGGCAAGGTCGGCATGTACATGGACGGCAGCTGGGCGCTCCCGCAGCTGGAGAAGCTCAACAAGAAGGACGAGAAGAACTGGGGCGTCTTCCCGATTCCCGGCAAGGCCGGCGGCCTCGCACCGGTCTTCTCCGGCGGCTCGGACCTCGCGGTCTGGAAGGACAGCAAGTACCAGGACGTCGCGTTCGACTACCTGACGACGCTCGACAGCAAGAAGAACGCCAAGGCGTTCGCCGACACGCTGAAGTTCCTGCCGCAGTTCACCGACGTGCTGCAGGGCGGCACGTACCAGAGCGACCCGATCATGGGCCCGTTCGCCCAGGCCGCCGCGTCCGGCGTCAAGTTCACCCCGACCAGCAAGGGATGGGCCGACTACGAGGGCGCCAAGAAGATCCTGCCGAACGCCGTCAAGGCGATCATGCAGGGCAAGGCGACCGACGATGAGCTGAAGAAGGCCGACGAGCAGGCCGGAACCCTGCTCAACCAGTAAGGGGCCCGCATGCTCGACACCGCCCAGGCGGTGCGGCGTGTGCCGGGCCGGACCTCGTCCGGCCCGGCACGGCCCGCCCGCCGTCGCCCACGCCTCGGGCCGTACCTGCTGATCCTGCCCACGCTGGTGACCATCGGCGTGCTGCTCATCTGGCCGGTGATCCAGATCGCCCAGATGTCGTTTCAGAAGGTCGGCCTGCGCCAGCTTCGCGGTGAACCCGCGGAGAACGTCGGCTTCGACAACTACCGCCAGATCCTGGGCGACAGTTTCTTCTGGACCACGGTGCGGCACACGGTCCTGTTCGCCGCCGCCGCCGTCACCCTCACCCTGCTCGTCGGTACCCTGGTCGGGCTGCTGCTCAACCAGCTCGGCCGGCGGATGTCCTCCTTCGTCGCGGGCGGCGTGCTGGTCGCCTGGGCGACCCCGCCGGTCACCGGGGCGGTCATCTTCTCCTGGCTGTTCGGCACCACCGGCGGCCTCGTCGGCTGGCTGCTCGACCTTCTGCCGAACTGGCTCGTCGGCGGCGGCTGGCAGAACTACAACTGGTTCTCCTCGCCGCTGCCGGACTACACGGTCCTGACGGTCCTGGTCGTCTGGACGTCGTTCCCCTTCATCGCGGTCTCGGTCCTGGCCGGGCTGCGTACGGTGCCGTCCGAGCTGTACGAGGCGGCCAGAGTAGACGGCTCCAGCGCGTGGAACACTTTCTGGAGGATCACGTTCCCGCTGCTCAGGCCGATGTTCAGCGTCGTGCTGGTGCTGTCGATCATCTGGGACTTCCGCGTCTTCACCCAGTTGTTCATCCTGTCGGGGCTCGCCAACAGTGACTCGTTCAACCTGTCTCTGTACGGCTACTCCACGGCGTTCGGCTCACTCAACGCCAAATACGGCCTCGGGTCGGCGATCGCGATGGTCCTCACGGTGATGGTGCTGGCCGTGACGGCGGTCTACACCCGGATCATGGTCCGGCAGCAGGGGGTCGCATGAGAACGCGCAGACTACGGCGGATCGCTCTGAACACGGCGGGGATCGCGGTGTTCGCCGTCTCGGCGTTCCCGGTCTTCTGGATGATCTCCACGGCGTTCAAGCCGAACCAGGAGATCTTCAGCTCCACCCCCCATCCGGTCCCCTTCCACCCGACGCTGCACAACTTCGACTACGTCCTGAACGGCGGCATCGCGGGTGTGTCGTTCTGGCACTACTTCGTCAACAGCCTCATCCTGGCGACCGGGACCGTCGTCGTGTCAGGGCTCCTCGCGTTGCTGGCGGCGACCGCGGTGGCCAGGTTCCGCTTCCGGTTCCGTACGACGTTCCTGATCCTGCTGCTGGTCGTCCAGATGGTGCCGTGCGAAGCGCTGGTCATCCCGATGTTCATCGACCTCAAACACCTGGGCCTGCTGAACAGCTTGATCGGACTGACGGCGATCTACGTCGGGTTCGCGCTGCCGTTCGGAATCTGGATGCTGCGCGGGTTCGTCGCGGCGGTGCCCAAGGAGCTGGAGGACGCGGCAGCGATCGACGGCGCCGGGCCCGTCCGAGTCTTCTTCCGGATCCTGCTGCCGCTGGTCGCGCCGGGTCTTGTGGCGACCAGCATCTTCTCCTTCATCACGGCCTGGAATGAGTTGATCTTCGCTTACACGTTCCTGAAGGACCAGGACAAGGCCACGTTGCCGATCATGCTGCAGTTCTTCTTCGGACGGTCCGGCAACGACTGGGGGCCGATCATGGCCGCGTCCACGCTGCTCACCCTTCCCGTCATCGGGTTCTTCCTCCTCGTCCAGCGCCGCATGGTGTCGGGTCTGGTCGCGGGGGCGGTGAAGGGATGACCGAGCGGCGACAGGGCACCGGGGGCGCCCCGGGGCACGTACTGAGAGTGGTGAGCCCATCCATGAGCACGAATCCCGTTACCGGAGGAGAAGCGGTGAGCGACCGATGAGCGACCTGTCTCTCGAAAAGCTCGTCAACGCCACTCTCCTCGTGCCGTTCCCCGGCGCCGCCGCACCCCGCTGGGTGCTGGAGGCCCTCGAGCGGGGCGTGAGCGGCGTCACCCTGTTCGCGATCAACGGCAACGTGCCGGGGGCAGGTCAGCTCGCCGCGCTCACCGCGGAGCTCCGGCAGGCGTCCGACGCACTCGTCTCGATCGACGAGGAGGGCGGGGACGTGACCCGGCTGGCGCACGAGACGGGCAGCCCGTACCCGGGCAGTGCCGCGCTCGGCGCCCTCGACGACCCACGCGTCACCCGACGGGTGCACCGCTCGCTCGGCGCGGAGCTGCGGGGGGCCGGCGTGAACCTCGACTTCGCCCCGTCCGCCGACGTGAACACCGCGAACGACAACCCGATCATCGGTACGCGGGCGTTCGGCTCCGACCCCGAACTGGTCTCCCGGCACATCACCGCGGCCGTCACCGGGCTGCAGGAGGCCGGCGTCGCGGCGTGCGCCAAGCACTTTCCCGGCCATGGGGCGACCACGCAGGACTCCCATCTGGAGATCCCGACCGTGGACGCGGACCTGGCCCTGCTCGATCGCCGCGAGATGGTGCCGTTCCGCGCCGCCATCGCGGCCGGAGTGCAGTCGATCATGACGGCTCATCTACGCGTGCCGGCGCTCACAGGGGCGACGCCGGCCACTCTTTCACCCGCCGCGATCACCGGTCTGCTGCGCGGCACGCTCGGGTACGACGGGGTCGTCGTGACCGACGCCCTCGACATGTGGGCGGCCAGCGGCACGACCGGCATCCCCGAGGCGGCCGTACGGGCGCTCGCCGCCGGCGCCGACCTGCTGTGCCTCGGCTCGAAGGAGTACGAGGACAGCGTCCGTGCCATCCGCGCGCACATCGTGGAGGCCGTACGCGAAGGGCGGCTGTCCGCCGAACGCCTCGAAGAGGCCGCGGCGCGGATCGCCCGGCTCAGGAGGTGGCTGGCCGTGCCGAGGACCGCCGAGGTCGACCGGGCGATCGGGCTGGAGGCCGCCCGCGGGGCTGTCCGGGTCACCGGTTCGCCGTCGGTGACCCCGGACCCGCTGGTCCTGGAGCTGCAGGCGCCGTCCAACATCGCGGTGGGTCCCGTTCCCTGGGGGCTGGCGCCGTGGGCACCGGACGCCGTGCCGGTCGACGCCGAGACCGCCGACCCGGCCGTACTGCTGACCCGCGCCACCGGCCGGTCACTGGTCGTGGTCATGCGCGACGCGCACCGCTACCCCGGCCACCGGGCGCTGGTGTCGTCGCTGCTGGCCGCCCGGCCCGACGCGGTCCTGGTCGAGATGGGCCTGCCGGTATGGCGGCCGGAGACCTCCGCGTACGTCGCGACATACGGCGCGACCCGCGCGAACGCCCATGCCGCGGCCGAGGTGATCGGCTTGATCAGCAGAGAACCGGAGGCAGGTGGCGCGATCACGTCGTCCGAGGCGGGATAATCAACCTATGAGACTGTCCGCCCGGGTCGATTACGCGCTTCGCGCAGCCGCCGAGCTGGCCGTGGGTGGCGAACGCCCCATCACTGCGGTCCAGCTCGCGGAGGCACAGCAGATACCTCCGAAGTTCCTGGAGAACATCCTCAGCCAGCTCCGCCGTTCGGGCCTGGTTCGCAGCCAGCGGGGCCCGGAGGGCGGATACTGGCTGGCCCGGCCGGCGTCGGAGATCTTCCTGGCGGACGTGATCCGGGCGATCGACGGGCCTCTCGTCGGCGTACGCGGCGAGCGGCCGGAGCACCTGGGCTACGAGGGCCCGGCCAAGGCGTTGCAGCTGGTGTGGATCGCGCTGCGCGCGAACGAGCGGCTCATTCTCGAGCAGGTGAGCCTCGCCGACGTCGCCTCCGGTGATCTGCCCCCCAGCGTGCACGCACTGACGAAGGACCCGGCCGCATGGGACTCCCCCGCGTTCCGGCCGTGACCGATGCCCGAGGGTGACGTCGTCTGGGCGGCCGCGCGTCGCCTGCACGAGGCGCTCGCCGGGCGCCCGCTCACCCTCAGCGACTTCCGGGTGCCACGCGCCGCCACCGCCGACCTGACCGGCCGCACCGTGCGCGAGGTCGCCTCGCGCGGCAAGCATCTTCTGACCAGGGTCGAGGGCGATCTGACCGTCCACACCCACCTGCGCATGGACGGCAGCTGGCGGATCCGGCCGGCGAGCGCGCCAGTCCCCCGCGACCATCGAGTCCGGCTCGTCCTCGCCAACGCCGAATGGCAGGCGGTGGGCTACTCCCTGGGCATCGTGGAGCTGGTCCGCACGTCACGGGAGGATCAGGTGGTCGGACATCTCGGCCCCGACCTGCTCGGTCCGGACTGGGATCCGGCCGAGGCCCTCCGCCGGCTGCGTGAGGCGCCCGAAGCCGCGATCGGCGAGGCGCTGCTCGACCAGACCCGGCTCGCCGGCATGGGCAACCTCTACAAGGCCGAGACGCTCTTTCTGCGAGGGGTCGATCCGTGGCGTCCCGTCGGGACCGTCCCGGACCTCGAAGGGCTCGTCGAACTCGCCCGCCGGCTCCTGGACGCCAACAAGGAACGCGTCGACCAGAGCACCACGGGCACCGGGCGCGCGGGCCAGAACACCTGGGTGTACGGACGGCGCACCTGCCGGCGCTGCGGCGGCCGCGTCAGGCGCGCCGAACAGGGCGGGCAGGCGCAGGAACGCATCACCTTCTGGTGCCCGGCCTGCCAGCCCGGCGGCGGATGAGAGACCGGTTCAGTGCTGGACGGCGAGCATCCAGTGCTGCTTGTCCAGGTCCTGCGCCACGGCGATCAGCATGTCCTGGCTGACCAGGTCCGTGTCGTCCGTGGTCTCGATGCGCTCCCGGAATCGCCGGCTCATCTCCGCCAGCGTGTCGGTGACGGCCGCGATGACCTTGTCATCGGGCAGCCAGCCGCTCTCCAGTTGGTGGAGCTTGCTCTGCTCGGCGACCGTACGTGCCCGGCCGTCCGGGTTGACGCCGATCGCGACCGCCCGCTCGGCCACGTTGTCCGCGTGCTCACGCGCCAGATCGACGATCTCGTCGAGCTGGAGGTGGATGGAGCGGAAGTTGCGGCCCGTGAGGTTCCAGTGCGCCTGCTTGGCCGACAGGTGGAGATCGATCAGGTCGACCAGCGAATCCTGCAGCACCGAACCGGTCACCTTGCGTGCTTCTTCTGAAAGCGGGCTCTTGACCGTCGACATCGCCAGGTCTCCTTCCGAGGATTCGTTTGGCTCGCTACTGGCGGAACTTCCCCCGCATCCCGCGGATAAGCGTGATCTGGGTTACGCGTTGGACCCGATACGCAGGATGCCCCGTCCCGCGCATCGCGCGTGGACGGGGCATCCGCGTAAGCCGTGGGTGAGGGCCTGTGTCAGGCCGCCACCATGTCGGCGCGTAGCGCGGCCTCGATCGTCTCCGGAGTGGCCGGGACGCTGTCCGCCGAGATGCGCTCGCCGCTCAGGCGCTCGTGCTCCGGCGCGCCCGCCATCACCGGCTCCTGCTGCAGCTCGGCCAGCGCCAGCTGGTCGGAGACGTCGCGCAGGACGTGTGAGAGGGGTACACCGAGGGCCTTGCAGATCGAGGCGAGAAGCTCGGAAGATGCTTCCTTCTGCCCGCGCTCGACCTCGGACAGATAACCCAGCGACACTCTCGCCGCCGCCGAAACCTCCCGGAGGGTACGGCCTTGGCGCAGCCGCAGCTGCCGGAGTACGTCGCCGAGCAGCTGACGAAGCAGGACCATGTCTCGCTCCCTCCGATGAGTCCTGACCCTTCTTGTGGTTCCACCGTACCTGTCTTCACGAGGCAGGTGGCAGACCGAAGCTTTCGTGTTCGCTTCCGACGTAACGCTGTAATCACCCTGCTTCTTCCCGATCTTCTGGCCAGCCGGGCCACGGATCGGCGTCCTGGAGCCCGAGCATCACACGCCGCAGCAGGTCAAGGGCGTGCACGACGGTCATCCTCCGGACCATCACGCGCGCGCGGGCCCCGTCGGCGGGCACTGGGAGGGCCGGCGCGCGGGTGGCGACGGCTCCGCCGGAATCGGCCACCGCGACGTGCACGGTGCCCACCGGATGCCCGTCCTGCGGCTCCGGACCGGCCACACCGGTCACCGCGAGGCCGTACGAGGCCCCGAGCCGCTCTCGTACGCCGCGCGCCATCGCCACGGCCACCTCGGGGTGCACGGCGCCGTGAGCGGCCAGCAGGTCCGCCGACACGCCGAGCAGCGCGTGCTTGAGCGGCGTGGCGTAGGCGATCACACCGCCGGCGAAGGTCGCGGACGAGCCCGGCATCTCGGTCAGCTCCGCGCCCAGCAGGCCACCGGTGAGCGACTCGGCCACGGCCACGGTCGCCCCGCGGTCGGCCAGCAGGCCGTGCACCACCCGGTCGAGCGTCACATCGCCTTCGCCGTACAGCGCGGAGCCGAGCAGATCACGCGCCGCCCCCTGCGCATCGGCCAGCCGGCCGGGGGCGTCCGCCTCGATCCGTACGCGTACCTCGCCGGGCGTGGCGTAGTAGGCGAGCTTCACACCCGTCATCGCCTCGACCGGTGCCAGGCGGTGGGCGACCACCGACTCCCAGACGGTCGCGGTGCGCAGGACGCCGGCCGACACCGTCGCGCCGCGCAGCTCCGGCAGGACCGACTCCTCCGCGATGGCCCGCATCTCCGAGGGCACGCCCGGCAGCGCGTACACCGGACCGCCCGGCAGGCTCAGCCGCAGGCCGGGCGCGCTGCCCGCCGGGTTGGGCAGCTGGGTCGCTCCGTCGGGCACGTCCGCCATGCGCAGGGCGTCGGGCGGGAGAGGGACGCTGCGGGCCGCGGCGCGGTCGCGCAGGCGGCGTTCGACGTCGGGGTCACGATGGAGACCCACACCGGCCGCGCGGGCGAGCGCTTCCCGCGTCATGTCATCGGAGGTGGGCCCGAGGCCGCCGGTCATGATCACGGCGTCGGCACGCCGCAGGGCGTCGTCCAGCGCCCCGGCGATGACGTCGAGGTCATCGGACACGACCACGGCGCGCGCGACCTCGGCGCCGGCCTCGGTCAGGCGCCGGCCGAGCCAGGTGGCGTTCCCGTTCGCGGTGTCACCGCGGAGCAGCTCGTCACCGACCGTCAGCAGTTCGACCCGCACGGCCATCGACCCACAGCCTCCATGCCTTGACGACGTAGTCCAGTCCCGTCACGATCGTGACGAGCACGGCCGCCCCCATCGTCACCCAGCGCAGGAGGTCGATCGGGCCCGGCATCACGTAGAACCCGATGGCGAACACCTGCAGCATCGTCTTGAGCTTGCCGCCCCGGCTCGCCGCGATCACGCCGTAACGGATCACGACGAACCGCAGCAGGGTGATGCCGACCTCGCGGACGAGGATCACCACGGTGACCCACCACCACAGGTCGCCGAGCAGCGACAGGCCGACGAGGGCCGAGCCGGTCAGCGCCTTGTCCGCGATGGGGTCGGCGATCTCGCCGAAGTCGGTGACGAGGTTGCGGCTGCGGGCCAGCTGCCCGTCGACGCGGTCGGTGAAGGAGGCCACCGCGAACACCACCAGCGCGGCGAGCCGCCACCACGTGCCGTCGGTGAACAGCAGCCAGAGGAAGATCGGGACGAGCAGGAGGCGCACGACCGTCAGCAGGTTGGCGATGTTGAGCAGGCCGGCCTGCGGCACGACCGGCGTCGCGATCGGGTCGCCCGCAGGGATCGGATCGCCGCCGGCGGTCACCGCTCGTCCACGACGGCGAGCAGGTCCACGCCCATCGCCTCGACGACGCGGGCGTGGACGATCTCTCCGACCGGCGCCTCACCCTTCAGCGTCACGATGCCGTCGATCTCGGGGGCCTGGTGGTGGGCGCGCCCCTCGCCGGGCTCCTCCACGAGGACGTCGACCACCTGGCCGAGGCGTTCTTCGGCCCGCTGTGCGGTGAGCTCCTCGGCGAGCACGGACAGGTCGGCGACCCGGGCGGCCACCTCCTCGGCGTCGAGCTTGCCGTCGAAGCCGGCCGCTTCGGTGCCCTCCTCGTCGGAGTAACCGAAGACGCCGATCGCGTCGAGCCGCGCCGCGGTGAGGAATCCGGCCAGCTCCTCCACGTCCTCCTCGGTCTCGCCGGGGAAACCGACGATGAAGTTGGACCGGACCCCGGCCTCCGGCGCGAGGCCGCGGATCTGCTCCAGCAGGCCGAGGAAACGCTCGGTGTCACCGAACCGCCGCATCCGCCGCAGCAGCGGGCCGCTGGAGTGCTGGAACGACAGGTCGAAGTAAGGCGCCACGCCCGGCGTGGCGGCGATCGCCTCGATCAGACCGGGCCGCAGCTCGGCCGGCTGGAGGTAGCTGACCCGGACGCGCTCGATGCCCGGCACCGCCGCCAGCTCGGGCAGGATGGTCTCCAGGAGCCGGAGGTCGCCGAGGTCCTTGCCGTACGAGGTGGAGTTCTCGCTGACGAGGATGACCTCACGGACGCCCTGCCCGGCCAGCCAGCGCGCCTCCTCGAGCACCTCGACCGGCCGGCGGGAGACGTACGCACCACGGAACGCCGGGATCGCGCAGAACGTGCACCGCCGGTCGCAGCCGGAGGCGAGCTTCAGGGGAGCGGCCGGGCCGCCGCCGAGACGGCGGCGCAGCACACGCGGGCCGGACGCCGGCGCGACGCCCTCGGGAAGATCGGGCGCCGAGCCGTGACCGGGCACGTGCACATGGGTCCCGGAGCGTTCGGCCGGGCTGAGCGGCAGCAGTTTGCGCCGGTCCTGTGGCGCGTGGGAGCGGTGCCCGCGGCCGGCCATGACGTCGTCGAGCCGGTCACCGATCGAGGTGTAGTCATCGAAGCTCAGCACCGCGTCGGCCTCGGGAAGCGACTCGGCCAGCTCGGCGCCGTAGCGCTCGGCGAGGCAGCCGGCCGCGACGACCTTCGCCCCGGAGTCGGACGCCGCGAGGAGCGTGTCGATCGAGTCCTTCTTGGCGGCGTCGATGAAGCCACAGGTGTTGACGAGGACGACCGAGGCGTCACCGGAGTCGTCCAGCGTCCAGCCGGCGCTCTCGAGCCGCGCCGCGAGCTCCTCGGAGTCGACCTCGTTGCGTGCGCATCCGAGGGTCACGAGTGAGACGGAGCGGCGTTCCGACGGGTGCGCGGAAGTGTCGTCGGCGGTCACGCGGGGGTCTCCCCTCGCGCAGGAGACGCGAGCGCGTGCTCAGTGCGGCAGGTCGGCATGCCCCATACGGTACTGGCCCGGAGAAGGAGGGCGGCGGTCAGCCTTTGAGTGGATCGCGCGGGCCGTAGCTGAGGCGGATGACCTGCCCGGTCTCTCCCGGCGAGCCGACGTCCTTGCCGTTGACCACCACCCGGACTCCCCCACCGTTACCGATGAGCAGCCGGATGCGCTTCTTGGACTTCCACTCCTCGGTCTGTCCGGCGCGGATGATGCCGCTGAACAGCTGCTTGCCCTTGGCGTCCCGGACGTTGAGCCAGCTCGCGCGCTTGGCCTTGACCCGGACGGTGACGTCCTTGCGCGGTGCCGGCGCCACGACGGCGCTGTGGGAGGGGGACGGCTTGGCCGTCGCGGGCGCGGCGGCGCGCCGCACAGAGTGGTGCTGGTCGTGGCCGGTCGCCACCCGGACGATGCCGTAGATCGCCACGAGGACCAGGGCGACGATCATCGCGGCGCTCCAGTTCGGCGCCCGTCTCTCGCGGAACCGCACGGGGGTCTCCGGCTCGAACGCCTGCCGTGCCGGAATCGCCTGCGGTGATCCGCCGTGCGCGTCGTCGTACTCACCGATGAGCGGTTCGGGGTCGATCCCGGCGACCCGCGCGATGCTGCGGATGTGCCCGCGCGTGTAGAAGTTTCCGCCGCACAGCGTGTAGTCGTCGCGTTCGATGGCGCTGATCACGGTCTCGCGAATCCTGGTCCGGTCGGCCACCTGCGTGAGGGTCAGGCCGGCCTCTTCGCGGGCCTTCGCGAGGGTGCCACCGATCGTCACGGCGCCTCCTGGAACCTCGTGGCGTTGTTCACACGTGCGACGTCGCCCGGATCGTCCTTCATTGCCGCGCTGAGTCTATGAAGGCCGGTCCTGAGAAGCGACGTGCAACGCTGTACATGTCAGCTACCCCAAGATCTCCGCCGCTACTCGCCGCGCAGCGATGCCAGCACACCCGGCAGTTCATCGGGCTTGACCAACACATCACGCGCCTTCGACCCTTCGCTGGGACCGACGATGGAACGGCTCTCCAGCAGGTCCATGAGACGGCCGGCCTTGGCGAATCCGACGCGCAGCTTCCGCTGGAGCATCGAGGTCGAGCCGAACTGCGTGGAGACGATCAGCTCGGTCGCCTGGATGAGCAGGTCGAGGTCGTCGCCGATGTCCTCGTCGACGTCCCGCTTGCGCTGCTCGGCGACGGAGACGTCGTCGCGGTAGTCCGGCTCGCCCTGCTTCTTGCAGTGCTCGACGACGTCGTGGATCTCTTTTTCGGAGACGAAGGCGTTCTGCAGCCGCATCGGCTTGCTCGCGCCCATCGGCAGGAACAGCGCGTCGCCCTGGCCGACGAGCTTCTCCGCGCCGGGCTGGTCGAGGATGACGCGGCTGTCGGCGAGGCTCGAGGTGGCGAACGCCAGCCGGGACGGGACGTTCGCCTTGATCAGGCCGGTCACGACGTCGACGCTCGGACGCTGGGTGGCGAGCACGAGGTGGATGCCCGCGGCACGGGCGAGCTGCGTGATGCGCACGATGGAGTCCTCGACGTCGCGCGGCGCGACCATCATCAGGTCGGCCAGCTCGTCCACGATCACGAGCAGGTAGGGGTAGGGCTGGTAGACCCGCTCGCTGCCCGGCGGGGCGGTGAGCTTGCCGGCCAGCACTCCCTTGTTGAAGTCGTCGATGTGCCGGTATCCGGAGGCCGCCAGGTCGTCGTAGCGGCGGTCCATCTCCCCCACCACCCACTGCAGCGCCTCCGCCGCCGTCGTGGGATTGGTGATGATCGGCGTGATGAGGTGCGGGCCGCCGGCGTAGGAGGTCAGCTCGACGCGCTTGGGGTCGACCAGGACCATCCGCACCTCGTCCGGGGTGGACCGCATCAGGATCGAGGTGATGAGCCCGTTGATGCAGGTGGACTTACCGGCGCCGGTGGCCCCCGCGATGAGCATGTGCGGCATCTTCGCGAGGTTGGCGACGACCGTGCGGCCCTCGACGTCCTTGCCGAGGCCGACGATCATCGGGTGGTGGTCGTTGGCCGCGACCGGCGACCGGAGCGTGTCGCCGAGGCTGACGATGTCCTTGTCGGTGTTGGGGATCTCGACGCCGATCGCGGCCCTGCCGGGGATCGGCGAGATGATCCGCACGTCCGCGCTCTTGACCGCCAGGGCGATGTTCTTGGTCAACGCGGTGATCCGCTCGACCTTGACCGCGGGTCCGAGCTCGATCTCGTACCGGGTGATCGTCGGCCCGCGGGTGAAGCCGGTGACCTGCGCGTCGACGCCGAACTGGTCGAGCACGTCGGACAGGGCGTTCACCACGATGTCGTTGGCCTTGGTGCGCGGCTTGATGATGGAGCCGGGCTTGAGCTTGCCGGCCGGCGGAAGGGTGTAGGCGCCCCTGGTACCGCTGGCGGACAGGGTGAGCTGCTCGGTGCTCTTGGGCGGCGGCGTGGGGTCGGGGGGCTCGGGCGGCCGGAACGACTCGGGCGGCTCGAGCGGCTCCGGCGGCGACAGCAGCTCGTCGACGAGGCTGGGACCGTCGTCCTCGATGGGCGGGGCGTTGGGGCCGGCCACGACGGGGGTGTCGTAGGGCTTCTTGTGCTCGCCGACCTCGAGGTCGCCCTTGCGGGAGCGTTTCCTGCCGCGTGCCGGGCGTGCCTCGCCGTCCTCGTCCTCGGCGTCCGCGTCGTCCTCGCTGATCAGCGGCTCGCGGAGCAGGACGCGGTCGCGGAGCGCGGCGAGCCGCTCGGGCACCTGGTGTACCGGCGTGGCCGTGACCACGAGCAGGCCGAAACCGGCGACCAGCAGCAGGAGGGGCAGCGCGACCCACGCGGTCACCGTGCTGGTGAGAGGCGCGGACAGCAGCCAGCCGACGAGGCCGCCGGAGGACTGGAGCGCGTGCTCGCCGGTGCTGGGGTACGGCGTGCCGTGCGCGATGTGAACGACGCCGAGGAGGCCGCCGGTCAGGGCTCCGCAGCCGATGGCGATCCGGCCGCCGTCACCGTTGTCCCCGGGATGGCGCAGCATCCTCCAGGCCAGCAGCGCGAACATCACGGGCAGCAGCCCGGCGAGCGTGCCGCAGCCGTCGCGTACGAACCGGCCGAGGTAGCGGATCGCGCCGGTCTCCGGCGTCCACCAGGTCGCGGCGGCGAGAATGATGGCCAGGCCGAGGTTGGCCAGGCCCACCCCGTCGCGGCGGTGCTCCTCGTCGAGATCGCGGGCGCTCTGGCCGAACCTTCGCACCAGGCCGCCGACGGCCTGCGCCAGGAGCAGCCACACGCCGCCCACGACGCGGTAGATACCGATGAACAGCGCTGCGATCGGGTCGGGCCGCTGCGGACGTCCCTTGGCGGCCGGCCGTTTCGCTCCGGCCTGCGGACGCCGGCCAGTGGCGGGCTTGCGGGCCGCCGGTTTGGCGGATGCCGACTTCGACGCGGGTTTGCGCGCCGCCGGCTTGCGGGTGCTGTCACGTGTGCCGGAGGAGCGTTTGGCACCCCCGGGCGTACGTGTGGCCATGATGGTGAGACTAACGGCTATGCCCGTTGGGTTCCCTTCTGTGCGGACGGCGTGTCGCGCCCCGATGCTCGGGGGCGCGACATCGCCGGTCCGCCCGTCAGACCTCGACGATCACCGGGATGATCATCGGTCGGCGGCCGAAGGACTCGTTGACCCAGCGCCCCGCCGCGCGGCGTATCACCTGGCGGAGCTGGTGGGTGTCGTTGATCCCGTCGGCGGCGGCCGTCGCGAGGACCTCCTCCAGGCGGGGGATGACGGCGTCGAAACTCTCGATGCCGGCTCCCCGCGCGTGGATCTCGGGCCCGCCCAGCAGCTTGCCGCTGGAGGAGTCGACGACCACGACCACGGACACGAACCCCTCGTCGCCGAGGATCCGCCGGTCCTTCAGTGAGGTCTCGGTGATCTCACCGACCGAGAGCCCGTCCACGTAGACGTATCCGGCGCGGACCGCTCCAGTGATGGCGGCCTGCCCGTCGATCAGGTCGACGACGACGCCGTCCTCGGCGATCACGATGTTCTCGTCGGGCACGCCGGTGAGCGCGGCCAGCCGCGCGTGGGCGCTGAGATGCCGCCACTCGCCGTGCACCGGCATGAAGTTGCCCGGGCGCGTCATGTTGAGGACGTACAGCAACTCGCCCGCGGGAGCGTGGCCGGAGACGTGCACGAGGGCGTTGCCCTTGTGCACGACCCTCGCGCCCCAGCGGGTCAGCCCGTTGATCACGCGGTTGACGGCGGTCTCGTTGCCCGGGATGAGCGACGAGGCCAGGATCACCGTGTCGCCCCGCTGGATGCGGATCTGGTGGTCGCGGCCCGCCATCCGCGACAGCGCGGACATCGGCTCTCCCTGCGACCCGGTGCAGACCAGGACGATCTTTTCCCCGGGAAGGTCGTCGATCTCCTTCTGCTCGACCAGGATGCCGGCCGGCACGCGCAGGTAGCCCAGGTCCCGGGCGACGCCCATGTTGCGCACCATGGAGCGGCCCACGAAGCACACCTTGCGGCCGCTCGCGTACGCGGCGTCCAGCACCTGCTGGACCCGGTGCACGTGCGAGGCGAAGCAGGCGACGATGGCGCGCTTCTCGGCCGTGCGCAGCACGTCGCCCAGCACGATGCCGATGTCGCGCTCGCTGGTGACGAACCCGGGCACCTCGGCGTTGGTGGAGTCCGACAGCAGCAGGTCGATGCCCTCGGCGCCGAGGCGCGCGAAGCCGCCGAGGTCGGTGAGGCGGTTGTCCAGCGGCAACTGGTCCATCTTGAAGTCGCCGGTCGCCAGCACCAGGCCGGCGGGCGTGCGGATCGCGACCGCGAGCGCGTCCGGGATCGAGTGGTTGACCGCGAGGAACTCACAGCCGAACGGCCCGAACCTGCGCGTCTCGCCCTCACGGACCTGCACGGTCGTCGGCTTGATGCGGTGCTCGGTGAGCTTGGCCTCCAGCAGCGCCAGCGTGAGCCGTGAACCGATCAGCGGAATATCGGGCCGCTCGCGCAGGAGGTAGGGCACACCGCCGATGTGGTCCTCGTGCCCGTGGGTCAAGACGATGCCCTCGACGTCGTCGAGGCGATCACGGATGTAGTCGAAGTCCGGGAGTATCAGGTCGACGCCGGGCTGCTCGGACTCGGGGAACAGCACCCCGCAATCGACGATCAGCAGACGGCCGTCGAACTCGAAGACCGTCATGTTGCGGCCGATCTCCCCGAGACCGCCCAGCGGCACGATACGCAGGCCGCCTTCGGCCAACCGAGGCGGTGGGCCCAGCTCCGGATGTGGATGACTCATTGGCCCCCCCGCCCCTCGGTCGACGGTACGCGGGCATGCTCATGCGCGTTCGTCACGCGCCCTCCTAGCTCTGATCACGGCTCACCGCTCCGGCGATACCGTGTTGTGCCTGCGGTCCTCTCACGGACCCTCCAAGATCTTGACTCCGCCGGCGATGAGGTCCTCCCTCAGCGCGGCGGTGAATTCCGGCGTCGCGTCCACCAGCGGGGGCCGTACGGCTCCGCCCGGCTGGCCGATGAGCGACAGCGCGGCCTTCGTCGCGATCACTCCCTGCGTGCGGGTCATGATCGCGGTGATCACCGGGACCAGCCGGCGGTGGATGCGCCGTGCCCGGTCGGTGTCTCCCGCGAAGAATGCGTCGATCATGTCGTGCAGGTCGGCGCCGACGACGTGCCCGACGACGCTGACGAACCCGGCCGCGCCCACGGCGAGCCAGGGGAGGTTCAGGGCGTCGTCGCCGGAGTAGAAGACCAGGTCGGTCTCGGCCATCACCTTGGAGGCCGCGAACAGGTCGCCCTTGGCGTCCTTGACCGCGATGATCCGCGGGTGGTCGGCCAGGCGCAGCAGCGTCTCGGTGGCGATGGGCGTGCCGGTGCGACCCGGGATGTCATAGAGCATCACCGGCAGGCCGGTCGCGTCGGCCACGGTGGTGAAGTGGCGCGCGAGTCCGTCCTGCGGTGGCTTGTTGTAGTACGGCGTGACAACGAGCAGCCCATCGGCGCCCGCGCTCTCCGCCTGGCGGGCCAGCTTCAGTGTGTGCACGGTGTCGTTGGTGCCCACACCCGCGACGATGCTCGCGCGGTCACCGACGGCCTCGATGACCGTCTGGAGCAGCCGCTCGTCCTCGGCGTCGCTCGTCGTGGGCGACTCACCGGTCGTGCCACTGACGATGAGCCCGTCGTTGCGCTGCTCATCGACCAGGTACGCGGCCAGACGTGCTGCCCCGTCGTAGTCGACGGCGCCGTCGGCCGTCATGGGAGTGACCATCGCGGTGAGCATCCGACCGAAGGGCGCCGCGTCGTCGCGCTCCTGCGGCACAGCGTTCGTACTGGGTGCCATGTACCGAACTTACCGGGCATCGCCCCCGCTGGGGACCCGCGGGCACCCCCGTGTCGCCTTCTTCCCGCCTGTGAGCTCGCCGAATGACGAAGACGCCGCCAGAACACGCTCGGGGGTACATGTTCTGACGGCGCCTTCTGATCAATCGTCCGCCACAAATCCGGCGTTACCGGTGAACCTAAGCGGCCTTTCGTGCGTTGAAGAGAGTGGGATGAGGTTCCGCCGGGGTCTGGCGGGGCTGGCGGAGCCTCTCCCGGCGGAGGATGCGCGCCTCGGTCGCCGGGTCTGGGGCTCTCTCGCGCCGATCACCCACCCGATCGGCGCACCCGCGGCCGAGGCGCGCGCACCCTCTCTCACCTGCGGTGCCCGGGCTCACGGCCTGCTTCCGCGGACACTCCCCCAGCGTCCTGTCGCCGGCGGCCCGCTCGCGCGTCAGGTCACTTCACTGAAACGCGCGTCCACTCGTTCGCTCGGCCGCGCATGCTCTGGCATACGCCTGCGCGGCCTCGCGTTGTCCCTGCCCTGCCGATCAATCAGGGACGCCTACTCGCCTGCTCACGTCACCCGGCTAACGGAACGGATCCGACCTCATCGGACTCAGCCCTCATGCCCTGTGGCGAGATGCTCGTCGAGCCTCGTCTTGAGCTCCTCCGGGCTGAGAGCGCGGAAGAAGTCGTTTCCGCGCACCGCCCACCAGTGACCTGACCCGCCCAACCCGAACCGCCAACCGGAGTAGCCGGACGCGAGTTCCTGGAGCCGGCCATCCGACCGGTCGACGACGTGCCTCATGCTCATGCCTTCCGAACCTCCCTACACCGCCATCCGCGGCGACCAGCGCAACGGCTCCCGCATTTGTTCCCCCGGAGGAGGGGGTTTGACCGCACGGAAACGGCCTCCGACACGTAGGTGATCTTGTACGCGGGCAAGACCATGGCACGGCGCGCCGAGGTCCAGGCAATTCGCGAGCGATGTAACTAAATCGTGACAACTACTTGTCCTTGCCGCGTCGTCGGCCGTTCAGCCGTCAGCCGCAAGGCCCGATGCAAGTTCCATCGATAGAGTCATCGCAGGCCCCGCCGGAGACCCCCATCGCATGACTCGTCAGATGGCTTGTCGTGGCAGGTCAGAGCCTAAGCGGACGCGGGGAACGCTTCGTCCGCCGGAAGGCGACGGCTCAGTGGTGGTGTGACCCCGTGACGGTCGTGTACGTGGTCACCGGCGCACCGCCGGGGAAGCTGTGTAGCTGGAGCAGCCGGAGCTCCAGCAGGGCCGATCCGAGGGCCCAGATCACGGCGTAGACGACAACGATGGCGACGCATCGGCGCACCAGCGCGTGGGGGGCGCGGAGCGGCTGCGGCGCGGGCGGCCAGTCGGCGCCGTAGTCCATGAACGGGCTCGCCGGGTCCGCCACGCGCCGGCGGCGCGAGAGGCCGTGCAGCCATCGCCCGGCACGAGCGCAGAGGCGGCGCGCCTCACGGCGGACCCGCGTCAGCCGTTGGGCGACGACGTTCGGCAGTGGGCAGGCGAACGCGGGCGGGCCGGTCTCCCGGTCCCGTTCGCGGCCGGACCGACGGAGGTCCGGGCAGCGATGACGTGTCCAGCAGGCCATTGCCTCCCCCGGCATATCCCCTGGATCAAAACACCGGAATTATGTCCTCAGGATCGATGTCGGAAACGTCCACGCCGTCGATGTCCAGTTCAGGAATGGCGGGAAAGTCGATCCCCCATCGCTCGACGATCACCCGTACGCGGGCCATGGCGACCCGCCAGTTCTCCTTCTGCTCCTCGAAGGAGAGCACGCCCAGGCCTGCGTCGCGGGCGTACGACATCAGCACCCGGTGGTTGGGCAGGAAGTACGGCGGCAGGTCCCAGAAGCCCTCCGGCGGCTCCCAAAGGATCATGGAGAGGAAGACGAACCCGGCGCGGAGCTGCTTGGTGATGAGCTCACGGGTGTCGTCGGTGAGGCCGGGCCATTCGTTCTCCAGGATCGTCATGCAGATCTGCAGGTGCCGGGACTCGTCGCGGCCGATGCGCTGGAACATCTCACCGAAGACCGGGTGCTGCGTGCCCGACGCCATTCCGCGGAACAGCGTGGAGGCGGCCATCTCCCCCATCATGAAGCTGGTGAACAATACCGGCAGTGTGTAGCGGCCGACGGCGGTGTTGTAGCCGGTCCAGTAGCGGCCGCCATTGTGGTAGAGCCAGGCGATGTTGTTGTGCGCCGCCTTCTCCAGGTCGGTCTTGGGCTCCCAGTCGAGCGGGCCGCCGGGCCACAGCTTCGCGATCGTGCGCTGGCAGCACTCCTCGTGGTTCATCTCGTCACGCGTGATGGAGAAGAAGCACTTTCGGACCGGGTCCTCCTCGTGCTTCTCGAACGCCTGGATCGTGGCGCGGGCGAAGACGGCGGGACCGGACGCGTCGAAGTTGGCCAGCACGGAGAACCAGTACATGATCCCCAGCCGCTGCTCGACCGTGAAGTCCTCAGGGCGCAGGCCGTCCCAGGGCAGGTCGGCGGGGTTCCACACCACCCGCTTGGACTTCTCGTAGATCGCCACGAGCTTGTCCGTCTCGACGTGCCATTCCATGGGGTAGATGTTCGGCTGCGGGATCTCGGGCGCGGGCCAGAAGCCGCCCTCGGGGATCGTCAGCTTCTTGTCAGCCATCCGCCGCTCCTCGCCTCGAGACCGGGTCCTGTGACACCGCCCCTTGTGACACCGTACGTCGAATCGCGCTCGATGGTGTCATACCCCGCGAGACCCGGGCACGCTGGGCGAGCAGGACGCACACGAGCACGCCGGCCGCGGCGGTGACGGTGCTCATTCCCGCGTGCTCGCCGAGCAACAGCCACGACCAGAGGAGAGTCAGCAGCGGCTGGGCGAGCTGCACCTGGCTCGCCCGCGCGACCCCGGCCCTGGCCAGCCCCGAGTACCAGGCGAAGAAGCCCAGGAACATCGACACGACGGCGAGATAGGCCAGGCCGGCGACCGCGGCGCCGCTCCAGCGCGCCGGTTCGGCGGCGAACAGCGCGGCCGTCACCGGCACGGTGATCGGCGCGGCGACGACCAGCGCCCAGCTCACCACATCGCGGCCGGGCATCTCGCGGGCGAGCCGGCCGCCCTCGGCGTACCCCAGCCCGGCGGTCACCAGCGCGCCGAACAGCAGCAGGTCAGCGACGGAGACGCGGCCCACCCCACCACGCAGGGTGAACGTGACGATGCACGCCGCCCCGGCCACGCTCGCCGTCCAGAACAGCCACGACGGCCGCTCACCGGCCCGTACGACCGCGAACACCGCCGTCGCGACGGGCAGCAGCCCGATCACCACGGCGGCGTGTGAGGCCGACGAGCCGTGCCCGAGCGCGAGTGTGGACAGCACCGGGAAGCCGAAGACGACACCGGCCGCGACGATGACGAGCGAGGTCCACTGGGCTCCGCGCGGTCGCGGCGCGCGCGTCAGGCGCAGCGCGAGCACGGCGAGCACGGCCGCGATCGCGGCCCGGCCGAGGCCGATGGTGTACGGGCCGAAGCCGCGCAGCGCGAAGGAGGTGGCCGGAAAGGTGAAGGAGAAGGCGAACACGCCGAGGGCGGCGGCGCCGAACCCCGGGGGCAGCGCTATCGCACGCCTAACAGTAGCGTTATCCTGGTCTGTCATGAATGACGATAGCAGTACCGCTACGGTCGCCGCCGAGCTGCGCACCGCGGTGGCGACGCTGCGTCCGGGCGACCGGCTGCCCTCCAGCCGTGCGCTGATGGCCCGGCACCAGGTCAGCCCGGTCACGGTCTCGCGGGCGATCGCGCTGCTCAGCGCGGAGGGCCTCGTCGTCAGCCGGCCGGGCAGTGGCACCTACGTCGCCGAGCGGGCCCGCGCCGGCGGTCGCGGCCCGGCCGACCGCGCGTACGCCTGGCAGGCGGTGCCGCTCGCCGACCGCACCGTCGACGCAGGCGGCGTCGTCGCACTGCTGTCACCCCCGCCGGACGGGGTGATCGCGCTGAGCGGCGGCTACCTGGCACCGGAGCTCCAGCCCACGCGGGCCCTGGCCACCGCCGCGGCGCGCGCGGTCAGGCGGCCGGACGCGTGGGAGCGGCCGCCGCTCTATGGCCTGCGGGGCCTGCGCGAGTGGTTCGCCCGCACCGCCGGCGGCGACGTGAGCGCGGCGGACGTGACCGTCACGGGCGGCGGGCAGGCCGCGGTGACGCTCGTGCTGCGGGCGCTGCTGCCGCCCGGCGCCCCGCTGCTGGTCGAGTCGCCCACCTATCCGGGCGCCTTGGACTCGGCACGGGCCGCCGGGCTACGGCCCGTGCCGGTGCCGGTCGACGAGGACGGGCTGCGGACCGACCTGCTCGCCGAGGCGTTCGCCGCCACCGGCGCGCGGGCGGTGTACTGCCAGCCCACCTTCCACAACCCGACCGGCGCGGTGCTCGCCCCGGATCGCCGCGTCCGCGTGCTCGACGTGGCACGGGCGGCGGGCGCCTTCGTCATCGAGGACGATTTCGCCCGCCACCTGGGCATCGACCCGCCGCCGCCGTCCCTGATCTCCGCCGACGGCGAGGGCCGGGTCGTGCACATCTCCTCCCTCACCAAGGCGACCGCGCCGAGCGTACGAGTCGCCGCCGTGGCCGCTCGCGGACCGGTCGCCGAGCGGATCCGCGCGACCCAGCTGGTCGACTCCTTCTTCGTCGCCCGGCCGCTCCAGGAGGCCGCCCTCGAACTCGTCGGTTCCCCCGCCTGGCCGCGCCATCTCCGCTCCGTCGGCGAGGCACTGCGACGGCGGCGCGACGCGCTCGTGTCCGCGCTGGCCGCCCACGGCCTGCGTCCCGCACTGGTGCCGCGCGGAGGGCTGCACCTATGGACCGCGTTGCCGCCCGGCACCGACGACATGGCACTCGCCGAGGCCGCCCTGCGGGCCGGTGTCCTCGTCAGCGCCGGCCGCCGCTACTTCCCCGCCGAACCGGCCGGCCCCCGCGTACGGCTGAGCTACGGCTCGGCGGCCGGTGAGGCGGAACTCGCCGACGGCACTGCCCGGCTCGCTCGGCTCCTCGGTCCGAGTCTGGAGCACGGATGAGCGGCCCCGAGCACGCCCTGCTGCTGCGGGACTTCGTCAACACCTACGACGTCCAGTACGACATCGACGAGTTCGGCGCGCCCTCCGACCTCAGCGGCTGGCTGACCGACCACGGCCTGGCCGCGCCCGGCATCCGCGCCGACGAGGCCGACCTGGGCGTGGCGGTCGCCCTCCGCGAGGGCCTGCGGGCGGCCATACTGGATCACCAGGAGGTCCTCGCGGAGCTGGAGGAACTCCTGACCGCCCTGCCGCTGCGGCTCTCCCTCGAGGGCCCGGCACTCGTCCCGTTGCACAGCGGAGCCCGCGGGGCGCTGGCCGGAATCGCCGCGGCCGTCATGGCCGGTACGGCCGACGGCACCTGGGAGCGGCTCAAGGTCTGCCGGGCGGCGGACTGCCGGTGGGCGTTCCTCGACACGTCGAAGAACCGTTCACGCACGTGGTGCTCCATGCGCATGTGCGGCAACCGCACGAAGACCCGCGCGTACCGTGCCCGTCGGCGGCTGGACGGCGGCCTCGACGACCCGTTGCCCTAGAGTTCGTCTGGTGCTCGCCCGCACCGCGAGCCGAGCCGTGACACCGATACGAACGGACGATCCGTTGAGCGTTGTGGGGGTACGGGCCGCCTATCCGGGCGACGTCGGCGCCGTCGCGGATATCCAGGTACGCGCCTGGCGCGAAGGCTACGGCGACATCATCCCGGCTCCGGCGCTCGCCGAGATGACCGATCCGGAGGCGCTCGGCGTGTGGCGAGAGCGCTGGGCCGAGGCGGTCTCGGCGCCGCCGAGTCCGCGGCACCGGCTGCTGGTCGCGGTCGACGAGGGCGTCATCACCGGCTTCGCGGCGCACGGGCCCTCCGGTGACCCCGACCAGGACGCCGCGACGACGGGTGAGCTGCTTACGCTGCTGGTCGACCCCGAGCACCGGCGCGCCGGCCACGGCAGCCGCCTGCTCGCCGCGACCGTCGACCACATGCGCGAGGACGGCTGCACGACGGCGACCACCTGGCTGTTCGCGGCCGACGAGACGATGAGGGCGTTCCTGGTCTCAGCCGGCTGGGCGCCGGACGGGGCACACAGCAAGGTCGACATGGGCGATCCCGTGCCGATGGTGCGCCTCCACACCGGCATCGCCTAGGACATGTCGACAAATCCCTGTCCGGCTGCGCGCTACGAACGGGATCCGTCAGACACGCCCTAGAAGATCTTCTGGTCGAGGCTCCAGTCGATCTCGGAGCGCCCCGCGTCGGCGAGGGCCTTGTTCACCGCGCTGAACGGCCGGGAGCCGAGGAAGCCGCGGGGATTCATCGGGCTCGGGTGCCCGGCCTCCAGGACGACGTGGCGGGATTCGGTGATCAGGGTGCGCTTCTTGCGCGCGTACGCGCCCCAGAGCACGAACACGACGCGCTCGTCCTTCGTGTCCAGCGCCCGGATCACCGCGTCGGTGAACTCCTCCCAGCCCTTCCCCGCGTGCGAGCCCGCCTTGCCCGCCCGTACGGTCAGGACCGCGTTGAGCAGCAGCACGCCCCGCTGCGCCCACGGCGTCAGGTCGCCACCGGCCGGCATGGGCACGCCCAGGTCGTCCCGCAGCTCCTTGAACACGTTGCGCAGCGACGGAGGCACCCGCACGCCCTCGCGGACGCTGAAGCTCAGCCCGTGCGCCTGGCCCGCCCCGTGGTAGGGGTCCTGGCCCAGGATCAGCACCCGTACGTCGTCCGGCGAGCACAGCCGGAAGGCGCTGAACAGGTCGGGCAGCGCCGGATAGACGACCTTCCCGTCGTACTCGGCGGAGACGAACTCTCCGAGGCGCCGTGTGGTGGCCGGATCCAGCAACGGCTCGATGAGCTCACGCCAGGGCGCGGGCAGCAGCTCCAGGAGGTCGAAGGGCATGTGCCGAAACTAACAGTGCCGCGCCCTTCGCGAACTCACGACCGGCCGGTCCCGTGAGACACCGGATAGCCGAGCACGGCGTCCTCCTCCATGGCCTGCAGACGGGTCACCGTCTCCAGGAGGAACCGCCGGACGGCGGTCTCGTCGGAGGGCACGAGGTGGTCGAGCATCGGCTCCATCTCGCTGTCGGCCGCCTGCTGCACCTGCGCCAGGTGACGGTGTCCGCTCTCGGTGAGCGCGAGGCGTACGAGACGGCGGTCGGCCGTGTCACGGCGCCGCTCGACCCAGCCGGACTGCGCGAGGTGGTCTACCGTGTGGTTGAGGGTCGAGGGTGCGACGCCGCAGCGTCTGGCCAGCTCACGCTGGGTCAGCCCGGACCCGTGTTCGAGGTAGGCCAGCACCGCCAGGCCGTGTGGTGTGAGGCCGTAGCCCCCCATGAACCTTTGCCGGCGGAGGGCGACGATGTGCCCGGCCACCGCCAGCAGGCGCGACAGCGACATGGGTTCGGGATCGGCCTCGGAGTCTCGCACGGCGACATTCTCCGTGCTCACGGCCCGTGAGGCCAGCGGACCACCCGGATCGGGGTCATGAAGGGGCGGGGGTATCTTGAAGTCGAACCGTTCAGCGGCGAGTTCTCGCCCAGAGTGGAGCGGACCGGCCCAGAATCCATGACTGTAAGCGCGGCTCCGGCCGTTCCCGCCCCCGCGATCGGCACTCCCGGCCGCCGGCGTTGGCTAGGCATGATCGTCATCGGTCTCGGCGTCTCGCTGATCATCGTCGACGCCACGATCGTCAACGTCATGCTGCCCCGCGTGGTCGGTGACCTGCGTCTCACCACAGCGGACGCGGAGTGGGTCACCTCGATCTACTCGCTCGCCTTCGCCGCGCTGCTGATCCCCTTCGGGATGGCCGGCGACGTGTACGGGCGCCGGCGCATGTTCTTGCTGGGCACGGTGGTGTTCACGGCGGCGAGCCTGCTCGCGGCGGCATCGGCGAACGGTTCCGCGCTCATCGGCGCCCGCCTGCTGCAGGGCGCCGGCGCGTCGATGATCCTGCCCGCCACCCTCTCCACCGTGACCTCGGTGTTCCGCGGACGCGACCGCGCCGTGGCGTTCGGCATCTGGGGTTCGCTCATCGGCGGCATGGCCGCCCTCGGGCCGCTGCTCGGCGGGTGGCTCGCGACGTCGTACGGCTGGCGCTGGGCGTTCGGGGTGAACCTGCCACTCGGCGCGGTGGTCGTGGCGGGCGCGCTGCTTTTCGTCCCGGAGACCCGTGACCGCATGGCCAGGCGTGGCATCGACTGGGCGGGCGGCCTCCTCAGCGCGGGCGGGTTCGCCGCCGTCGTGTTCGCGCTCATCGAGGGGCAGCGGTACGGCTGGTGGCGGCTCCTGCAACCCTTCTCGGCCGGTCCGCTGCGCTGGGACACCGGGATCTCTCCGGTGCCGGTCGCGCTCGTGGCCGGCGTGGCCGCGCTGTGCGCTCTGCTGGGCGTCGAACGGGCGCGGGCCGCCGCGGGCCGGCCGGTCGTGCTGGACCTGACGCTGTTCCGCATCCCCGCGTTCCGCCGCGGCAACGCCGCCGCCACCCTGATCAGCGTGGGCGAGCTCGGGCTGATGTTCACGCTGCCGCTCTTCCTGCAGGACGTTCACGGGAACTCCCCGCTGCAGGTCAGCGTGGCGATCCTGCCGCTCGCCCTGGGCACACTGCTGACCGGCGGCTTCGCGGCGCGGTTGTCGCGCCGGATCGGCGCCGCACGGATGCTGCAGGCCGGGATGGCCCTCGAGACCGTCGCGGTGCTCCTGATCGGGCTCACGACGCGCGCCGACACGACGGGGTACCAGCTCGCGCCCTGGATGCTGATCTACGGAATCGGGCTCGGGCTGACCACGGCGCAACTCACGAGCATCGTGCTGCGCGACGTGCCGCCGGCGCGCGCGGGCCTGGCCTCCGGCACCCAGTCGACCGCGCGGCAGATCGGCTCGGCCCTGGGCATCGCGCTGATCGGCGCCGTCTTCGCGACGAGCCTCAGCCATGTGATGACCGACCGCCTGCGCAGGGCAGGTGTGCCCCCGCGGCAGGGCGGGGCGTACGCCGCGCGCCTGCGCGACACCGCCGGGACGTTCGCCGCCGACCTGCGGCACGGCGACCCCCGCGTGGCCCGTGCCGCCGACGAGAGCCTCGCGGTCGCGACCGACCGCGCCGCCTTCGCCACCGCCGGGCTGCTGGGCCTCGGTTTCGTACTGACCCTGGGTCTGCGTCAGCCGCCCGAGCCCCGTCCGGCAGAATCCTCCGCATGATCCTCGATGCCGGACCAGTGCGGTAGTGGCCTCTCTCCCCCAGTGGGTCGCCGGAGCGCGGCCCCGTACGCTCCCCAACTCGATCGTCCCGGTGCTGGTCGGCACCGGCATCGCGATCGGGTTCGGCCACGCCATCTGGTGGCGGGCGGTGTTCGCCCTGCTCGTCTCCATCCTGCTGCAGGTCGGCGTCAACTACGCCAACGACTACAGCGACGGCATCCGCGGCACCGACGAGGCACGGGTCGGGCCGATGCGCCTGGTGGGCTCCAAGGTCGCCCCGCCCAAGCAGGTGCTCGCCGCGGCGGTGGGCTGCTTCCTGCTCGCGGCCGTCGCCGGCCTGGTCCTCGCGGCGGTCACCAGCTGGTGGCTGCTGCTCATCGGCGCGGCCGCGATCGCGGCGGGCTGGTTCTACACCGGCGGCTCGCGGCCGTACGGCTACCGCGCGCTCGGCGAGATCTCGGTCTTCGTCTTCTTCGGGATCGTGTCGGTGGTCGGCACCGCGTACGTCCAGCTCGAGGGGCTGCCCTGGGCCGTGTGGGTGGCAGCGGTACCGGTGGGCCTGCTCTCGTGCTCCATGCTCGTCGTGAACAACCTGCGCGACATCCCCACCGACCGCGACTCGGGCAAGCGCACGCTCGCGGTGGTGCTCGGCGACGGCCGCACCCGCCTGCTGTACGCCGGATGCGCGATCGCCGCGTTCTGCTGCGTGCCGATCGTCGCCATCGCGCATCCGTGGGCGATGCTGGGCCTGCCCGCCGCGCTGTGGGCGATCTCCCCGGTACGCCGGGTCCTGCGCGGCGCGGCCGGCCCGCAGCTCATCGCCGTACTGGGCGAGACCGGCCGCCTGCAGATCATCTTCGGCGTGCTCCTCGCCGTCGGCCTCGCCCTCTGAGCCACCGAAGGTCCGCCGCCTGCCGTACGGGAGCCCCTCGCATCTGCCACCGTACGGCGGTGGTGGGCCCCGCATCGTCCTGGCATAACGTGCACGATTCTCCGTTTCTGCGGCGATATACTCTGCGCCGTGACCGTCTTCCGGATCAGCGAGGTCGCCTCTCTTCTCGACGTCAGCTCCGACACCGTGCGGCGGTGGGTCGATTCGGGGCGGCTGACCGCCGAGCGTGACGAGCACGGTCACCGGATCGTCTCCGGGACCGACCTCGCGGCCTTCGTCCGCTCGCCCGCCGAGCCCGACAAGGGCCTATCCTCCGCACGCAACCGGATGCGCGGCATCGTCACCGAGGTCGTACGCGACAACGTGATGGCGAAGGTGGAGATCCAGGCGGGGCCGCACCGCGTCGTCTCCCTCATGAGCCGGGAGGCCGCGGACGATCTCGGGCTCGAACCCGGCGTCATCGCCGTCGCCGTCGTCAAGTCCACCAACGTCGTCGTGGAGCGATCCGAGTGATCGACTCCGGGCCGGCGGCCACCGGGCTCACGCGGTCGTGAGCCGCCGGGCGCCCTGGGTGCTCGTCGTACCCGCGCTGGTCGCGTTCGCCTTCCTGGTGCTTCCCGTCGCCGGCCTGCTCTACCGCGCGCCATGGTCGACTCTCGGCACCCGGCTGGGCCGGCCGGAGATCCTCGAGGCGCTGCGGCTGTCCGTGATCTGCGCGACCCTCGCGACCGTGTTCTGCCTGATCGTCGGGGTGCCGCTCGCCTGGGTGCTCGCCCGCGTCTCCTTCCCCGGCCGCCGGCTGGTGCGCGCCCTGGTGACCGTGCCGCTCGTGCTCCCGCCGGTGGTCGGCGGCGTGGCGCTGCTGCTCGCCCTGGGCCGGAACGGCCTGGTCGGGCGGTGGCTGGACCGCTGGTTCGGCCTGACCCTGCCGTTCACCACCCCCGGGGTCGTCCTGGCGGAGGCGTTCGTCGCGCTGCCGTTCCTGGTGATCAGCGTCGAGGGGGCGCTGCGCGCCGCAGACCTGAGGTACGAGGACGCCGCCGCCACCCTGGGCGCATCCCGGTGGACGACGTTCCGCCGGGTCACGCTGCCGCTCATCGCGCCGGGCATCGGGGCCGGCGCCGTGCTGTGCTGGGCACGTGCCCTCGGGGAGTTCGGGGCCACCATCACCTTCGCCGGCAACTATCCGGGCCGTACGCAGACCATGCCCCTGGCGGTCTACCTCGCGCTGGAGACCGACCCGCAGGCCGCGATCGTGCTCAGCCTCGTCCTGCTCGCGGTCTCCGTGCTCGTCCTGGCCGGCCTCCGGGGACGGTGGCTGTCGTGATCGATGCCCACCTGGTCGTACGGCACCCGGCCTTCACGCTGGACATGGAGTTGCGGATCGCCGAGGGCGAGGTCGTGGCGCTGCTCGGCCCCAACGGCGCGGGCAAGAGCACCGCGCTGCGGTCCCTCGCCGGCCTGGTGCCGCTGTCCGCGGGCCACATACGGGTCGCCGCCGAGGAGTGGCACGACCGGCCGGCGGACCGGCGCCCGGTCGGCATGGTGTTCCAGGACTATCTGCTGTTCCCGCACCTCAGCGCGCTGGACAACGTGGCGTTCGGGCCCCGCTGCCAGGGCGTGCGCAAGCGCGAGGCCCGCCGGCTTGCGGCGGAGTGGCTCGACCGCGTCGGCCTCACCGACCAGGCCGGCCAGCGGCCCCGCACGCTTTCCGGCGGCCAGGCGCAGCGCGTCGCACTCGCGCGTGCGCTGGCCGTACGGCCCCGGCTCCTGCTGCTCGACGAGCCGCTGTCCGCGCTCGACGTCGACACGCGCAGGGAGATCCGTGCCGGTCTACGCCGTCACCTCGCGGCGTTCGACGGCGCGTCCCTGCTGGTCACCCACGATCCGCTGGACGCCATGGCGCTCGCCGACCGGCTCATCGTGATCGAGAACGGACGGGTCGTGCAGGAGGGCGCCCCGGCGCACGTCGCGCGTCACCCGCGCACTGAGTACGTCGCCCGTCTCGTCGGGCTGAACCTCTACCGGGGGCTGGCCGACGGCCACGACGTGACGCTGGACCGGCTCACCCTCAACGTCGCCGAGTCCCTGTCCGGCGAGGTGTTCCTGGCGTTCCGTCCGTCGGCGGTGGCGTTGTTCCGTACGCGTCCCGACGGCAGCCCGCGCAACCTCTGGGAGGCGACGATCGGCGGGATCGAGCCGCACGGCGACCAGGTGCGGGTGCATCTGGACGGTCCGATGCCGGCCTCGGCCGACATCACCCCGGCCGCGCTCGCCGAGCTCGGGCTGGCGGACGGCGACTCGGTCTGGGCCGCCGTCAAGGCCACCGAGACCCACGCCTATCCGGCGTGACGGCGCGTTGCGTCCGGCCATAACCGACGAACCACCTTAAGATCGCCCGCATGCCGTTTTTCACGCGTCTCGCCGCCGTGGCCGTCGTGACGCTGGCTCTGGCCGGGTGCGGCATCGCCTCCGGCGACGAGCGGTTCACCCTCAAGGTGCTCGCCGCCTCGTCGCTCACCGACGCCTTCGGCGAGCTCGGCGCCGCGTACCAGGCGGCGAACCGGCACGTGACCGGCGTGCAGTTCGAGTTCGCCGGCTCCCAGGAGATGGCCGGGGACATCCACGATCGCGAGCACGCCGACGTGCTGGCCACCGCCGACAGCACGTCCATGGACATCGCCGCCGAGCAGATCTCGCGCCGCAGGGCCTTCGCGCAGGGCACGATGACGATCGCGGTCGCCGCGGGCAATCCGCGCCACATACGCCTGCTGGCGGACCTGGCCAACCCACGCCTCCGGGTGGTGCTCGGCGGCCCCGTGGTGCCCGTGGGCCGGTACGCGGCGCGAATCCTCGCCAAGGCCGGCGTGACCGTACGGCCGTCGTCGGAGGAGGCCGACGCGCGCACGGTGCTCACCCGGATCCGTACCGGCACGGCGGACGCGGGCATCGTGTACGTGACCGACATGCGCTCCGCGGGTGTCTCGGCGAGCAGCGTGCCCATCCCGCGGGAGCAGAACGTCACCGCGACCTACTTCGCCGCGGCCGTACAGAACAGCGCCCACGGCGCCACCGCACGAGCGTTCGTGACCTGGCTCGGGTCGCCGGCCGCGGTCACGATCCTGCGCAAGTACGGATTCATGGCCTGAGCATTACCCGGGTTTTTCGGGAGACAATGCTTGGTATGGCCCCTGTGAACCGAGCGTCCGACCATGGGGCGGCGAGCCCCTCGGAGGCCACCGGTGTACTCCTCGCGGACACCGTCGCGCGCCTGAGGCGTGCCATGCGCCGCGCGGCACGCGCCGCTGACCCGGCCAACCCCCTGTCGGTCGCCCAGCTGGAGGTGCTGGCGTGTATCGCGGACGAGCCGGGCATCCGTCCCGGGCGGATCGCACGCCGGCTCATGCTGGCCGCGAACTCCGTCACCACCCTGGTGAACGCGCTCCACAGCCGGAGCCTGATCGTACGGACGAACGCCGCGGAGGACGCGCGCGCCGTCGCGCTGACCCTCACCCCGGAAGGGCGACGGGCCGTTGAGGGCTGGAAGACCACCAACACGGCGATCCTCCAGTCCGCGCTCGCCCGGCTCGACGAGCGTAGCCAGGGCGCACTCGCCGAAGCCCTTCCCGGGCTGCGGCAACTGGCCGAGGCGGTCGACACCCTCGCCGAAGGTTAGGCGTCGTGCCGCCGTGCGGTGATGCCCGTCATGGTGGCGACCGCCGCGACGACGGCGAGCCCGGCGAAGGCGAGCCGTGCGCCGTCCTGAACCGTCGCGGCGGCGTGCAGGATCAGCGTCACAAGGGCGATGCCGAGAGCGGTACCGGCGCCTCGCGTCATGTTCACCATTCCGCCGGCGGTGGCCGACATCCGGGTCGGGATCACGGCCATGATGGCCGTGTTGTTGGCGGGGATGAACAGGCCGAGGCCGGCGCCGAGCAGCGCCAGCAGGGGCAGCATCGCGGCGGGCGTCGCCCACCCGAGCGCGACCGCACAGAGCGACGCGACCGTACCGCCGAGCAGACATCGCCGCCGGTTGCCGAACCCCTCGGGCAGCACCCGGTCGGCGGCGAGCGCCGCGAGGGCGAAACCCGCCGGCAGCGCGGTCAGGACGAGCCCGGCGTACGTCGCGCCGGCGCCTCGCGCGCTGAGAATCTGCGGCACGAGCGCCAGCGGTCCGAACAGGACGAGGTACCCGCACATCGCCCCGGCCAGCCCGACTGAGACGGCGGGCGTACGGAGCAGGTCCATGTCGACGAGGGGGGCGGCCGCCCGGCGCTCCCGCACCACGAAACCTGCCATCGCCGCCGCCGAGGCGGCGGCCCACGCCTCCCACAGGGGCAGCCCGAGGCCGGACGCACCGGAGATCGCGACCAACAGGGCGGCGCTCGCCCCCGCCAGCAGGAGCAGGCCGGGCCAGTCGAACCGCGCCGCGGCGGCACGCTCACGCGTACGGGGAAGCAGGTACCGCCCGACCACGAGCGCCGCACACCCGATGGGAACGTTCACCCAGAACACCCACCGCCAGCCGGCCGAGCCGACCAGCAGCCCGCCCACGGTCGGCCCGAGCGCGAGCCCGAGCGCCTGCGCGGCGGCCTGCATACCGAGCCCGGCCCGCATCCTCGACCGGGGCACACTGGTCACCACGAGCGCGACACTGTTGGCCTGCAGCATGGCCGCCCCCGCCGCCTGCACCACACGGAACACCACGAGCATCCCCAACGTCGGCGCCAGCCCGCACGCCGCCGAGGCCACAGTGAAGACACCGAACCCGTAGAGGTAGACGAGCTTGCGCCCGACCGCGTCCGCCAAGCGCCCGGCACCGGCCAGCAGGCCGACGAGCGCCAGCAGGTAGCCCAGTGACACCCACTGCGCCGCGGCGAGGGAGGCGTGGAAGTCCCGCTGCAAGGCGGGGAACGCGAGCGTGACGATGCTGGCGTCCAACTGCCCCATGAACGCGCCGACGCACACGGACCCCACCGCGAACCACGGTGCGTTCCGATGCTCCCGCACCACCTGCGGGCGCGGCGGTTCAACGAGCAACCGCGTCATCTACGGCACTCTCCATGAGGGTTGAGCGGATAGTTCTGTATAAGAAGTATATAACCTGGGGTGAGCCTGTTCGCCCTGGCTGTCCGCGGCGTCGGCCAGGCCTGCGTCGCGAGCATCGGCCAACCCGGGCGACCGTCATGGATGGGCACCTCGCGTGGCCGGGCCCGGCGTTCCCGGTGCGACCGCCCCGGCTGGTGGTCCGTACCCGTGCCTTCGTCCGCGGGCACCCCACGCCGTGACGGCCTTCCCGGAGCCGCCTGCCGAGGATCACCGCCCGCCACAGCCTTTGCCACACGGACGTGTTCGTGTTGTGACGGCTGGTCGCAGTGCGCGGGGATCCGCGAGAGCGGGACAATGCTCACCCCTAGCGACACT
>JAOPYG010000277.1 GCA_025964685.1 Actinoallomurus sp. | reverse complement strand
ACGCGATGCTGTCCAGCTCGAAGTCGTCCACGAGCCGGTCCAGCCCCACCGCGACGCGCGCCGCCCAGCCGAAGTCGTCGTCGTTGACCGAGTCGTCCAGCGCGAAGACGTCCGTGGCCTCCTTCTTCTTCGCCGCGACCTCCGCGTCGGTGACCTTCTCCACGCGGACCCGCAGGTCGTCGAATTCCAGGACTTCCATGTGCCCGCCGAAGTGGGCGCTCACCAGGGTCAGGTCGGTCGAGACGTCGAGCATGCCCGGGTACAGGTGGCCCATCAGGCCGTGCCGCCCGCGCCGCAGCGCCGCGCGTACGCCGGCCGCCCGCACCCAGCGCCCGATCTTCGTCCAGGCCCGCTCGTCCTCCAGATACCCGGAGACCGAGCGGAACGGGATGCCGCAGCGCAGGAACGCGTTGGCCATCTCGGGCAGCGGGCAGGCCCCGCAGTAGGCCAGCCACTGCCCGGTGTCGAACGTCGCGTGGTCCATCGACTCGGTCGGCTGCAGGTTGATCAGCAGGACCGGCGCGCCGCTGCGCTGGGCGACCGGGACCAGCATGGTCGCGGTCATGTACGTCGTGAGGAAGCCCACGATGATGTCGCAGCCGGCCGCGCGCAGCTTCTCTGCGGCCACCGCGCCCTCCTGGGCGTCGGAGACGAAGCCGGCGTCGACGACCTCGGCGCCGAGTCCGCGCATCCGTTCCGACACGCGCTCGGCCGAGCGCCGAAGCTGCGGCAGCAGGTCGGGGAACTGCGGCCAGTACGCGCCCAGCCCGCCCGCGACGAGGCCCACTCGGACCCGGTTGTCGACGGTCATCCGTGCTCCATCCGGTCGGTGGCGGCGGGCCGGTGACCGGCCCGCCGCCGGGTTACTCAGGTGTGGAAGTGCCAGGTGCCCGAGCCCACGGCGAACACGGCGTTCCCGTCCTGCGTACGGGAGAACGTCGCGCCGTCGGCGCTGACCTTGGCGGTACTCCCGGTCGGCACCCACACCTCGGCGGTGGTGCCCACGGGGACGCTGACATCGAGGCTGAACCGGCCGTGCGAGACCGACCACTTGCTGCTGATGTCGCCGTAGTCGGACCGGTAGCGCGCCGACGCCCAGGTCAGCGTTCCGCCGGGCCTCGGGTGGACCACGACGCGCTGGTAGCCGGGCGCCGCGGGCGCGATGCCGGCGATGTTCTGGTACATCCAGTCGCCGACCGAGCCGAGTCCGTAGTGGTTGAAGGAGTTCATGCCGGGGTCGTTGAAGGTGCCGTCGGTCTTGATGCCGTCCCAGCGCTCCCAGATCGTGGTCGCGCCCTTGTCGATCTCATAGCCCCACGACGGGAACGTCTTCTGCTGCAGGATCTGGTAGGCGACGTCGTTGTGGCCGGTCCGCGTCAGCGTCGGCAACAGCTCGCCGGTGCCCAGGAACCCGGTGGTCAGGTGCCCGCCGTGGGCGGCGATGTTGGCCACCAGCTTGTCCGCGGCGGGCGTGACCTGGGCGTCGGGCAGCAGGTTGTCCGAGAGCGCGAGGACGTAGGCGGTCTGGCTGCCGCCGCCGACCGTGCCGTCGGACTTGACGTACTTGGCGTCGAACGCGTCGCGGATCTGGCCCCACAGCGTGCGGTAGTCGGCCGCGGCGGCATGGTCGCCGACGCCGTCGGCCATCTGCGCGACCAGGTCCACCGAGTGGGCGAAGTAGGCCGTGCCGATCAGGTCGAGGGGGGTGTTGTCCTGGACGTTGAGCCAGTCGCCGAAGCCCTGGGCGGGCCGGATCAGGCCGGTGCTGTGCGCCTTGAGGTAGTCGATCCACTTCTGCGTCGACGCGTACCGGTCACGTACGACCTGCAGGTCGCCGTACCGCTGCCACAGCGTGAACGGGATGATCACGCCCGCGTCGCCCCAGCCGGCCGTGCCCGCGCCTGAGATGACGGCCGGGGCGACGTCGGTGAACGCCCCCTCGGAGGTCTGAGCGTCGGTGAGGTCGGTGCTGAACTTGGCCAGGAAGGTGTCGGCGTCCATGTTGAACGTCGAGGTTGGCGCGAACGCGCCGATGTCACCGGTCCAGCCGAGCCGCTCGTCGCGCTGCGGGCAGTCGGTGGGGACGCTGAAGAAGTTGCCCTTCTGCCCCCACACGATGTTGTGCTGGATCTGGTTGACCAGCGGGTCGGAGGTGTTGAGCGTGCCGTTCGGCGGCGCGTCCGCGTGCGCGACCACACCGGCGACGGAGTTCAGGCCGGGCGTGCCGGGATAGCCGGTGACCTCGACGTACCGGTAGCCGCGGTAGGTGAAGCGCGGCTCGTACGTCTCGGTGCCGCCGCCCTTGAGCGTGTAGTGGTCGGTGTCGGCCGCGCCCCGCATGTTGGCGGTGTAGATCGTGCCGTCGGAGTTGAGCACCTCGGCGTTGCGCAGGGTCACGGTGGTGCCGGCCGAGCCGGAGACCGTCAGGCGGTTCCAGCCGACCATGTTCTGGCCGAGGTCGAAGACGAACACTCCCGGCTTGGGCTCGGTCCGCTTCACCGGCTTGATCACCGTGTCCACGCGTACCGGCGGTCCGGCCTGCGCGACGAGGTTCGGCGTCACGCTCGTGTTGACCTTGGCGGCCGGCCAGGACGCGTCGTTGAAACCGGTGCCGTCCCAGCCGGACTGCTCGGCCCTGGCGTCGTAGGTCTCGCCCATGTAGATGTCGGAGGCCCTCAGCGGGCCGGCGGCCGTCTTCCACGAGCCGTCGGT
>JAOPYG010000267.1 GCA_025964685.1 Actinoallomurus sp. | reverse complement strand
AAGGCGATCAAGTCCTAAGACTGCGCCGATTCGACCGGGTCGGCCTCGACCGCGTCCGGGTCCAGCGGCAGGGCGACGCGGAACGTCGCGCCCTCACCCGGCGCGGTGTCCACCTCCACCGATCCGCCGTGCGCCTCCACCAGGCCGGCCACGATCGCCAGCCCCAGCCCCGTACCGCCCCGGCTGCGCGCCGGGTCCGCGCGGTAGAACCGCTCGAACACCCGCTCCGCCTGCTCGGCCGGCATGCCCGGACCGCTGTCCACGACCTCCAGCACGGCCGCCGGAGCGGAGCCGAGCAGCCCAGACCGCATGATGACCTCGACCGGCGTGCCCGGCGGGGTGTTCCGGAGCGCGTTGCTCACGAGGTTGCCGATCACCTGCCGGAGGCGTACCTCGTCCCCGGTCACGATGAAGGCCGAACCGCTGCGCACCGACAGCGAGATCTCCCGGTCACCGTCCACCACCCGCGCGTCCTGTACGGCGTCGGCGGCCAGCGCGAGCAGGTCGACCGGCCGCCGCGCCAGCGGGCGCTGCTGGTCGAGCCGGGCCAGCATCAGCAGGTCATCGACGAGGATCCCCATCCGGGCGGCCTCGTTCTCGACCCGCCCGATCAGGCGGTCCAGCTCGTCCGGCGGGACGTCCGAACGCTGCCGGTAGTACTCCGCGAAGCCGCGGATCACGGCCAGGGGCGTACGCAGCTCGTGGCTGGCGTCGGCGACGAAGCGGCGCATCCGCCCCTCCGACTCCCGTGCGGTCGCCTCCGATGCCGACTGGGCGCGAAACCCCGTCTCGATCTGGGCGAGCATGCCGTTCAGGGCGTTGCCGAGCCGGCCGACCTCCGTACGGGGGTCGGCGTCCGGCACCCGGCGGGACAGGTCGCCGGCGGCGATGGCCTCGGCCGTGTGCTCGATGTTGACCAGGGGCCGCAGGCTGGCGCGGACGATCGCGACGCCCAGCCCGGCGACGAGGACCAGCACGATGCTGCCGACGACGATCTCCACGCCGACGAGCCGTCCCGCCGTACGCGCGACGTCGCGCAGGTCCGTGCCCACGACCAGGTATCCGCCGTCGATCGGCTCGACGTGGATGCGCCACCGTACGTCGCCGGACTGCGCGCCGACGGTGACCGTCTGGTCGGTGTGCGCGGCCAGCCAGGCCGGGTCCTGCGGGACGACGGGCTCGGGTTCGGGGGCGCGCCAGATCGACTGCGGCGTGCTCGCCACGATCTTCCCGGTCGCGTCGCGTACCTGGTAGATGAACTGCCCGGCCACCGGCACCTTGGTCTGGACCGGTCCGGGCTGGTTGATCACGCGGGCCATCACGCGCGCCACGCCGGTCAGCTGCCGGTCGGTCTTGTCCAGCAGGTAGCCGCGCATCGCCGAGACGCTCGCGACGCTCACCGCGACGAGTGCCAGGGCGACCATCGTCAGTACGGCGGCGATGAGCTTGATCCGCAACGGGGTCCGTGCGGACAGACGGCTCACCCAGTCCGGCATTTACTGCTCCGGCGGCAGGCGCAGTACGTAGCCGACTCCGCGCAGGGTGTGGATCAGACGGGGGCCGAGCTTGTCGAGCTTGCGGCGCAGCACCGAGACGTAGGACTCCACGATCCCGGTGTCGCCGCGGAAGTCGTAGTCCCAGACGTGGTCGAGGATCTGCGCCTTGGACAGCACGCGGTTGGCGTTGGTCATGAAGTAGCGCAGCAACTTGAACTCGGTGGGTGAGAGCTGGATGGGCTTGCCGGAACGCCACACCTCGTGGCTCTCCTCGTCCAGCTCCAGGTCGGCGAAGCTCAGCCGGGGCGGCGCCTCGGCCGGTCCGCCCTGGGCACGGCGCAGTACGGCGCGGATGCGGGCGATGACCTCTTCGAGGCTGAAGGGCTTGGTCACGTAGTCGTCGCCGCCGAGCGTCAGCCCACGGATCTTGTCCTGCGTGGCGTCCCGCGCGGTGAGGAACAGCACCGGAATGTGCGCCCCGCCGCCGCGCAGCCGGCGGATGACGTCGAAGCCGTCCATGTCCGGCAGCATCACGTCGAGCACGATGAGGTCGGGGCGGCGCTGGAGGGCCACCTGTACGGCGTCACTGCCGCCTGTCGCGGTGACGACCTCGAATCCGGCGTACCGGAGGCTGCCGGACAGGAGTTCCAGGATGTTGGGTTCGTCCTCGACCACGAGTAGTCGCGCTTCGCTCACAGTCTCCATCCTGGCCTGCGGAGTTGAGGACTACCTGAACATGCCCTGATGAAGGTCTGGAGGAACACGCTCGACCATCTGGGTGTTGATACGCCGGCGCGGGCCGTGGTCACCAAGGCGACACGCCGTGCTCCTCAGAGTTACATCGGCCTGTTGTGGTCGCTATAGATGCAGATTGCACATATATACTCCGAACGGGGAAACACACCCCCTTCGGGGGGACACCCGGGGGAGGGTGGCCGCATTGCTGACCAGGGCATGTCCGGCATGAGCCGGCTGGCGCCGGCTCCGACGATCCCGGCGCCAGATACCAAGGTCCGGCCACGATGGTGGCGTGAGGTCGTCCTGATCGGCGCCCTGTACCTCATGTACGACGGCGTGCGCCTGCTGGTCGCCGCCGGGCACCACGAGGCCTTCACGAACGCCCACCGGGTGCTGAGCCTGGAGCGGGCGCTGGGCGTCTCCGAGGAAGTCACGATCAACCACGCCGTCTCGGCCACTCCCGAGCTCGGCGTCCCGCTGTCCTACGCGTACGCCACGTTGCACTACCTGGTGACACCGGTCGTGCTGATCTGGCTCTGGCGCAGCCGGCCGCGGTGCTACCGCGGCGCGCGCACCGCGCTGGTGACCGCGACGCTGCTCGGGCTGCTCGGCTTCTGGTTCTTCCCGACCGCGCCGCCCCGCATGATGCCGGGGTTCGTCGACACGCTCGCCAGGTATCACGAGTGGGGCTGGTGGGCCGAGGCGGCCAGCGCGCCCAAAGGGCTGGCCGGCTTGACCAATGAGTTCGCCGCGATGCCGTCGCTGCACGTCGGATGGGCCGCCTGGTGCGGCTGGCAGGTCGCGCGCAACGCGGACTGGCGCTGGCTGCGAGTGGTCGGCGCCGCCTATCCCGTCTTCATGTTCATCGTCGTGGTCGGCACCGCCAACCACTACATCGCCGACGCCGTCGCGGGCATCGCGGTGATCCTCATCGGCGCGATGATCGCCCGGATCCGCGAACGGCTCCGGGCTACGCGTCCCGCTGATCCGCCTGGGACTTCTGCTCGGCCTTCTTCGCCGGCGTAGCGCCGCCCTGGCGGCGCTCCCAGTCGGCCTGGCGCAGGTCGTCCTCGCTGGGCGCCTGGATGCGGCTGATCCGCTTGTTCATCGAGCGGATGAGGAGGAAGAGCGTCACGCCCAGCGCGGCGACGACGAGGAACGCGGTGACCCCAGGGGTCACCTGGTCTTCGTTGACCGCGAGAACCATCATGGGAGGCATATCTTCTCCTGGACCTCGTGGACGCCGGCGAACAGATCGTCCTCCGGCAGTTCGGTGTCCACCAGTGAACGTGCCAAATGGTAGTCCTCGGTCGGCCATGCCTTGCGCTTGATGTCGGTCGGGCAGGCGAAGAAGGGGCCGCTCGGGTCGATCTGGGTGGCGTGGGCGATCAGCGCGCGGTCACGGAGCTCGAAGTAGTCCCCGCACGGCACCTTGGTGGTGATCTCCCACTTCGTCGGCCGGTCCTCCCAGCGCTTGAGCATCTCCTCGTACGGTGACTCCAGGCCGGCCTCGAGCATCGCCTTGTGCTCGGCGATGTGACGCTCCTGGTGGAAGGTCATGTGGTAGTAGAGCTTCAGCGGCTGCCACGGGGCTCCGGCGTCGGGGTAGCGGTCAGGGTCACCGGCCGCCTCGAACGCCTCGACCGACACCTTGTGGCACATGATGTGGTCCGGATGCGGATAGCCGCCGTTCTCGTCGTAGGTCAGGATGACGTGCGGGCGGAACTCCCGCACCGCGCGTACGAGAGGCTCGCCGGCGACCTCGATCGGCTGCACACCGAAGCAGCCCTCGGGCAGCGGCGGCAGCGGATCGCCCTCCGGCAGGCCCGAGTCGACGAATCCCAGCCACCGCTGGTCGACGCCGAGGATCCGCCGCGCCGTGGCCATCTCCTCCATGCGGACGGCGGCCAGGTCGGCCTTGATCTCCGGACGGTCCATGGCGGGGTTGAGGATGTCGCCGCGCTCGCCGCCGGTGCAGGTGACGACGAGGACCTGGACTCCCTCGGCGGAATAGCGTGCCATGGTCGCGGCGCCCTTGCTGGACTCATCGTCCGGGTGGGCATGGACCGCCATCAGGCGCAGCGGTTCGCGACACGTCGAGGTCTCGGACAACTCGGGCTCCCCCTGAGCGTAAGGTCGTATTCGTCCGGTGCGGGTCTTCCGGACCACCGGCTGCCGCACACAGAGGATGATTCTCCCTGAGAACAACAGCGCCACGCACGGAGATTCCCATGAGCACGAACCCCGCCGGCACCAAGCGGAACCGGCTGGCCTACACGGTCATCGGGGTGTTCGTGTCCATCTGTGCCGCAGGCTGGGCCATCATCATGGTGCACACGGAGGGGAATCCGGGTATCAGCCCGCAGGTCGTCTCCTGGCAGACCACCGACCGTTCGGTCCGCGTGCACTACCAGATCGCCAAGTCCAAGGGCGACGACGTCAGCTGTGCGATCGTCGCGTACGACCCCGATCACGCGGAGGTGGGCCGAGTCGAGGTGAGGGTCCCGTCCGGGAGGGGAGACGCGGACGCGCGTCAGGACGTCGCGACATCGTCGCGTGCGACCGCAGTGGACGTCCGGGACTGCCGGACAGGTTAATACCGGCTCCCCTATGGGGAACAAACAAGAGCGTCATAACGACACAAAGCTCTCTTGCGCTGGCTACTTCACGCTTGAATGCCGGTAGCCTTGAGAGTTCTACGGCCGCACTTCACGTGGATGAGGAGTACCCGTGACCGAGACCCGCGATGCCAACGTCACCTGGCTTACCCAGGAGGCGTACGACCGGCTCAAGCAAGAGCTGGATTACCTCACGGGCGATGGCCGGATCGAGATCGCCGCCAAGATCGAGGCCGCCCGCGACGAAGGTGACCTAAAGGAGAACGGTGGTTACCACGCCGCAAAGGAAGAGCAGGGCAAGCAGGAGGGC
>JAOPYG010000259.1 GCA_025964685.1 Actinoallomurus sp. | reverse complement strand
CCTTCGGGCGGCGCCGCCCCGCCGACCAGCCGGGCGAACTCCCGCAGCGCGAAGGTCTTCTCGCCCGCCTCGGGGCCGCCCGCGAGGATCGCCTCGCGGTGCCGCTCCTCCATGGTCAGAACGAGGTCGGCGGAGCCGACGATCGCCGGGGTCAGGAGCCGGCCGCGGTGGCCGTTCACGTCGGCCTCCCCGATGCCCAGGGCCGTCAGCGCGGACGCCGAGCCGGGGGCGATCGGGCTGCCCTCGTGCCCGTGCACGCCGGCGCTCTCGACGATGACGCCGGCGGCGTCCGGTCCGCCGGCCCGCAGGGCACGCCGGATCATCGCCTCCGCCATCGGTGACCGGCAGATGTTGGCCGTGCAGACGACGGCGATCCGGAATTCCTCCCCCATGCCCGGCATCCTAGGCGGATGCCGAACCCGCGCTACAGGGCGTTCTTGAGGAAGTCGACCTGCAGGAGCATGAGGTTCTCGGCGACGACCTCCTGGGGTGTCATGTGCGTGACCCCGGACAGGGGCAGCACGCTGTGCGGCAGGCCCGCCGCGAGCAGCGCCGAGGAGAACCTCAGCGTGTGCGCCACGACCACGTTGTCGTCGGCCATGCCGTGGATGATGAGCAGCGGCCGCATGGTCCGGGTGCCCTCTTCGTCGCCGACCGCCCGGATCAGGCTGGCCCGCTCGTACGGCTCCGGGTCCTCGTTCGGGTCGCCGAGGTAGCGCTCGGTGTAGTGGGTGTCGTACAGCGTCCAGTCCGTGACGGGGGCGCCCGCGACGGCGGCGTGGAACACGTCGGGGCGGTGCAGCACCGCGAGCGCGGCGAGGTACCCCCCGAACGACCAGCCGCGGATCGCCACGCGCGACAGGTCGAGGGGGAAGTGCTCGGCGGCGGCGTGGAGGGCGGTCACCTGGTCCTCCAGCACCGGCCCGACGACGTCGCGGTGGATGGCGCGCTCCCATGCGGGGCCACGGGCCGGCGTGCCGCGCCCGTCGGCCACGACGACGGCGAATCCCTGGTCGGCGAGCCACTGCGACTCGGCGAAGGCGCGCCGTGTCGCGAGCACGCGCTGGGCGTGCGGTCCGCCGTACGGGTCCATGAGCACCGGCAGCGGCTCGTCGCCGGAGTAGCCGGAGGGCAGCAGGACGGCGGTCCGGAGCTCGTGCTCACCGGCGCGGATCAGGTTGACGTTCACCTCCACCGCGGGGGTCTCGGCGTGGGAGGTGATCTCTCCGAGGACCTTGCCGGCGCGCATGACCGTCGTCTCGACGCCGAACCGGTCGAGCCGGCCGCCGGTGATGACGGTCGTACCGCCCTTGCGGCGGCCGCCGAACACGCCACTGCCGCTGCTCAGCCGGGTGAGGCCGCTTCCGTCGTAGGCCCACACGTGGATCTCGGTGGGTTCGTCGGAGGCGGTGAACAGGACGGTGTCGCCGTCCACGGCGAGCACGGACCGCACCTGCAGCCCGCCCGGGGTCACCGGCTCGCCCGCGACGAGCAGCCGCCGCGCCGTGTCGTCCTCGGCGACGCAGACCAGGTCACCCCCCGCGGTGCGGGCCGGGACGCCGGGCACGATGTCGAGCCAGGTCGGGTCGGTGTCCTCGCGTACGAGCGTGGTCTGCCCGGTCGACGGGTCGGCCGACAGGATCCGCATGGCCTTCTGGTCGCGGGTCTGCACGACGAGGAGTACGCCTTCGGCGTTCCAGGACGCCTCGACGAGGTACGGGTAGGTCTCGCGGTCCCACTCGACCGGCTGCCGCCGGCCGTCGAGGCCCAGGACGACGAGCGAGACGTCGGCGTTGGGCGTACCGGCGGCGGGATAGGCGACCTCCACCGGTCGCCGCCCGGGGTTGGCCGGGTCGGCGATGTACCAGCGCTGCACCGGCGACTCGTCCACGCGGGCGGTGAGCACCGCCTCACCGTCGGGGGACCACCAGAAGCCGCGCATGCGCTGCATCTCCTCGGCGGCGACGAACTCCGCCAGGCCGTAGGAGATCTGCTCGCTCTCGGGCTCGGCCAGCGCGCGGTCCGCGCCGGAGTCGATCTCGATCACGCGCAGGGCGCGCCCCGCGACGTACGCCACGCGCCGGCCCGTGGGGTCGGGACGCGGGCCGAAGACGGGCGTGGCGGCCTCCAGCGCCCGCACCTCCCCGTCGAGGTCGGTGACGAAGAGCCGTCCGGACAGCGCGAAGGCGGCCATCGTCAGCTCGGCGTCGGCCGCGAAGGCGGTGACACCGCCGGCCTGCTCGCGGGCGCGCTCCCGGCGGGCGCGCTCCTCGGCCGGCAGGTCCTCCTCGCCGGGCAGGTCGAGGGTGCGGGGATCCACGACGAGGCGCTCCTCGCCGAGGGAGCCGTCGCCGACGTCGACCGTCCACAGGCATGTGACCGGATCGGTGCCATGCTGAGACCGTAGGTAGACGACGCGCGAGCCGTCGGGCGACACGAGGAAGCCGCGCGGAGCGCCGAGTGTGAATCGCCGGGTTCGAGCGCTCTGCCGTGGGAAACTGATCGTCATGCTCCCGATCCTGCCAGCCGGACTCAGCCGCCGTGTCGACGGCGTTCCCCTTGCCCGAACGGTTACGGTGGCAGTCACCCGCCGACTTCCCCTACAGGAGCTTTGATGCCGGACGGCCGTCCACTGAAGCCGGGCGACCCGGCGCGGCTGGGCTCGTACTCTTTGACGGCGCGCTTGGGTGAGGGCGGCCAGGGAGTCGTCTACCTCGGCGAGTCCGCCTCGGGCGATCCGGTGGCGGTCAAGCTGCTCCGCGCCGACCTCGCTGAGGACGACGTCGCGCGCACCCGCTTCCTGCGCGAGCTGGAGGCGGTCAAGCGGGTGGCGCGGTTCTGCACCGCACAGGTGCTGGACGCCGATGTCGAGGGTGACCGCCCCTACATCGTCAGCGAGTACGTCCCCGGCCCGTCGCTGTACCAGCTCGTCTCGTCCGAGTCGCCGCGGTCCGGCGCCGATCTCGAACGCCTGGCCATCGGCACGGTCACCGCACTGGTCGCCATCCACCAGGCGGGTATCGTCCACCGCGACTTCAAGCCACAGAACGTCCTCATCGGCTCCGACGGCCCGCGTGTGATCGACTTCGGCATCGCGCGGGCGCTCGACGCCGCGGCGACGGTGACCAACTCGGCCATCGGGACCCCGGCCTACATGGCGCCCGAGCAACTGTCGGGCCGGGAGATCACGCCGGCCGCCGACCTGTTCTCGTGGGCATCGACCATCGTCTACGCCGCCACCGGCCAGGCGCCGTTCGGCCAGGACACGGTCATGGCGGTGATCCACCGGATCATCAACGAGCCGCCCGACCTCGGGTCGATGGAAGAGCCGCTGCGCGGCATCGTCGCCGACTGTCTCGCCAAGGACCCCGCCGCGCGTCCGCAGACCCAGGCACTGCTGATGCGGCTGCTCGGCGAGGAGGGCGTCACCCCCGCCACACCGGGAAGCGCCGACCCACAGACCGCGATCATGGGCCAGGGCGCGGCCTTCGCCGGCACGGCGGTGGGAGCCGCCGCCGCGGACATCCCCCCGGCCGTGCCTCGGCCCACCGCCGCCACCGAGCCGGTCGGTGCCACCAACCCGGTCGGCGCCCGTAAGCCCCCCAGGCGCGCGGCCCTGGCGGCGATCGCCGGCCTGCTGGTCGCGGCCGTAGTGATCGCCGGGATCGTGTGGGCCACCTCACGCGGAGGCGACCACCCGTCGGGCGGCGGTGCGCAGACGCCCACGCCATCCAGCGCCCCCGCCAGCTCCCCAGGCCTGAACCAGCCGCCTCAGCCGACGCACCGACGGCAGACCGGCACGCTTCCGCCGGGCGGCACCCGGCAGCCGGAGCCCACGAGCTCGGCACCGAGCACCCCGTCGACCGAAGGCCCGACCGGGCCGAGTGACAATCCGACGGATCCGGGCGGCGACCCGAGCAGTGGCCCCGGCGACGGAGGCAGCAGCGCGGTGCCGGGCGGTGGTGGCGGAGCGGGCGTGACCCGCCCGGCCACCAACGCGACCTGACCTCTGCCGGGATATTTTTGCTCAATGTCAGATCTGCGAATCCTGTTCGTGCACGCGCACCCGGACGACGAGTCGATCGAGACCGGCGCGACGATGGCCAAGTACGCCGCCGAGGGGGCGTACGTCTGCCTGGTCACGTGCACCCGCGGTGAGGAGGGCGAGATCATCCCCGCGGATCTGCGGCACATGTCAGGCGATGAGCTGGGGGAGTACCGCGCCGGCGAGCTGGCACGGGCCTGCGCCGCCCTGGGCGTCACCGACCATCGCTACCTCGGCGGCGCGGGACGCTGGCGCGACTCCGGGATGATGGGCACCGCGCCCAACGACGATCCCCGGTGCTTCTGGCGGGCCGACCTCGACGAGGCCACCGCCGAGCTGGTCCGTATCGTCCGGGAGGTGCGTCCGCAGGTCATCGTGACCTACGACGACAACGGCTTCTACGGTCACCCCGACCACATCCAGGCGTACCGGGTGGCCTGGCGCGCGTTCGAACGGGCCGGCGACGCCTCGTACGGCGAGGATGAGCCGTGGGCTCCGTCCCGGTTCTACGCCACCGCCATCCCGCTCTCCGCTCTTGAGGCGGAGGTGGGCCGCGGCCCCTTCGAGCGGGTCGGGTCCGTCGGCGAGTTCGGCTTCGGGGTGCCGGACGAGCAGGTGACCACGTGCGTGGAGGGGGGCCCGCACCTGCTCGCGAAGGTGGCCGCGATGCGCGCGCACGCCACCCAGATCACCGTGGCGCCGCCCTACTACGCGCTGTCCAACGACGTGGGCGTTCCGATCCTCGACGCGGAGTACTACACGCTTCTCGCCGGCGAGCCCGGCATACCCGGGCAGGACGGGCGTGAGGCCGGCCTCGCCGACCCGGTAGCGTGACCGCCTGTGGAACAGACGACGGGTCCGTACCCTCCACCGGCACCCGCGCCGGAGCCGCCGTTCCTGATCGGCGTCGCCTACGGCGTGCTGGCCGTGCTGGGCGTCCTGCTGGGCGTGATCGGCTCGTTCGAGTTCTCGTGGCAGGCCGGGAGTGTGCCGGTCGCCGCGATCGCGCTGTCCGTGGTCAACCTCGCCGCGTTCCGCGCCGCGGGCTGGGCGATGGAGAGCAGGCTCGGCGCGGTCGTCCCCGCGGTCCTCTGGATGATCATCCTGCTCGTGCTGGCCAGCCGTCGGCCCGAGGGCGATCTCGTCGTCACCGGCACGACGGCCGGCTATGTCTACATGTTCGGCGGCGCGGTGGCCGCCCTGGTCGCGATCGTCTGGACCCGTTCGGCCCGCCCCTGGGTGCTCACCGGCGCGCCGCGGCCTCCCGAGATCCGATAGGCGACTGACCGGTAACATCCGACGGGAGCCCTGTGCCGGGGCCGCTCACGAAGCCGCTTGAGGGGGCGCGCGCCCATGCCGATGTCCGCGGGCGTCGATCCCGAGGAGTATCGCCGCGTGGCCGGCCGCTTCGCCACCGGCATCACGGTGGTCACCACGGTTCTGGACGGGGCGGCCCAGGCGATGACCGTTAACGCCTTCACGTCCGTCTCGCTGGACCCGATCCTGGTGCTCTTCTGCCCCGAGAAGGCGGCACGCTTCCACGACGCGGTGACCACGGCCGGCCTCTGGGCCGTCTCGGTGCTGGGCGAGGACTCAGAGGACGCCTCGCGGTGGTTCGCCACGCGCGGGCGGGAGATCCAGGGGCAGCTCAACGGCTGGCCGTCGCATCCGGGCCCCCGCACCGGCGCCCCGATCCTCGAAGGCGCCATCGCCGCGCTCGAATGCCGTACGCACGCCGTCCACGACGGCGGTGACCACAGCATCGTGGTCGGTGAGGTGCTCGGGGTCAGCCGGCCGGACCCCGATGGCAGCCCCCTGCTGTACTACGACGGGGACTACCACGGGGTCCATCCACACTGAGCTCAGGCGGACGCCTCGACGGCCTCGGTGGGCTGCGGCTCGCCCGCCTTCACGTGCCGCTTCATCACGAGGCATGACAGCGCCCCGACCAGGACGACCACGATCGGCAGGGCCATGGTCGGCTTCATCGCCGCGACGAAGCCGTGGTCGAACACGGCCTTGGCCACCTGGGAGACCTGGCCGGCGATCTCCTTCGGCAGGTTCTGCGGCACGTTCTGGGCCGCTCCGCTCTGCCCGGCCCCGACCTCGATGCCGCCGGTGGCGGCGTTCTTGAAGCCCGACAGGAACGGCCCGCGCGCCTGCGGCGGGAGCTGCCCGGCTCGTACGGTCGCCTCATGCTGGAGCGAGCTCGCCAACTGGTTCTGCAGGATGGCGCCCATCGCGGCGCTGCCGACCACCGAGCCGATCTGGCGGATCGTGTTGTAGACGCCCGACGCGGCCCCGGCCATCCGCGGTTCGATGCCGCGCATCGCCTCGGTGGCCATCGGCGCGAACACACAGCCGACGCCGAGACCGGACACGAACAGGGCCGGCCAGAAGGCGATCCAGTGCGTCGTCGGCTGGGCGATCAGCACGATCCAGGCCATGCCGAGCCCGTACAGCGTCAGCCCGCCCATGAGGATGAACTTGCCGCCGATCCGGTCCGACAGCCGGCCCGCGAACGGGGCGACGAACATCGAGATGACCGACATCGGCGCCATGACCAGACCGGCCTTCAGCGCGCTGTAGCCGAGCACCGACTGCAGGTAGATCGTCAGCGGCAGGAACATGCCGATCATGCCCACCGAGACCGCGGCGGCGATGAAGTTGAGGATCGTGTAGTTGCGGTCGCGGAACAGCGAGAAGGGCACCAGCGGCTCGTCCGCCTGCTGGGTCCGCTGCTGGAGCAGGAAGACCACCAGGAGCACGATCGACGCCGCCCCCAGCCCCCAGATCCAGGCGTTCCAGTCGTACCGCTGGCCCTCGGTCAGGGCGAAGCTGAGGCAGAACAGCGCGGCCGTGGCGATGAGCACCCCGCCCAGGTCCAGCCGGTGCCGCCGCTCCTGCTTCACGGAGGGGATGACGGTGAACGCCGCGATGAGAACGACCACACCGACCGGCAGGTTGACGAAGAAGATCCATCGCCAGTCGAACGCGCTGACCAGGAAGCCGCCGAGCGTCGGCCCGGCGATCGCCGCCACGCCCGCGACGGCTCCCCAGATGCCGAGCGCGGCGCCGCGCCGCTGCGGCGGGAACGTCGCGATGATGATGGCCATGGTCTGGGGCAGCAGCATGGCGGCGCCCAGACCCTGCACGCAGCGTGCGGCGATGAGCTCGGCGGGGTTCTGGGAGATCCCGCACAGCAGGCTCGCGACGGTGAACGTCGCCACGCCGAAGATGAACATCGTGCGCTGACCGCGTACGTCACCCAGCCGTCCGGCGGTGATCAGGAGCACGGCGAGGATGAGCACGTAGGCGTTGACCACCCACAGGATCTCGTCCAGCGACGCGTGCAGTTGGTCGATCATGCTGGGCATCGCGATGTTGACGATGGTCAGGTCCAGCAGGGTCATGAAGAACCCGAGGCTGAGCGTGATCAGAACCGCCCACGGGTTTCCGTGCCACTTTCTCATTACTTCTCCCCGTCTCCGCCGTTCGGCGGCCGCCAGTCCAACCGGCGTGACTTGATGTCCTCGCTCAGCGCCCTCACGAAGTCGAGTTCGGAGCGCAGGCGGGAGTTGAGGAATTCGACCTCGATGACGTTGATCCGAGCAAGTCCCCGTTTGATCAGGCTCTCCACGACGGTGTCGTGGGCGGCCAGCTTGGCCTCCAGGGCGACGGTGCGCCGGTCCAGCAGCGACGCGGCCTCGGCCGGAGGCAGCATCGAGACGAAGGACAGCGCCATACCGAAGCTGGGGTATTCCTGGACCGGCCGCATCATGAACTCCCGCAGCCGCGAACGCGCCTCGTCCCGCCCCGTCCCGGTGATCGCGTAGACCGTGCGCTCCGGGCGGCGGCCCTCGCGGCTGGTCTCCACCGGCTCGATGAGTCCGTCCTCGGCCAGCCGCGCGACGGCATGGTAGAGCGATCCGTGCGCGACCTTGACGACCTGGTCGATGGCGTGCTCGCGGATCCGCTGCTGCATCTCGTACGGATGCATCTGCTCGTCGGCGAGCAGCCGCAGAACCGCCAGCTGTAGCGGTGTGAGGGCTCGTGACATGGCGTGGTCTCTAGTCGATGCTCAATAGTCCAAGTGGACTATATGCCTTCGGTCATTCCACCGGCAATTGCAATACTTCCGCACATCGGGAAGGCCTGGACCGTGCGGGTCCAGGCCTTCCTCGGGTGTCCGTCAGAGCTCGGCGAGGACCGCCTCGAGGTGGTCGAGCGCCCAGTCGAGGTCGGTCTTGTCGATCACCAGTGGCGGAGCGAGCCGGAGCGTCGTCTCGTGGGTCTCCTTGGCGAGCACGCCGCGGTCCATGAGCTTCTCGCTGACCGGCCGTGCCTTGCCGTTGAGCTCGACGCCGGCCCACAGCCCGCGCCCGCGCACCTCACGGACCAGGTCGGAGGGCATTGCGCCCAGCCGTTCGTGCAGGTGGGCGCCGAGCGTACGGGACCGCTCCTGGAACTCTCCGGTGTTCAACATCGCGATGACCTCCCGCGCGATCGCGCAGGCGAGCGGGTTTCCACCGAACGTCGAGCCGTGCTGGCCCGGCTTGAAGACGCCCAGGACCTCGTGGTCCGCGACGACGGCCGAGATCGGCATGATGCCGCCGCCCAGCGCCTTGCCCAGGATGTAGACGTCCGGCACGACGTTCTCGTGTTCGACCGCGAACGTCGTGCCCGTACGGCCGAGACCCGACTGGATCTCGTCGGCGAGCATCAGCGCGCCGGCGTCGGTGCAGATCCGGCGTACGGCGGTCAGGAAGCCGCTCGGCGGCACGTTGACGCCCGCCTCGCCCTGGATCGGCTCGATCAGGACGCCCACCGTGTTCTCGTCCACGGCCGCGCGCAGCGCCTCGACGTCCCCGTACGGGACGGTGCGGAAGCCCGGGGTGAACGGCCCGTAGGAGTTGCGGGCGTCCGGGTCGGTGGAGAAGCTGACGATCGTGGTGGTCCGGCCGTGGAAGTTGCCCTCGAAGGTGACGATATTCGCCTGCTCGGCGGGCACGCCCTTGACCTCGTACCCCCACTTGCGGGCGGTCTTGAGCGCGGTCTCGACGGCCTCCGCGCCGCTGTTCATCGGCAGGACCATGTCCTTGCCCACCAGCTCGGCCAGCTCGGTGACGAAATGCCCGAACTGGTCGTGATCGAAGGCCCGGCTGACCAGCGTGACGCGGTCGAGCTGCCGCTTGGCCGCCTCGACGAGGCGCGGATTGCGGTGCCCGAAGTTGACCGCGGAGTACGCGGCGAGCATGTCGAGATACCGCCTGCCCTCGACGTCGGTGACCCAGGCGCCCTCCGCCTCGGCGATGACGATCGGCAACGGATGGTAGTTGTGGGCGCTGTGGAGTTCCGACAACGCGCGGAGGTCCTTCGTGTTCAACGGCGGCTCCTTCGTCGACTCGCGGGGTCTCCGCGAGTGTCCGTTTTTCCAGGTTAGAGGCTTTTCAGGGCCGTAGTTCAAGAGTGCAGCACTTGGGGCCGCCCCCGGCCTTGCGCAGCTCGGTCATCTCGACCGGGACGACCTCATGGCCACGCTCAGTGAGCTTTTCGCTGAGGTCGACGGCGTCATGCGGGATCACGACGTGACGCCCGTCGCTGACCGCGTTGAGGCCGAAGGCTCGCGCGTCCCGCTCCGTGGCCTCGATCAGCTCGGGGAAGAGCGTCTTGAGCTTCAGCAGCCCGTCCTCGTCGAACGCGCCCGGGTAGTACGCCGCGGTGAACGCGTCGATCACCAACAGCGCCGTGTCGAGGTGGTAGAACCGCGGATCGACCAGTTGCACGCTGATCACCGGCAGCCCGAACGCGTCATGCAGTTCGTTGTGCGCCTGTGGATCCGTACGGAAGCCGTGCCCGGCCACGATCGCCCGGTAGGCGTAGACGTAGTCGCCCTCGCCCTCGTTCACGTGCGTCGCCGGGGTGAAGCGCCGGTAGCCGTGGTGCTGGAACCATTCCCGGTGGGCGTCGGCCTCGTGCGCGCGTTCGGGGTGCCGGAACCGGGCGCCCATCACCATGCCGCCCACCACGGTCGCGCCGTTCGCGGCGAAGACCATGTCCGGGAGGCTCTCTATCGGGTCGAGCAGGTGGACGGTGTGGCCGAGCTCGACGTAGGTCGCGCGAAGCCGCTCCCACTCGGCCATGGCGCGGTCGCGGTCGACCGGTGCCCCCGGATCCATCCACGCGTTGATCGAGTAGTCGACGGCGAAATGGGTCGGCGGGCACATGAGGTAGGTCCGTGCCGGCCGGCCTGACGCAATGCCCGCTACCTCGCGGGCAAGGGTCTGCATCGTCATAGGTGTTCTGCTCCTGGCAATGCGTTACTTCGTGGTCTTTGGGGGGTTCGTGAGGCACCACGTGAAGCGTATGGTCGGGCTCGGCGTTAAACCAATGACGTTTCCGGACGCGAGAGGGGCGGATCGTTGCGTCTTGATGATCTGGATCGAAGAATCGTTGCGTGCTTGCTGGAGGATGCGCGCCTGTCGTTCTCCCAGATCGGAGGGCAAGTGGGCCTCTCCGCGCCGGCGGTCAAGCGGCGCGTGGACCGGATGCGCCACGACGGCGTGATCACCGGCTATGCGGCGGTCGTCGAGCCGGCGGCGCTGGGCTGGACGACGGAGGCGTTCGTGGAGCTGTTCTGCGTGGGCCGTACGTCTCCCGCCGAGATCTACGCGAGCATCCGGCGCCATCCGGAGGTGGTCGCCGCGTACACGGTCACGGGCGAGGCCAACGCGCTGGTCCACCTGCGGGCCCATGACATCCAGGGTCTGGAGGAGGCCTTGGAGCGGCTGCGCAACGAACCGAACATCGTGCAGACGAAGACGTCGATCGTGCTGTCGCGTCTGCTGGGGCGCCCGACGGACGGCCCGTCGGCGTGATCTAGCCTTCTTCTGTGGACTTCGCGACGGCTGACCTCATGGATTCCTTCACCGACGAACTCGTGTCGTGCGAGACGCAGTTCCGCTCGTACGGCGGGGTGACCCGCTTCGCCGGCCCGGTCGAGACCGTCCGCTGCCACGAGGACAACGCCCTGCTGCGCAGCACGGCGGAGACCCCGGGCGCCGGGCGCGTACTGGTGGTGGACGGCGGCGGGTCGCTACGGGCGGCGCTGCTGGGCGACATGATCGGCGCGTCGGCGGTCGCGTCGGGCTGGTCGGGCGTGGTCATCTACGGCGCGGTACGTGACGTGGTGGCGCTGGGGGAGCTTTCCCTGGGCGTGAAGGCGCTGGGCTCGAACCCGCGCAGGAGCGCCAAGGACGGTCGTGGCGAGGTGGGCGTACCGGTGTCCTTCGGTGAAGCGGACTTCCGCCCTGGCATGTGGCTCTACAGCGACGAGGACGGCATCGTCCTCGCCACCCGCGATCTGCTCTAGAAGATCGTCAGCTTGGGCAGCGTGCCCTCGGCTTGAGCCCCGGCGGACTCCGGGTTGACGGGTATCTCCATCTTGGGGCCGGTGCTGTTCCCGTTGCCCTCGACCAGGACGTTGGCGGGCTTGTAGTCGCGGTGGACGACGCGGACGGCGTGTGCGGCCGCGAGTCCGAGCAGCGATCCCTTGAGGACGACCAGGGCCGCCTCCGGTGCCATCGGTCCGTGCCTCAGCACCTCTCGAAGGGAGACCCCGTTGACCGCCTCCATGACGATCGCCGCGCCCTCAGGTGTCCCGACGTATTCGTAGAGCCGCGCGACATGCGGGTCCGCCACCCGGACGAGCATGTTGACCTCGTCGCGGAACATCGCCTTGTGCCGCGGATCGCCCAGAAGCGCGGGCGCCAGGTACTTGATGGCGACCATTTCGCCCGTACCTCGCCTAACCGCCAGACGCTCATCCGGGCCGGGATTCGGTCTGCACCTCACCGACCGCGAGGTCGGCTTCCGTGGTCCGCGACTCCGTCGAGTCGGCACCCCAGTTGCCTCCTGGAGCGTCACAGAAGCCGCCCGTGCACGTCCACTCGACGTACCAGGTGATCGTGGCTGAGATCCGGTATGTGCGGTTCGGCTGGCTGGCCGAGGAGCGTCCGTACGTATAGCCGCACGTCTTCCCGTTGCCGCTCCCCGCGGTCTGACAGGTGATGGTGCTTTCGCCCATGTGCCAGGTTACGAACCTTGGGTGCGCGTACAGGATCACCGTCGTGCCCCCGAGGGTGAGCGGCTGTTGCAACTCGGTGAACCCGTCGACCCACAGTCCCGTCCTGAGCTGGACGTAGGTCCTGTTCGCGGGCGCCGTGTGCACGACGGGCGGCGATGGATCGAGCGCGGCACGAGCCTCCATCGCCACTTCCGTGGCCGGGAGCGCGGTCAGGGGAGCGGCCGCGCCCAGCGTCGTCTGACCGCACACGGCTCCGGCAGGGCAGGGCATCTGCGCCGCTTTTCCGGAACCACCGCCCCCGCCATGACCGCCGGTCGGCGCGGTGCCTGGAGTCGTCGTGGTGATTCGGATCCGTGTGGTCGACTTCTGTTTGCCACCGCCACCGCCACCGCCACCGCCGGCCGACGCCGGTGCGGTGCTCAGGGCGAGGGTCGCCCCGGCGGTCAGGATGGCGATTGCGATTGCCGAGGAGCGCTTGGTCAGCATTTTCCGCCCTCTGTCGCTTCGGAGATCTTCCAGGTGTCGTCGGAGTAGCGCATGATCGCCTGGTACGTGGCGGTGCCCCCGCGCCAGAGACCGAGGCGCTTACCGGTCTTGGCATTGAACTTGTAGGAACCGAGCGTCATGACGCAGTCGAGGATCACAACGGACGAGCCGTCGGGCGACGCGCCCTGGATCTTGGGGTTGAGGACGTTGTGGAAATGCCAGGCGATGCCCTGGCTGCGGATCCCGTTGATGTCCTGGATGACCTTCGCGAGCAGGGGATCCATTGCGACCGTGTTCAGCATGCTGGGGTCGTTGTTCTTGTACGCCCGCTCATAGGCGAGCTGGTAGGTCCGGTACGCCGCCATCGCGGACTGCGGTGTCTTGGGTGCCGGGGCACCCGCTCCGGGGGCGCCGTCGCCAGAGGAGCCGGCGGTACCGGTCGCGCCGGCCGAGGGAGCCGTGGACGAGCCGTAGCCGGGGGCCTGGCCGCCGCTCGGATGGAAGCCGCCCTCCGAGGCACGTCCGCCACAGGCCGCCAGCAGGCCCATCAGCAAGAGGCTGCCGACGCACTTACGGAATCGCATGGGCAAATTCCCGTGGGCATCGGGGCAAAATTACCTGTTGAGCTTACTGAGACCGTAGGGGTAAGAAAAGACCTTTGGCGGAACGTGGAAAACGGCCCAAACCTAAATCGGATTACCGGCGTCCGACAAGTGCCACCAGGTCAAGCCCCAGGACCATGTCGAGCTTGATCACCGTTTCGAATTTGGCGCCGGGGGCCAGCGAGGTGTCCTCTGCGAGCCGGGAAAGGACGGGAAACACCGACCGAGTGTCAAGATCAAAATCCAGGGCCGTCATGGCCTCTGCGACGTACTCCCGGCTGAGCGCCTTGCCCGGCGACTCGGCCCACTCCGCGACCTGCTCGCGCCACGAGGTCAGTGAGGAGGCCGCCTCGTCCAGGTCCTCGCGGCTCAGGTCGACGTCCGAGCGATAGTGGTGCGTCAGCAGCGCGAACCGTACGGCGAGGGGGTCCAGTCCGTCGTGGGAGGCCAGCGACCAGCGTCCGACCGTCTCACCGACGTGCACGTCGGCCTCGCCCGAGGTGAGCTCGGCAGGCCGTACGTTGAGGTCGGCGGCGCCTGGCACGGGGGTCCAGATGCCGATCGCGCGGAGCCCGTGCTGGGGGATCACCCGCCTGATCAGATCTCCGACCACCATGGACCGTAGGTCGGCCTCGCACGAGACCCGTACGACGTCGGGGCGCGCCGAAGTGATCTCCTCGACGCTCCGTGTCTTTCCGTCGTAGAGCCGCAGCACACCACGACCTTAGTTCAACGTACGGCCGCGAACCGAAGCCGTACGTAGTCGGCCATCCAGCCGGACTCCCGGCGTAGCGCGGGTGCGGCGAGCTCGTTCACCTTGTCCAGGACCGGTCCGGCGACCTCGGGCAGCAGTTCGGCGATCAGCTCGGGAGCGTAGAGGCGGACCCAGTCGGCGGCCCCGTCCGGACATTCGGCGAGCCGCGTCGGCCGGTCGAAGAACTCCATGAGCCGTACGGTGAAGCCCGCCTCCTCCAGCCGGGTGGCGTACTGGGCCGGAGTCGGGAAGTACCAGGGCAGTTCGGGTTCGGGCAGGCCGAACACGCGCCAAGCCGTCTGTACGGCCGTGACCAGCGCCGCGCAGTTCCCCGCGCCGCCCATCTCGGCGACGAACCGGCCGCCCGGCCGCAGCGTGGACCGTACTCGGGAGATCACCGCCGAGGGATCGCGGATCATCCAGTGCAGCGCGGAGTTGGACACGACGGCGTCGTACCGGTCGCCGACGGTGAAGTCGTGCGCGTCGCCGACGGCGAACGACAGGTTGGGGTGCTCCGAACGCGCCGTGTTGACCATCTCGACGGACCCGTCGACGCCGAGGACGTCGGCCCCGCGGGCGGCGATCTCGACGGTCATCCCGCCGGTCCCGCAGCCGAGATCGATGATCCGTTCGTCGGGTTTGGGGTCGAGCAGATCGATCAGCGGCGCACCGTGTGCGGACACGTAGCCGAACGCTGTGTCGTACGTCGCCACGGCCCATTGCATGGCCGAAACATATCGGACATAGAGGTCAGGTGCCGTGACGTCTCGCATCGTGGATCGTGAGGAGTGACCCTCGTCACTCCCTTTCCTTTGGTGTTCGTACGGTCGAGTTCTCCCGGTAGTCGGGAGCGTTTCGCCCGGCTTCGGAGAGGACGCCGACGGAGTTATCCACAGCCTGTGCGCGGGTCTTCCGTCCGGGTCGCGGCCCCCGTCAGGCTGTCGGGGAGACCTGACTTCGCCGGAGGCCCCAATGCTCGACATTCCCGACACTGTCCCGACACCGTTCGTCATCGCCACCGAGCAGCCCCCGCGCGACCCTGTGGCAGTGGCACATGCCCGCGTGCGGCAGCGGTTAGCCGCCGATCTGCTCGGCACGAGCCTGGTGCGCATCCGCACGCTGCCGGTGGGCGATTCGGGCTATTCCGAGCTCATGAGCGAGGCGGCATGGGCAAGGTCGGAGGATCGCTCGCTGCTGCACAAGTTCACGCACCACATCGTCGTCATGGGCGATATGCCGCCGGTCTCCCAGCCGGACCACGGCCAGGCCCTCCGCGCGATCGCCCGCGCGATCGCGGAGGCCTGTGACGGTCTCGTGTACGACGCGTGGTCCCACCAGGTGCTGCCACACGACTTCCGTCACGGCGTGGAGCACCCGGAGTTCTGCCTGGCCGACGACTGGCTGGCCACCTTCATCTCCGAAGGCGGTGGTCCTTCCGGAGAGCGCCGAGTCACCCCTCGTCGTGCCGGATTGCAGCTGACGACGGCGGGCCTGCATCGCTTCGCCCTGCCGGAGCTGGAGGCACGGTCCGTGCCGGTCGGCAACGTCTTCGCCGCGGTGACGCTGCTGCGCTGCCTGGCGGTCACCCTCCTGTACGAGCACTGGGACTGGCTCGCCTGCAACCCGGGCGCCAGCTCCCGCCACCTGCCGGACCACGCGTGGGTGGAGGGCCGCGACGTCTGGCGCTACTGGGCCGCCGAGCCAACGGTCACCGTCGGCGGCCGGGTCCACGTCCGCCTCCAGCACGCCGGCGAAGAGGGACCGGAAGCACTGCCCTACCTCGCGGTCGGCCCCCCGTCCGACTTCGCGGGCAAACCCCGCGAATGGTGGAACGACGTGGTCGACCTGTCCATGCCCTACGTCCCCGAGGCCTGCCGCCGCACCGCCGCGTAACGGGGCCACCTCACCGATCACGCACGCCGAGCGACTGGACCACCTGATCGGGTCGGCTCGTCGATCGCGCGCGCCGAGCGGCAGCCTGTTCGCCTGACCGGGTCGGCGTGCGCCGCGCGGTCACCTGGCCGGGCGATCGGGCGGCGGTTGCATCGCGCGCCGCGTGGCGGTCGGAACGCCTGTCCGCCTGACCGGGCGGCTTGGCGGGTGCCGCACGGCTGCGATCGCCTGACCTGGCCGATTCGTGGATCGCCCCGGCCGGCCACTCGGCCGCTTGGCCGCCCGACCGGACGGCGTCCGGGTGCTCCTTGGTGCGGTTGACCCGTCATGGCGGACGGCGGCGGGGTGGCCGGCGCACCGTGTTTGTGGGGCTCGACGGCCTGGTTTAGGGGCTCTCCAGCCAAAGAAGTCAATTTCGCCCTGTCCGAATCATCAGGGCCGGTGATTGAGCAGCCTCTGGGGGGCTGGTCCGGCCGGTCCACCGACGAACGACGAGGAGACGTGTCATGTCCCAACTTGTTCTCTCCGTTCCGGAGACGGTCACATCGCACTACGTGATCGCGACGAGTGACCCGCTCGACGACCCGCGGGCGGTCGTGCCCTGGCGGGTGCCGGAACCGTTCCGTGCGGCTGCGGTCGAGGCGCTGGCGACGCCTCGGCTCGGCATCTTCACGATCGCCGCGGATGAGGCGACGTGGCGTCTGGACGACCTGCTGGCCTCCGAGGACGACCGGCGCCGGGTCCGCGAGTCATCGCACCAGGTGCTTGTCGTGCACCGCGCGGCCACCGTCGACCAGCCTCGAGGCGAACAGATAGCGCGGGCGGTGGCGCGCGCGATCGCCGATGCCTCCGACGGGGTTCTCATCGATCCGCAGGCCCGCCAGGTCGTGCTCCGCGACGGCCTCGCCCGTGTGGAGCGCGGTTGGTTCCGGATGGGCGACCAGTGGTTCGGCACCCGCTACGAGGTGAACGAGGCGGCCGGCCGGCCCACGCACGATGTGGACTTCCGCGGTACGGAGTCCTGCTCCTGCCTGCGAATCACCCTGCTCGGGCTACGCAGATTCGGCCTGCCCGACCTGGTGATCGAGAACATCGCCTGCGCCCACGAACTGCCGGCACTGAGCCTGCTGCGCTCCCTCGCGTGCCGTCTTCTGACCGATCAGTGGCAGTGGGCGCGCCTCCATCCTCGACAACCCACACGCCCCCTCGACGACCACCCGAAGATCGACCCGGACGACTTCTGGACCTTCTGGGGCGCCACACCTTTCGTCGACGGCCGCCCGATCACGCTGCGCCTGGTCCCCATCTCCCGCACGATCCTGAAGGTCATGCCGCCAGAGGCCTACCCCGGCACCCAAACGGCGTGGGGCCGAGACGTCCTGGTCCCCGCCATGCCACCCCTGGTCGGCTGCCCGGCAGATGAGGACTCCCCATGGCCCCGCCCCGCGGAGAACGAGGCGTGAACCAAGAAAGAAGAAAGAAGCCACACGACAATCCCCGCCACCCCGCAAGGACCGGACCCGATCGCGCACCGCCACCGCACACCGCACACCGCACACCGCGCGCCAGGGCGGCGCGGCGACTCGACGCTGGTGGGATGCGCGTGCCATGTCGCCCCCGTGGCCTCCGGCGGGGCCGCCGTGTCGGTGCCGTTGCCGCGCAGTCGGTGGTCGCCGTCTGCGGACCGCGGGTCGAGAGTCGGGGGCTGCTCTGGGAGGTAAGGCGAGCGGCAAGTCCAGTCCGTCATCGCCTGCGGCCATGTCGGGGCGGCGGCATCCGGTCCGGCGCGTCGGCGGCCGCACGACGCCGGCGGTCATTCGTGCGGCACGTCCCGCGTTCGGCCGCGAACCGGTTGACCGAGGACCGGGCCAATGCACCGGTCGGCTTCTAGAATCCGGTTCACAGTCGTTTCCGGCCGCAGGGGAGCAGCAGTGTCGTACAGCGAGATCGAGTACTCCGTCGCCGACCGGATCGCCACCATCACCCTCGACCGGCCCGAGCGGCTCAACGCGTTCACGCTGGTCATGCGCGGGGAGTTGATCGACGCGTTCGACCGGGCCGACGCCGATGACGACGTGCGGGTGGTCGTGGTCACCGGTCGAGGGCGTGCGTTCTGTGCCGGTGCTGATCTTGAGCGGGGAGCCGGCACATTCGATCACGGGGCGACCAAGGATGTGCCCGGGGAGCGGGAGGTTTTCGCGGACGGGATGCCGCGGGACGGCGGCGGCACGGTCGCACTGCGCATCGCCCGGTCGCTCAAGCCCGTCATCGGGGCGATCAATGGTTCGGCGGTCGGGGTCGGCGTCACGATGACACTGCCGATGGACATCAGGTTCGCCGCCGACACTGCCCGGTTCGGGTTCGTGTTCGCCCGGCGTGGCATCGTCACCGAGGCCGCCTCGAGCTGGTTCCTGCCGCGCCTGGTCGGTATCGCCCAGGCCATGGAATGGGCCGCGACCGGCCGGGTCTTCGACGCGGACGAGGCACTGCGGGGCCGTCTCGTAT
>JAOPYG010000243.1 GCA_025964685.1 Actinoallomurus sp. | reverse complement strand
GGCGCGAGAGCACCTGCCCCAACTCGGCCTTTAACTCCTCACGGCCCACCACATCGAACGGCAGCCGCCCATAGGGCGCCGCCACCGGAAGAGCCCCATCCACCGGGTAAGACTCATCAAGACCGGTATTACGTCGCCGAGCGTCGCGCCGATCCATGACCGCAACAGCGAGCTGCCAAGCTCCCACACCTAACGCGGCCACACCCGCCACAGAGGCCGCGGCGCTCAGCACATCCATGCCCAGACCATAAAAGCCCGGATCACTCCACCGCGACCCTGATCCCCGAACGCATCGATACAGATCCCGGGAACGCGACGGTAGGAGTCATCCCGGCGATCGTCACGGCCTATTCATCACAAGTGAGGCTACGCACGTCCACGGGTATCCAGGGCTGGCGGATCCAGAGCCGGGCTAGAGACTCGTCGGTCCGGCAGGCGCTTGGAGAGCTGTGAGCTCAACGTCTCCGGACCCGCGCCCCTGAAGCTTGGCCTGCTCGGCTTATACGCGAAAAGCACCTCCCCCAACCCCAGCGCGCGGGGGGGTGTGGGGGGCCCGCGCCCCCCCCACATCGGGGGGTTCCGGGGGGTCGCCCCCCCGGGCAGATACAGAGCCTCCGGCCGGATTCGAACCGGCGACCTGCCGCTTACAAGGCGGACGCTCTGCCAGCTGAGCTACGGAGGCGCGCTATTGCAGCCCCACAACGATAGCGCGTGTGGCTGAGCGGATGGGGTGCTCGCACGATCATGCTTCCGCAAGACGGAGGCGCCCCAGCAATTAATGAACTGTGGTTCAATAACTCCATGGCGCGTCCCCGGCACATCACCGATGAACGACTGCTCGATGCCGCCGGCGCGGTGATCGGTCGGCTTGGGCCGGGGTTCACTCTCGCCGACGTGGCTCGGGAGGCGAAGGTCGCCGTCGGGACGGTGGGGCAGCGGTTCGGGTCCAAGCATGGGCTGCTCGTGGCGATGACCAAGACGGCGATCGAGGCGATGCGTGGTGGTATGCGGGTGATCGAGGTCGACGATCCCCTCGAGGCGCCGGTGCTCGCGCTGGTCGCGGCGTACGCGCCGCTGGACGATCCCGCCACGGCGGCGAACAACCTCGCTCAGCTCGCGGTCGATCTTGCCGATGGTGAGCTTCGGGGGCTGATGGCCGAGTTCTACGCGGTGATGGAGGCCGAGGTGGCCGCGCTGATCAGGGAAGCGGCCCATGGCGGGCGGTTGGCGGGTGCGCCGCCGGCGGCGCAGGCCGCACGGATCCTTACCGCGGTCGCGGACGGGACCGCCGTCCACTGGTCGGCGCGGCCGGAGGGCGGGCTCCGCGAACGTCTGCGGGCCGATCTCGGCGCGGTCCTCTCCGGCTGGCGCGCTCCGACAAGAGGAGGCGCCTCAGCAGATGCGCCCAGGAGCACGACCTCAAAGTCCGCCGGATGGCGGCATGACCCACAAGGAGAAGGCTGATGCAACGTCCACTCGTCGGGCAGGTCGCGCTGGTCACCGGCGGTACGCGTGGGGCGGGTCGCGGGATGGCGGTCGAGCTCGGCGCGGCCGGGGCCACGGTGTACGTCACCGGGCGTACCACCCGGGAGTCGCGTAGTCCGATCGGGCGGCCGGAGACGATCGAGGACACCGCCGATCTGGTGAACGAGGCCGGCGGACAGGGCATCGCGGTGCGCTGCGATCACATGGTGCCGGACGACGTCAGCGCCCTGGTGAAGCAGATCGAGGACGAGCAGGGCGGCCGGCTCGACGTTCTGGTCGACGACACCTGGGGCGGTGACCAGTGGATCGAGTGGAAACCGCTTTGGGAGCACGATCTGGACAACGGCCTGCGGGCGCTGCGGAACGGGCTGGAGACGCACCTCATCACGCTGCACACGGTGCTTCCGATGCTCGTACGCAACAAGAGAGGCCTCGTCATCGAGGTCACCGACGGCGATGACCTGTTCAACGACCGCTACCGGGGTTCGATGTTCTTCGACATGGTCAAGGTGGCCATCACCCGGCTCGGCAAGATGCTCAAGGACGAGCTCGAACCGCACGGTGTCACCTCGCTTTCGCTGACGCCCGGTTTCCTGCGTTCGGAGGAGATGCTCGAGCACTTCGGAGTCACCGAGGACAATTGGCGCGACGCGATCGCCACGGACCGGTGGTTCGCCATCTCCGAGACGCCGCGCTACATCGGCCGGGCCGTCGCCGCACTGGCCGCCGATCCCGGCAGATCGCGCTGGTCAGGCCGGTCGCTGTCATCGGGAGTGCTGGCCAAGCACTACGGTTTCACCGATCTGGACGGCTCGCAGCCGGAGGCGAGCAGATTCTTCGCCGACGCCTATTTCGGCGACAAGAAGAACGCCGACGTCGCGGACTATCGGTAGCACGAAGACACAAGATCATCATGTATTAGGGTGTCGTGACTCACCCCTTTAAACCGGCCAAGCCGGTCTTTTATGCAGTCACACGGAGCTCGCATGAACATGCCTCCTGGCCCACCAGGCCCCTGGCAAGGACCACCCGGGCCACCCCACCCCGGACCCGGCGGCCCGTACGGCCCGCCGCCTCAGTACGCACCGCCCCAGTACGCGCCGCCGCAGAACCGGTACGCTCCGCCGCAGAACAAGCAGAACAACAAGAACACCAAGATCGCGGTGGCCATCGCCGTCCCCGTGCTCATCGGCCTGTTCATCGCGTTCGTCGCGCTGTCTCCGGAGACCTCGGCGCCGACCGGTGACTGGAAGGCCGGTCAGTGCGTCACGCCGGCGGGCCGCATCGGTGACCAGGAGGGCAGGACGTTCCGCCGTACCGGCTGTGACGCCTCCGACGCCGCGGCGAAGGTCACCAAGATGACCTCGTCCGGGCGGATGACCGGATCGCCGACCGACTGCCCGCAGGACACCGACGCCATCGTCGGCGTCGACCAGTCGCACTCGCGGCTGAACCTCACCGCGAACGTCGCATGCGTCCGCAACATCGAGGCGCCGCACCCCGGCGACGTGGGCCAGGGCGGCGGCCTGTTCCGGGCCGGCGACTGCATCCTGGACCCCGACCAGTCGTCCACCCTCAAGGAGACGCCGTGCGCGTCGCAGCACTGGGGCACGGTCATGTGGTGGGCGTCCGACGCCCAGTCGTGCCCTCACGGCGCGACCTACGACGCAGTGCCCATGCTGACCGCCAAGAAAGCCCTCTGCGTACGGCGCGGCTGAGAGGAACTACGGCGTCCGGTGGCGGGCGATCTCGTACAGCGCGATGCCGCCCGCCACACCGGCGTTCAGCGACTCGGTCTTGCCCGGCATCGGAATGTTGACGAGCAGGTCGCAGGTGTCGGCGACCAGGCGCGACAGGCCCTTGCCCTCGGATCCGACGACCAGGACGAGCGGGCCGCTCGCGGCGTCCAGCGCGTCGATCCCGGTGGCGCCGCGCGCGTCGAGGCCGGCCACGAACAGCCCGGCGCTCTGGTACGACTTCAGCGCCCGTACGAGGTTGGTGGCGCGGGCGACCGGCACCGTGGCGAGCGTGCCGGCCGAGGTCTTCCACGCTCCGGCGGTCACTCCGGCGGCACGGCGTTCGGGCACCAGCACGCCGTTGGCGCCGAACGCCGCGGCGGAGCGTACGACCGCGCCCAGGTTGCGCGGGTCGGTGACGCTGTCGAGAGCGACGATCAGCTGCGGTGTGCCGTGCCGCAGCAGGTCGTCGGGGTGCGCGTAGTTGTACTCCGGCACCTGGAGGGCGATGCCCTGGTGCACGGCGCGGTCGGTGAGCCGGTCGAGCTCGGCCTTGCCGGCCTCCAGCAGCGGGACGCCCGCGTTGGTGGCGAGTTTGATCGACTCGCGGATGCGGTCGTCCGAGGCGCCCGTCATGACGTACAGCGTGCTCGCCGGGATGCTGGCACGCAGTGCCTCGACGACCGCGTTGCGGCCGGTGACGATCTCCGGCCCCTCCGGTGCGGACCTGCGGTGCTGGCGTTCGGCGACCGCGGAGGACTCGCGCCGTGGGCCGGTCGTGGCACTCCCCGTCCGGGTGGCCGACTTGTCGGCACGCGCCGTCTGACGCTTGCCGTACCAGTGCCGGTCCTCGGCCTTAAGGGTGTTGCTCGGCCCCTTTTTGCGACGCTTGGCCATCCATGTCCTCCGCTGGTGCACAGGGCGATCCGCCCCGCCCAAGACTACGCGGAGTCGCGCCCCGAACCGTCCCGTAGCAACCGCTCGATGCGCTCCAGCCGCTCTTCCATCGCGGTCAGCCGGCTCTCGATCGCGGACATTCCGCCGCCGCCGGCGGCGAAGATGCCCGGCGGGGGACGCGACTGCTGGCGGGAGCGCAGCACGGTCAAGATGCCCCTGCGCAGCTCTTCGGCGTCGACATCGAGCCGTTTGAGGACCTGCGCGCCGCCGCCTTCGCCCTCGCGCACGAGACCGAGCAGGATGTGCTCGCTGCCGATGTAGTTGTGGCCGAGCTGCAACGCCTCGCGCAGGGAAAGCTCGAGGACCTTCTTCGCGCGGGCGGTGAACGGGACGTCGCCGGCGGGCGCCTGCCGGCCCCTGCCGACGATCTCCTCGACCTGAGCGCGTGCGGGCCCGAGACCGGCACCGAGCGACGTCAGGACCTGCACTGCGGTCTCGGTGTCATCGCGCAGCAGGCCGAGCAGGATGTGCTCGGTGCCGATGAAGTCGTGGTCGAGCAGCAGGGCCTCTTCTTTGGCGTAGACCACGACGCGGCGGGCGGTGTCGGTGAACCGCTCGAACAACTGGACCACCTCGAGACGGTGGGGTGTGAAGCCTATGGAACGTTACGTCCCCGGACTCTCACCCACCAATCATCAGGAACGCTTGAGTTCCCAGCGAGTGCCGCGCGGGGTGTCCTCGATGAGGATGCCGGCGGCGGCGAGGCGGTCGCGGATCACGTCGGCGGCGGCGTAGTCCTTGCGCTCGCGCGCCGCCTGCCGCTGCTCGATCGCCACCGAGACCAGCGCGTCGACCACGTCGCTCAGGTCGTCGCCCGTGCCCTGCCACTGCGGCGACAGCGGATCGAGCCCGAGTACGCCGAGCATCGCGCGTAGCTCGCCGACGACGCGTACGACCGTGTCCTTGTCGCCGGCGGCCAGAGCCGTGTTGCCCTCGCGGACCGACTCGTGGACGACGGCGAGCGCCTGCGGCACACCGAGGTCGTCATTCATGGCGTCGGCGAACGCCTGTGGCGGCGTGCCGGGCTCCACCACGCCGGTCATCTCGACCGCGCGTACGACGAACGCCTCGATGCGCTGGTACGCCGTGGCGGCGTCGTGGAGGGCCTCGTCGGAGTAGTCGATCTTCGAGCGGTAGTGCGCGGCGCCGAGGTAGTAGCGGACCTCCACCGGGCGTGCGCGGTCGAGCAGGTCCGTCAGGAGCACGACGTTGCCGATGGACTTGCTCATCTTCTCGCCGTTCACGGTGAGCAGCCCGTTGTGGATCCAGTAGCGGGTGAAGCCGTCGCCGGCCGCGGTCGACTGGGCGAGCTCGTTCTCGTGGTGCGGGAAGATCAGGTCGACGCCGCCGCCGTGGATGTCGAAGACCGGCCCCAGGTACTTGGTGGCCATCGCGGAGCACTCCAGGTGCCAGCCGGGACGGCCGGGTCCCCAGGGCGTCTCCCAACTGGGCTCGCCCGGCTTGGCGCCCTTCCACAGCGCGAAGTCGCGGGGGTCGCGCTTGACGTCGTCGCCCACCGAGTCGCCGGCCGCCCGCATGTTCTCGAGCTTCTGGTTGGACAGCGAGCCGTAACGGCCGGACCAGGAGACGACGTCGAAGTAGACGTCGTTGCCGACGTTGTAGGCGTGCCCGTCGTTGATGAGGCGCCGCATCAACGTGATCATCTCCGGGACGTGCCCGGTCGCCCTGGGCTCGACGGTCGGCGGGAGGCAACCGAGCGCGTCATAACCCTGGTTGAACACCCGCTGGTTGGCCTCGGCGACGGCGAACCACGGCGTGCCCGACTGCGCCGCGACATTGATGATCTTGTCGTCGACGTCGGTGATGTTACGCACGAAGGTGACGTCGTACCCGGAGGCGACCAGCCAGCGGAACAACAGGTCGTACGTCACTCCGGAGCGCATGTGACCGATGTGCGGGGCGGCCTGCGGCGTGGCACCACAGACGTAGACACCCGCCCGGCCCGCCGTCAGCGGGACGAAGTCGCGGATGCCACGGGTGCCGGTGTCGTAGAGGCGCAGGCTCACGCGTAAGAGGCTATTCGATGCGGGTCCGCACCCGGCACTGAAATCCGCTTAGTTGGGCGATCCTGGACGCTGAGAGACCTCATTCGATACGCCCTGGCGTACCTGGCGCGCCAATTCGCTGAAGGCCACGGCGTTCGGCACCTCCCCCGCGATGGCCGTCATTCCGGCCAGGCGGTCCCGGCGGTTCACGAGCACCATGCCGTTGGCGATCTCGACCTCGGCCACCTGCGGCCACGGCACCTCGTCGCCGTCCTTGGCGATGCCCTCATGCGAGATCGCGAACGGCCCGAAGCGCACCTTGCCGCCCGCCTCGATGCGGGAGAGGTACTTCGGCAGCAGTCGGCCGGTCACCGCCTCGGACACCGCCTCGACGACCTCCTGCACCCCGGGGAACTCCGGTCCGACGACGGCCTCCTTACCGTCGGCGCGCACCAGCCCGCAGTGCCAGCTCACGGTGTCCGCCGCCCCGACGCGGGCGCCGGAGACGCGCAGCTCCTCGACGGCATCCCAGGCGAAGGCGTTCACGCCCCGGCCGGCCGTCAGGATCAGACCGTTCTCGTAGAGGTAGAGCACGCGGCCGTAGCCCGGCAGGACGTCGCGGACCAGGATGCGGCCGGCCGCGCCGAGGTAGCCCGCGGTGAGCAGCACGCTCAGGACCGAGGCCCAGCCGAAGCCGTGCAGCACGAACCGGACCGCGAAAGGTAGCAGGACCAGGCCGGGCAGGCCGAGGATCACCAGCCAGGTACGGGACCGGCTGTTCACGGTGCGCGGGTCGTGCACACTGCGCAGTTCGCCGAGTCGTTCGTCCTTCGCGAGGCGGTCGATGGGGGGAGGAGGAGTCACGTCTCTCAAGAGCACACCAGGATTATGGCCGTGGCCGACAAAACAACACGAGTGGCCGCATACCCACAAGCCGACCACTCGAAGCGGGCACAACATCCTTGCCGCCCGGCTTCCGGCGGACGAAGGGGGGGTATCCCTTGGGACGAACCCGAGGTGACGGGCGCGCTCAACGGCGACACGCGGGCCGTGGTCACCCCGAGATCCGATGAATACGGCCAAGATGGTGTCACCCCGTACGCCCCGATGGTTGGCTCCCTCCAAATGACAAACACCCCCGCGCACTACTCCAAGACGCAAAGACGGCTTTTGACCACGCTCGGCGGCCTCGGCGTCGCCGCGCTGGCCGCGGGCACATTCGTGCTCTCCTACGCCGACCTGCGGCTGCTCGCGCTCCGTGGCGGCGCAGCCCGGCACTGGGCGTTCCTCTACCCGGGCATGCTCGACGGCCTGGTCGTCGTGATCATCCTGGCGATCGTGACCGCCCGGCGGTCCGGCTGGTTCTCCCGCGCGGTGCGCTGGCTGTTGCTGGTGGTGCTGGTCGCCGGTGCGGGCGCGGCCGGCGTGCAACGCGCCGTCAGGGGCTATGATCCACTGCCCGACACCTGGGTGAACATCGGCGTCGCCGTGGCACCCTGGGCGATCCTCATCCTCGCCGTCTGGCTCTGGGTCGCCATGATCAAACACCTGCGGAGCCTGCGGACGCGGGCCGCGCGGTCCGGTGATCCCGACGGGCAGGCCCAGCCTGAGGAGTCCGGTCCCGAGCCGGTTCCCGCCACGGTGATCGAGCAGTCGATCATCCCGGGCCTCGGCGGCGCGGAGACCAGGCCGCTGGCACGGCCGGTACGGGAGCTGGAGCCCGTACGGGCGGCCGCCCGCGCCGAGCCGCCGCCGCCTCGCGAACCCGAGCCGAACCCCTGGGACGCCGCACGGATCGATCCCCCGGAGCCCTGGGAAGACGAGACCGAGCCGGTTCCCGCGTCGGTGAGCGGCCGCGAGGCCGAGGCCGCGCCATCGGACGCCACGCTGAGTGACCCGGTGCCCGCCTCGTGGCGCGAGCGGGGTCCGGAGGCGGACGCCGCGCCCGCGGAGCCGAGCGACCCCGTACCCGCGTCCTGGGGCCGCGAGCCGGAGCCGTCGTTCGCGGAAGTCACGGACGGCGATGAGCCCGAGCCCCTGCTCGCGCCGGCACCCCGCCGCGAAGACCTGCTCCCGCGGCTCCCGGAGCCCGCGCCGACCGCGGCGGACCCGACCGAGCCCGAACCCGAGCCGAAGGTGGAGACGCCCATGAACGACAAGCCCGCGGGGCCGGTCGAGGACGAGCCCCCACCGCGCTTCGTGGCCAGGACCTCGCTACCCACCGACGTGCGACTGGTCGGCGGACCCAAGCGCCCCTCCCTGGGCGACACCCAGCCGGACGGCATCCGGCTGCCGGACACCAATCCGGACGGCATCCCGGTCGTGAACACTGCCGAGGACGAGGAGAACGACGCGTACGTCGACGAGCGCGCCGAGGACCCCGACGCCGGGACGGAAGCGGGGCCGCCGTCGAGCACGTTCCGCAGCTCCCCCACTCCACCTCGAGGCTGATCGTTCCGGACGGCATCTACTTGGTGAAACCCGCCTGGAGGGGGAACGCTGAGTGAATGAGTACCTGGGTGCCCGTGCCAGAGGGCAGCGGCTTCGGAGTGAACAACCTTCCGTACGGTGTCTTCGCCCAGCGCGGTGAGCTGCCGCGCGTCGGCGTGGCCATCGGCGAGCACGTGCTCGACCTCGCCGAGCTCGCGGCGTCGGGGCTGCTCGCCGACCGGCGATGGTTCGCCGCGGGCACGCTGAACGCGTTCATGGCCGCCGGTCCCACGGTGTGGCATCCGACGCGCGATCGCATCATCACCCTGCTCACCGACATGTCGTACCGGGACGAGGTCGAGCCCGCCCTGTCGCCGATGCGCGACGTCGAGCTGCACATGCCGTTCGCGGTGTCGGACTACGTGGACTTCTACTCCTCGCGCGAGCACGCGACGAACCTCGGGCGGATCCTGCGGCCCGGCACCGAGCCGCTGCTGCCGAACTGGAGCCATCTGCCGGTCGGCTACCACGGCCGCGCGGGCACGGTGGTCCCCTCCGGGACGCCGATCGTACGGCCCAGCGGGCAGCGGCGCGGCGACTCGGGGCCGGTGTTCGGTCCCACCGTGAAGCTGGACATCGAGGCGGAGGTGGGGTTCGTGATCGGGCAGCCGTCGGCGCTGGCCCGGCGGGTGCCGACGTCGGGTTTTCGTGACCATGTGTTCGGGTTCGTACTGGTCAACGACTGGAGCGCGCGGGACATCCAGGCGTGGGAGTACCAGCCGCTGGGGCCGTTCCTCTCCAAGTCGTTCGCCACGTCCATCGCGCCGTGGGTCGTACCGGTCGCCGCGCTCGACGCCGCCCACGTGTCACCGCCGGAGCAGGACCCGCGGCCGCTGCCGTACCTGCGCTGTGACGAGCCCTGGGGGCTGGACCTGACACTCGAGGTGGAGCTGAACGGGCACGTGGTGAGCCGGCCACCGTTCGCCGGGATGTACTGGACCCCGCCTCAGCAACTCGCCCACGCCACCGCGAACGGCGCGGCCCTGCGGACGGGCGACCTGATGGCGTCGGGAACGGTCTCCGGTCCTCAGCGCGAGCAGCGTGGCAGCCTCATCGAGCTCACCTGGAACGGCAACGAGCCGCTGGAGCTCCCCGACGGCACCCGGCGCGGCTTCCTGGAGGACGGCGACACCGTACGCATCACCGCGACGGCCCCGGGCCCGGAGGAGACCCCGATCGGCTTCGGCGACGTCATCGGCACCGTCTACCCGTCCCAATCCTGACGGCGGCCGGGGGGCACTCAGGAGGACGGCACTCAGGAGGACGGCGTGGGATCAGCGAAGACGAGAGCGGTGGCGATGGCGGCCACGCCCTCGCCGCGGCCCGTCAGGCCCAGGCCGTCGGTCGTCGTCGCCGAGACGCTCACCGGAGCGCCGCCCAGAGCCTCGCTGAGGGCCTTTTCCGCCTCCGCGCGGCGTGGGCCTACCTTTGGCCGGTTTCCGACGATCTGGACGACGACATTGCCGATCGTGAAGCCCGCCTCGTCCAGGAGACGCAGCACCTCGCCCAGCAGGGCCACACCCGCTGCGCCGACCCAGCGCTTGTCGCTGGTGCCGAACACGGCACCCAGGTCGCCCAGCCCTGCGGCGGTCAGCAGGGCGTCACAGGCCGCGTGTGCGGCGACATCTCCGTCGGAGTGTCCTTCGAGGCCGTCGCCCTCGCCGGGCCATTCGACGCCCGCGAGCCACAGCGGCCGTCCAGAACCGAACGGGTGGACGTCGACTCCGACGCCCACCCGTGGAACAAGCGATGCCAACCGTCTAGCCGGCCAGCACTTCGTCGAGAAGCGCCTCGGCCTTGTCCTCGTTGGTCTTCTCGGCCAGCGCCAGCTCGCTGACCAGTATCTGACGCGCCTTGGCCAGCATGCGCTTCTCGCCGGCCGACAGGCCACGCTCCTTGTCACGCCGCCAAAGATCACGAACAACCTCGGCGACCTTGTTCACGTCGCCGGACGCGAGCTTCTCAAGGTTCGCCTTGTAGCGTCGCGACCAGTTGGTGGGCTCTTCGGTGTAGGGTGCCCGGAGCACCTCGAACACCTTCTCCAGCCCCTCCTGGCCTACCACGTCGCGGACACCGACGAGCTCGGCGTTCTCCGCAGGGACACGAACTGTGAGATCGCCCTTGTCGACCTTCAATACCAGGTAGGTCTTGTCCTGACCCTTGATGGCACGAGTCTCGATGGCTTCGATCCGAGCAGCCCCATGATGGGGGTAGACGACAGTGTCGCCGACCTTGAAAGTCATGTGACAAGTACCCCTTCCGCTATGGATAAGGGTAGCACGCTGCGGGGACCCTCCGTACCGCTGTTACCCGCATATGCGCAGGTCAGCACGGCAATTAGGGTATTGACAAAGGTTGAATCGCGTGCAATAGGCGCACCTGCGGATCGGATTGTGCCGCACCGCGCACACAGCGGCGGAAGCGGCTCATACTGGAGTTGGACGGATCGGCACGGGTGTGGACACCCCCCTGAGCCCGGCTCGGCGGGAGGTTCACCGCCCGCGCACGACCACAGCGGTCCGAGAAGGTAGGTGTGGCGTGGGGCTTCACGGCGACCATGACGACTACGGGCTCCCCAAGGTCGACGTCGTTGTCCCGGACGACGCACGTGAGCTCGATCGCGACATGATCGCGTACCGTCGTGAGCTGCGGCAACGGCGCCGCCGCGAGCGCTGGGACCGCGTCGGCCGCCCCTTCACGCGCTACGGCATCGCCGCCCCGTTCATCGCGAGCGCCGTGCTCATCGCCCTGATCAGCGGGGTGCTGATGACCGTCATCTCGCCCCGCCCGAACCCCCGGACCATCCAGGTGCCGCCCACGGGGCCGCAGCGGCTGCGTCCCGGTGACGTCGGCGGCGCTCTTCCCGCCGGCAATGTGATCTTCCGTCATAAACGTGTCCCGGTGACCGAACTCATCAATGTCGCCGGGGTCGTTCTGGTCGTCCCCCGCGAGTGCGGTTGTGACGCCGCCGCGCAGGGCGTCATCCGGCAAGCCGGAACTCAGCGGCTTCAGGTCTGGCTCGTCGCCGACGACCGCACGGACAAGGACGACGGCGACGTGAGCCGCCTGGCCGACGGCACCGCACCCGGAGCAGCCCTCGTCGCCGACGACCCCGACCGGGTGCTCTCCTCGACGTACAGGGCCACCGGGCTGACCGCGGTCCTGGTCCGCACCGACCGCATCGTGCGTAAGATCCTCAGAGACCTCCAGGCAGGCCGTGACATCACCGCCGACCTGCGGCCGCTGCAGACGCCGAGCTGAGCGAAGCCTCCGCGTCAACCCCCCGCGTGCACTCCGAACGAGTACCGCTACGCTTCCGTCTGGCGTTTCGCGCGCCTGCCGAAACATCCCGGAATCCGCCCGGATAACCCGCAAGGAGAGTACGACGCCGTGAGCCGCAACAGCCGCCGGGCCGTCGCCACCGCCGTCGCCGGCGTCTTCGCCGCCGCCCCGCTGGTATCCGGTTGCGCAGCCGGAGGGCATCCTGAGAGCTCGCTCCCCACCCGGCTGGTCGAGGGCGTCAACGCCTCCGCGCACCAGGTCGACATCCGTAACGCCTTCCTGCTCGGTCCCGCGCCGGCCCAGCGGCTGACCGCGGGCGGCTCCGCACCGCTCTACGCGTGGTTCGTCAACAACGACACCTCCCCGGACCGCCTCGTGGCGGCGCAGGCCCCCGGCGTGGCGCAGTCGGTGGAGATCGCCGGTGGAGCCGTCGACCTGCCGCCGAACAGGCTGGTCAACCTCGTCCAGACGGTCCCGGCGGCGCCCGCCCCGCCCACGACGAGTCCCACGCTCACCCCCCCGCCGAAGGCGACCAAGGGCCGCGCGGCGAAGCCCGGCCAGTCGCCGAACGCCCCGGTCCGGCAGTCGTCGACTCCCGGCACTCCTGGCACCTCGGCGCCCGCCGCGCCCGCGGCAGCTCCCGCGCCCTCGTCCAAGCTCATCCTCAAGGGGCTCACGAGAGCCTTCTCCGGGGGCGAGACCGTACGCCTGACCCTCAACTTCCAGCGGGCGGGCGCCATCACGCTGGACGTCCCCGTGGTGCCGCGCAACGGCTACTACGCGACGTACGCCCCGGCCCCGGCTCCGGTCGCGCCGGCCCCGTCCGCGACTCCTCAGCCGGGTACGTCCAAACCGCCGACCGGCAGCACCTCGCCGCAGGCCGGCACCGCGCAGAAGGCCCGTACGAAGCTGAAGGCACGCTCGAAGAAGAGGGCCTCCGCCACTCCGTCGGCCTGAGCCGTCCGCCCGATCGAACCCGTCTCGTGACGCCGGCCGGCGTCACGAGACGGATCCTTACTCGTCGGGCTCGAACTTGTAGCCGAGACCACGCACGGTGATGATGAACCGCGGCGTCGACGGCGTCGGCTCGATCTTGGCTCGCAGCCGCTTGATGTGGACGTCCAGGGTCTTGGTGTCACCGACGTAGTCGGCACCCCAGACGCGGTCGATGAGCTGCATCCGGGTCAGCACCCGGCCGGCGTTGCGCAGCAACACCTCCAGCAGCTCGAACTCCTTCAGCGGGAGCGGCACCTCACGGCTGGACACCGTCACGACATGGCGTTCGACGTCCATGCGGACCGGTCCGGCCTCGAGGGTCGGAGGGGCGAGCTCCTCGACGTCGCCGCGGCGGCGCAGTACCGCGCGGATACGGGCGACGAGCTCGCGTGAGGAGAACGGCTTGGTGACGTAGTCGTCCGCCCCGAGCTCGAGGCCGACGACCTTGTCCACCTCGCTGTCCTTGGCGGTCAGCATGATCACAGGAACGTTGGACTTGGTGCGCAGCTCCCTGCACACCTCTGTGCCGGGCAGCCCGGGCAGCATCAGGTCGAGCAGGACGAGGTCGGCACCGGCGCGATCGAACGAATCGAGGGCGTCCGGTCCGGTCGCCGCGACGGCGACCTCGAAGCCCTCTTTGCGCAACATGTACGACAGTGCGTCGCTGAACGACTCCTCGTCTTCCACGACGAGCACTCGGGTCACTAGGGGGCCTCCCGTAC
>JAOPYG010000180.1 GCA_025964685.1 Actinoallomurus sp. | reverse complement strand
CGGCGGGACTCGGCGATACCGAGCCGCTCCATGATCTGCTTAGCGCGAACCTTTCCGACGCCAGGCAGTGATTCCAGTAGTGCCGACACCTTCATCTTTCCGATTACGTCGTCGGCCTGACCATCTTTCAGAACCTCAGCAAGGGAGATTCCCCCGTGCTTGAGGCGGTCTTTGACCTCGGCACGCTCTTTGCGGGCCTTGGCAGCCTTCTCCAGGGCTGCGGCGCGCTGTTCAGGGGTTAGGGGCGGAAGCGCCACGCCGGGTCACCTCGTGTTTCCACTCGATTGAGTCGGACGGCTTGGGAACCTAGCGAGTTCAGGGCCCATAAAGCAACGTGAAAGCCCGTTTAGCCCGTCATTAAATTGCAGATGTCACTCTATGAGCTGTCCTGAACACGCAGAGTACCCAATCAGGGGGGTTGCTTCACCCCGAACCGTACGACGGCCTGGCGTTTCTTGCGAGGGGCAAATGGGCCAGTCAAGACGAAACGGCGGCGCGGACCGCCATGAGAGACACGTTTCGCCGCCCATCCCGACTGCGCTCGCTCACTCTTCTCCTCAATTGCCCAAACGAGAACAAACCACCCAGACGAGCCACCACCGAACGCGAGGCGGTCTGACGTGATCAAGCACACACCGGCCCGCGCCGCCGCGCCGAGCCGATGACCGCCCGAACTCCGGGACACGGCGGAGCGGACGCGGCGGCACTCGCGCCGGGACCGGCGGCCCGTGGCGGGCCCCCGGGATGGCCGACGTCCCGTGACCTCTCGGCGGCCGAGGCTCCGTCGAAGCGCGCCACGAGAGCGTCGGTACGCGCCGGAGTCCGCTGCGCGATGGCCACGTCTCGCAAGCGCCGAGCCGGCGTCCACGAGAACCACCGCAGACCGCCGAGGGTGGGGCCCGTCGGCCGGGTGGTGTGGCCGGGCACCAGCCGGCCGGACAGGTGGTCTGCCGGGCCGATGCCCGGATGGCCGGTCGGCGGCGCAGCGGGCTCAGGCCTGGCGGGGTGTCGCGACGGTCGGCGTGGCCGTTCGCTCGGTCATGGCGGCCCCGTCGTCCGGGCGGGTGGCGACTCGGGTCGGCGGTGCAGGCGGTCGGGCGGGTAGCGGCCCGGACCACTCGGGCGGCTGGTCGGCCGGGGGGCTCGGGTCGGTGGTGCGGACGGTGGGTAGCGGCGATCACGGCGGCTCATGGTGAGCTCGGCGTTGTTGCGAGGTGGCGACGCCGCCGGCTGCTCAGCGCCGCGGCTTCGGTATGGCACGTTCCAAACCATCGAACGACCGCATCCGACGGGCACCGAATCCGCATATGACCCGCGTATCCCCATCTGAGACCGCCTCTGAGGCCACCGCAGGGCTCCTGCCTACCCGGCTGACCCTTAGGGGCCCACGATGCTCCTGAGGCGCTCCTGTGACCTCGCGGCTACGTCAGGCGCGGGCACCCTTGAGGCGGCGCAGTGACGCGGCGATGCCCGCGGCCGCGGCGCCCGGGTCCGGGACGCCGGTGATGGGGCGGCCGATCACGAGCAGGTCCGCGCCGGACGCCAGCGCCTCCTCCGGTGTCGCCACCCGGGCCTGGTCCTGGGCCGCCGTCCCGTGCGGGCGTACGCCGGGCGTGATCAGCGTCACCTCGGGTCCCACCTCCGCGCGTACCGCGGCGACCTCCATCGGTGAGCACACGAGCGCCTGGGCGCCCGCCTCGACGGCCAGGGCCGACAGCCGGCGTACGGCGTCCAGGGCCGGGCCGGCGAGGCCGAGGCTCGTCAGGTCCTCCTCCGCCAGCGACGTGAGCACCGTCACCGCGGCGATCTTGGTGTTGGGTGCGGCCTCGGCCGCGGCGCGGATCATCGCGGCGCCGCCGGTGGCGTGGACGGTGAGGTAGGCGGGCTTGAGGCGGGAGACGGCGCGGGCCGCGCCGGCCACCGTGGCGGGGATGTCGTGCAGCTTGAGGTCGAGGAAGACCTGCACGCCGCTGGCGCCGCGGACGCTGGCGACCACGTCCGGCCCGTACCGCAGGTACAGCTCCAGGCCGACCTTGACCGTGTTGACGTGGGGCGTCACCAGCGTGGCCCAGCGGGCGGCCGTCTCGAGGTCCGGCGCGTCCAGGGCGACGGCGATGGGGGCGAGGTTCACTGCAGAGTCTCCTGTTCCGTGGGCTCACCCACGCCGACGTTGGGGTCGATGCGCCGGATCAGCGTGCCCGCCGGTTTGTGGGCCAGCCCCACCGCGTCGGCCAGGCGGGCGATGCCGCGTTCGCGCAGCGCGGTCTCCAGCTCACGCAGGATCCGTACGCTCGCGGACGGGTCGTGGATGTTGGCCGTGCCCACGGCGACCGCCGACGCGCCCGCCAGCACGAGCTCGAGCGCGTCCAGGCCGGTGCGTACGCCGCCCATCCCGACGATCGGGACCTCGGGCAGCGCCGCGTGCACCTGGTAGACGCACCGGACCGCCACGGGCCGGATGGCCGGGCCCGAAAGCCCGCCGGTGACGCCCGCCAGGCGAGGGCGAAGCGTGGTCGTGTCGACGACCATGCCGTGCAACGTGTTGATCATCGACAGGCCGTCGGCGCCCGCGTCGGCGCAGGCCATGGCGACGCCCACCACGTCGGTGACGTCGGCGGACAGCTTGGCCAGGACGGGTACGCCGCGGCGGGTGTGCGCGCGTACGGCGCGTACGACCTCGGCGGCGGCCATCGGGTGGGCGGCGAACATCAGGCCGCGGTCCCCGACGTTGGGGCAGGCGGTGTTGATCTCGACCGCGGTCACGCCCGGGGCGTCGGCGAGGCGGGCAGCGACCTCGGCGTAGTCCTCGATGCTGTTCCCGGCGATGGAGACGACCGCTCGGGCGCCCTGCTGGTCGAGCCACGGCAGGTCGCGGGTCAGGAAGACATCGATGCCCGGCCCCTGCAGGCCCGTGGAGTTGAGCACGCCGCTCGGCGTCTCGGCCAGCCGGGGGGCCGGCCGTCCGGCGCGTGGCTCCGGGGCGATCGACGGCGTGACGAACGCACCCAGCTTGGCGACGTCGAAGAAGCGCCCGAGCTCGCGGCCCGCGCCGCCGCAGCCGGCGGCGGTCATGATCGGGTTCGGGAGCACGGCGTGACCGAGCCGTGCCCGCAGGTCGACGCTCATGACTCCCCGTCCCCTGGGCACCTCATGGGCGTTCTCCGAGGCGCAGGGCGCGCGGCGCACCCAGCGCGTCGAACGGGATGGTGCCGACGTCGTCCCAGCGCACGCGCTCGCCGCGGAACACCGGGCCCTCCACGCAGGTGCGCACCATGTGCGTGGCGCCGTCATCGCCGACCACCGGCAGCGCGCAGGCCATGCACACGCCGGTGCCGCACGCCATCGGCTCCTCGACGGCGACCTGCGCGGGGATGCCGTAGCCGGCGGCGATGCGGGTGACCGTGCGCAGCGTGTCCAGCGGGCCGCAGGCGTACACGACGTCGGCCCCCGCGGTCTCGATCAGCTCCGGCAGCAGGTCCTCGACCTGTCCGGCCGAGCCGAGCGAGCCGTCCCTGGTGGCCACCGCGACGGAGTCGCCGGCGCGCCGCGCGCCGCGGGCGCCGAGGACGTCGTCGGAACCGGCCCCGCCGAGCAGGAAGCACGGCCGGCAGTCGCGCTGGCGGAGCACGGCGGCGAGCGGGAACAGCGCGGCGCTGGCGTGCGCGACGCCAAGGAGCACGCACGTCACCGGGTCGCGCGGCAGCGGGAACGGCCGGCCGAGCGGTCCGGCGACATCGATGATGTCGCGCGGCCGCAACGCGGCCAGCCACCCGGTCCCCTTGCCGCGCACCGAGAAGACGATCTCGATGGTGCCGCCGTAGTCCGGTTTGACCTCGCGGACGAAGAAGCAGCGGCGCAGCAGCATGCTGGACTGCTCACCGCCGACCGCGAGGGCGACGAACTGGCCCGGCCGGAAACGCTCGGCCACGCCCGGGGCGACGAGCGTCATCGTGTGGTATGCCCCGGCCCGCCGCAGTGTGAGCAGCGTTCCCGGCACCTGCACCGGCGAGTCCGTCACCCGCCTCCTCCGCTCAACCGATCCCCCTGAGGTGCTCCGCGTGCTCCTGAAGCGACCGCACGCCGACGTTGCCGGCCGTTATCGCCTCGATGCCCTGGACCGCCGCGCCGAGCGCCTGCACCGTGGTGAGGCAGGGAACGCCGCGAAGCACCGCCGCGGTACGGATCTCGTATCCGTCGAGCCGCGGCCCGGAGTGCCCGGGGCTGCCGAACGGGGTGTTGACGATGAGGTCGACCTCGCCGTCGAGAACGCGCTGCACGATCGTCGGCTCGCCGTCCGGTCCGGGCCCGGCGCTGTGCTTTCGGACGATCTTGGCATGGACGCCGTTGCGTCGCAGGACTTCAGCGGTGCCCTCGGTTGCGAGAATCTCAAAACCTAGGTCAGCCAGGCGTTTGACCGGGAAGATCATCGCTCGTTTGTCACGGTTTGCCACAGAGACGAAGGCTCGGCCCTTCGTCGGCAGCGACCCGTACGCGGCCGCCTGCGACTTCGCGTACGCCGTGCCGAAGTCGGCGTCGATGCCCATGACCTCTCCCGTCGAACGCATCTCCGGGCCGAGGATCGTATCGACGCCGCGCCCCTC